>DASVUF010000150.1:0-4643 GCA_036387195.1 Pyrinomonadaceae bacterium | reverse complement strand
ACGTTCGCGCGACGCGCCCCCTCGGGGTAGTTAGCGGGGCTCAGGCCGCCGTCTAGAAGACGAGCTTGAGCTGGTAGCGGATGGTGCGCCCGCCGCCGTCGGTGCCGACGGTGTTGGGCTGCAGGAAGCGGCCGGCGACGGAGGTCAGGACGGTGACGGGGAGGTTGCCGGCCGCGGGCGTGAACGGGCTGACGCTCCCCTGGAGGTAGTTCGGGTGGTTGAAGATGTTGAAGACTTCGGTGCGGAACTCCAGGCGCACGTTCTCGCTGATGCGCGTCCGCTTCGTGAAGTTCATGTCGAAGAGGTTCGTCCCCGGCGTCCGCAGCGTGTTGCGGCCGAGGTTGCCGGTGCGCCCCGAGTTGGCGAGCAGGCCGATGTAGTAGGCGTTGCCCGGCGTCAGCCCGATGCAGGCGCCGGCGCCGCTCGGCGCGTCGGTGTAGAAGAGCGTGCCGACGGTCGTGACGCCGCAGACGTTGGTCGCGGCCACGGCCGGGTTCGACGCGCTCGCCACGGTCAGCGAAGGGATGGCGCGCGTCCCCGGCACGCCCGCCGGGTTGACGTCCGGCCGGTCGAAGTTGCCGCCGATGCCGTCGGCGTCGGCGCCGTTGGCGACCGTCACGGGCACGCCCGTCTCGAACGTGGTCACGCCCGACCACTCCCACCCGCCGAGCACGCGCCCGAGGAACCCGCGCTGCTCGCTCATCCAGGGCAGTTGGTAGACGTAGGTGAAGACCGCGCGGTGCGTGCGGTCGAAGAGCGACACCGACCGCTCCAGCCGGTTGCTGAAGCCGAGGATGGGCGGGCGCGCCGCCTGCTGCGGCAGGTTGATGTTGGCGACGGCGAAGACCTCCGAGCCGTTGTCGATGAGCTTCGACCAGGTGTAGCTGGCCGTCAGCGCCAGGTTGTCGGCGAAGCGGCGGCGCACTTCGAGCTGGCCGGCGTGGTAGCTGGACGAGCCGCCGTTGGTGCGCGTCAGCCGCGCGCCCTGGAGGATGTCGAGGCGATTCGAGAGCGGGCACGGCGTCCCGGCGGCGAAGTTCGTGCCGGCCGCCTGCGCCGCCGTCAGGTTCGTCCCCGGCGTGCAGGCGCTCGGGTAGCCCGCGGGCGGCGCGCTGCGCATGCTCTCCGGCAGCACAGGGTTGAGGTCTTCGTTCAGGTAGAGCTTCGTCCCCTTCGAGCCGACGTAGGAGACGTCAACGATGAAGTTCGACGGCAGCTCGCGCTGGAGCCCGAGCGACCACCGCTGGTAGTACGGGTTGACGAGGTCGCGCGCGACCAGCGTCTGGCCGTCGAGCGGCGAGAGCGGCCGCGGCGCGGTCGGGAGCGAGGCCGCGAGGTTCGGCAGCCCGCGCGGGTTCGCCGCCGAGACGACCGAGTTGACCGCCGTCGCGACGATGTTCGGCGACGAGGCCGCCGCGTTCGACGCGATGTTGTCGAAGAACGAGTCGTAGGTCACCTGGTAGCCGGCGCGGATGACCGTCCGGCGCTCGCTGAAGAGCGTGCCGAGCAGCCCCTCGCGGAACGCCGGCGCGTAGGCGACGCCCACCGTGGGCGCGAAGTTGTTCAGGTCCTTCGGCGCCTCGTTCGGCTCGCTGTAGGGGCCGGTGCGCGTCACGGGGTCGAGGTTGAAGAGGCCGGTGAAGGTCTGCGTCGCCAGCGAGGTCACGGGCCGGCCGAAGTCCTCGTAGCGCAGCCCGAGCGTGAGCGTCAGCTCGTCGGACGCGCGCCAGCGGTCCTGGAAGAAGTAGGACTGGCGGACGCGCCGCGGGTAGAAGACGTCCACGCCGAAGTCGCGCTGCGCCGCGCCGCCCGAGCCGCCGAAGTCGTCGATGAAGTTGGCGAAGCCGGTGAAGCCCGTGCTGGCCTGGTAGGTCAGGTCGGGGCGCGCGCGGAAGGGCACCTGCTGGCGCGAACGCTGGTTGAGCACCTCCAGCCCGAAGCGGAAGGTGTGGTCGCCGCGCACGTGCGTCATCGTGTCCTGCAAGATGTAGTTGTTCGAGATGCGCCCCTGCGGGAAGTTCGACGGCACGCCGATGGCCGGCGCCGGCGTGAGCTGGTTGATGTTGATGGTCCCGAGCGAGGTCGCCAGCGGGTTCGCGCCGCTGATGGGGAAGTCGAACGCGATGCGGCCGTAGCCGACGCGCAGGTCGTTCGTCAGCGACGGCGAGAAGGTGTGAATCTCCTGGAGCAGCAGGTTCTGCGTCGCGTTGATGTTCCCGACCTCGAAGCCGACGACGAAGTTGGCGAGCGCGCCCGTCGGCTGGACGCGGTTGCCGTAGACGTAGCGGGCGCTGAACTGGTCGTTCTCGTCAATCGTGTGGTCTATGCGCCCGATGGCCTGGCGGTCCTTGAAGACGTTGGCGTAGGTGCCGACGAAGGTCCCGAACTGGATGTTGCACGGGGCGTCGCAGCCCGGCCGGGCGCCGATGGCGATGTTCTGGAAGCCCGAGGTGGCGACCGAGTTCTGCGTCACGCCGAGGTATGTGTCGAGGTTGCTGCTCGCGCCCGGCGCGAAGATTTGCCGCAGGCGCTCGCGCCCGGCCGCCGTCGGCGTCGTCAGCGACGTGTTGCCGGTCGAGAGCTGCCGCTCCTCCTGGTAGGAGGCGAAGAAGAAGGTGCGGTTCTTGCCGCTCCAGTAGCCGGGGCCGCCCTCGCCGAAGCGCGGCAGGTAGACGGGGCCGCCGATGGTGCCCGCGTAGACCTGCTGCGTGCCGGGGTCGAGCCGGCCGCGCGCCGCGATGCGCGGGTCGCGCGAGAGGCTGCTGGTGATGGCGTCGTCGCGCGTCGAGTCGAGGAAGGCCGAGAGCGTGCCGTGGAACTCGTTCGTCCCCGACTTGGTGATGGTGTTGATGACGGCGCCGCCGGCGCGGCCGAACTCGGCGTCGAAGTTCGAGGTCTGCACCGACACCTCGGCCACGGCGTCGGGGTTCGTCACCTGGTAGCCCTGGCCGGCGACCGAGGTGTCGTTGTTCTCGATGCCGTCGAGCAGGAAGTTGTTCGAGCGGCCGCGCGCGCCGTTGACCGAGAAGGTGCCGATGCCGAAGCCGAAGCGGTTCGACGAGACGCCCGGCAGCGTCAGCGCGAGCAGCGCCGGGTTGCGGCTGGCGATGGGCAGCTCGGTGACCTGGCGCGCGCTGATGTTGCCGCCGCGCGCGGGCGCCTCGGTCTGCAGGGCCGCGCCGGCCTCGGCCACGACGTCCACCGTCACCTGCTGGCCGCCCGGCGCGAGCTGCGCGTCAATCTGCGAGTTCTGGTTGGCGTTGACGACGACGTTGGCCTTGGTCAGCTCGCCGAAGCCGGGCGAGCCGATGACGACCGTGTAGGTGCCCAGCTCGACGGCGTCGAAGCGGTAGAAGCCTTCGTCGTTCGCCGTCGTCTGGCGCGAGACGTTGGTCTGCGTGTTGGTCAGCGTGACGCTGGCCCCCCGGATGACGGCCCCCGCCGGGTCGGTGACCACGCCGCTGACGGTCCCGCGGCTGGTCTGCGCCGCGACGTTCACGAACGGAACGAAGAGCGCCAGGGCGAGCATGAGAACTCGTATCTTCATCTCTCTACCTCCTGTAAGGTCTCTAACCCGGTGTCGCGCGAACCCAGTCGGGCTGGCCTGGGGTGACAACCGTCCGGCGCGCACACCTCTCCCTGGAGACAGCGTCTCCGGGTTCATTTAATTGGAAGCGTTCGGTTAGTGGGGCAAGCCGAATCTTGTCCACTCACGCACGCGGGCGGGAGGGGCAAGGTGTATGCCGCTTCGGGAGCCTTTGCGGCGGCGGCGGCTTTGCGCCGGGAAGGGTGAAGGGCGCGCCGGCGCGCATTGGAGTTTTCGGATTAGGTTATGAAGAACTGAATCGCGCGGCGCGCGCGGCCCGTACGAGATTCTGTACGCGCCCGAATCGCCGCCCCGCCGCGCGTGCGGCGGGCGGGATACAATCCACGCGCGCGTTTCTCAAGCCCCGCAGAGCTTCTTCCACACGCGGCGCGCGGGCGCGTGTAGAATGGGCGCATGCTGAAAACGACTCTCGCCGCTCTCGCGCTCCTCGCGCTGCCGCTGCTGCTCGCCGCGGGCGCGCCGCAGCCGCCGCAGCCGCCGCAGCCGCCGCAGTCGCCGCGGCCGCCGCGGACGATGCGGCTCGACTACTACCACACGGGCAACTCCGCCGAAGAGGTCTTCAGCCTCGACCGCGTCGTCGTCGAGCCGCTGGCGTGGCCCGGCAACCCGCGCCGCGCGGCGGACGACACCAACCTCGGCAAGTACCTCTTCGAGGTCAGCGACGCGAAGACCGGCCGCCTGCTCTACTCGCGCGGCTTCGCCTCCATCTACGGCGAGTGGGAGACGACCGACGAGGCCAGGGCCTCGCGCCGCACCTTCCAGGAGTCGCTGCGCTTCCCCGCCCCCGAGGCGGCGGCGCGCGTCGTCCTGAAGAAGCGCGACGCGCGGAACCTCTTCCGCGAGGTCTGGTCAGTCGGCGTAGACCCCGCCGACATCTTCGTAGACCGCTCGGCGCCGAAGGCGCCCGCGCAGCCGATAGAGATTCAGAGGAGCGGCGACCCCGCGGACAAGGTTGACTTCCTCATCCTCGGCGACGGCTACACGGCGGCCGAGCAGAAGAAGTTCGAGTCGGACGCGCGCCGCCAGACCGAGGTGC
>DASVUF010000149.1:0-4194 GCA_036387195.1 Pyrinomonadaceae bacterium | reverse complement strand
ACGCGGCGGCGGTCGCGCGCGAGGCGCGGCGGCTGAAGGGCGTGCTGGCCGAGCTGGCGCGCGTCCCCGAGTGGCGGCTGTCGCCCGCGGCGCGCTACGACTTCCTGGTCGTCGGCTCGCACGCGCGCGCGCGCCTGCTCGAACTCGAAGACGTGCGCATGTGGCGGCGCGACCCGGACGTCTACACGCGGCTCGTCTCGGCGGGCGTGGACAACATCCTCAAGCGCGCCTACGCGCCCGTCGAGCAGCGCCTGCCGGCCGTGCTCGCGCGCGAGCGGCAGATACCGCGCCTGCTCGCCGAGGCGCGCCAGAACCTCGACAACCCGCCGCGCGTCTACACCGAGACGGCCATCGCGCAGGCCGCCGGCGGCGTCGAGTTCTTCGAGCGCGTCGTGCCGCAGATGTTCGAGCGCGCGGGCGGCTCGCGCCTCGACGCCGCGCGCCGCGCCGAGTTCCACGAGGCGAACGGGCAGGCGGCCGCGGCGCTGCGCTCCTACCGCGACTGGCTGGAGCGCGAGCTGCTCCCGCGCTCGAACGGCGACTTCGCGCTCGGCGCCGAGAACTACCGCCGCAAGCTGCTCTACGAGGAGATGGTCGAGACGCCGACCGCGGCGCTTTTGCGCGAGGGCGAGCGGCAGTTGCGCGAGACGCAGGACCAGATGCGCGCCGTCGCCGAGGAGGTCGCGCCCGGCCGCGGCGTCCGCGCCGCGCTCCAACTGCTCGCGCGCGAGCGCCCGACCGCCGACGGACTCGTCGGCGAGGCGCGCTCCGACCTCGACCGCATACGCGCCTTCGTCCGCGCCGAGGGGATTCTGACGCCGCCCGCGCGCGAGAACCTGACGGTGGCCGAGACGCCCGAGTACGCGCGCTCGCTCTCCTCGGCCTCGCTCGACGCCCCAGGCGCCTTCGAGCGCGTCGCCGACGAGGGCTTCTACTACGTCACGCCGCCCGACCCCGCCTGGACGCCGCAGCAGCAGGAGGAGCACCTCGGCCGCTACAACCGCTACGGCCTGACCGTGACCTCCATCCACGAGGCGTACCCCGGCCACTACTACCAACTGCTCAAGGCGCGCGGCGCGTCGCCCGTGCGCGCGGCGCTCGGCTCGGCCAGCTTCGTCGAGGGCTGGGCGCACTACTGCGAGCAGATGATGCTCGACGAGGGCTTCGGCGGGAACAACCCCAAGCTGCGCCTGGCGCAGCTCGACGCGGCGCTGCTGCGCCTGTGCCGCTACGTCGTCGGCCTCAGGCTCCACACCGCCGGGATGACGTACCCCGAGGCGGTCGAGTTCTTCGTGCGCGAAGGCTACCAGCCGCGCACCAACGCCGAGCGCGAGGCGCGGCGCGGCACGCTCGACCCGACCTACCTCGTCTACACGCTCGGCAAGTCGGAGATACTGCGTCTGCGCGAGGAGTGGCGGCGGCAGCTCGGCGACTCGTTCCGCCTCGGCGACTTCCACGACCGCCTGCTCAGCTACGGCATGCCGCCCGTCAAGATTCTGCGCATGGCGATGCTCGGCGAGGACGGCGCGCGCGCCTCGGCCGCCGCCCCGCAGGACGCGGAGGAGTCCCGGCCCGTCGAGTTCTCGCTGCTCGCCACGGGGACGACGAGCGCGCACGAGGGCGGCCGCGCCGTCGAGCTGATTACGGACGCGGCCGGCTGGCGCCGCGCGTGGGAGACGATTGGCGCCGGGCGGCCGCTGCCCGACGTCAGCTTCGATACGCGCGCCGTAGTCGTCGCGTACCAGGGTCAGCGGCCGACGGGCGGCTACAGCATCGAGATTACGGGAATCAAGCGGGTTGGCACTGTGCTTGCTGTCACAGTGGGCGAGCGGCGTCCGGCGTCCGGAAGCTTTACAACGCAGGTCATCACGTCGCCCTTCGTGGCCGTCTCGATACCGCGCCCGCCGAGCGGCGCGACCGCGCGCTTCGCCGAAGAGGGCGGCGGCGAGGCCGCCCCGCGACAGGAACGCGACAGAAACGTTAGACCTCGCCCGCGCGGGTCGCGACGCCGCAGGGGGAGGGGCTGAGCGGCCAGGCCACGACCGCGCCGCGCGGCTCATCTAAAAAGGGTCCGGACGCCCGCGACGCCGCGCACGAGACGGGGCGCGCCGGGACGAAAAAGTTGAAATCCTCTCCCGCTCTCCTCAAAGCGCCGCGAGCGTCGCGGCTTTTGACAGCGAGTGTTCAGAGGGGCCAAAAAATGCCGTGCGAGCGGCGCGCCCTCTGGCATTAAATGGGGACGCGCCGCTCGTCGTTTTTTGCGTCATGATTCTCGGCCGCGGCCCCCTTTAGGGTAAAGGGGGCTCGCGGGCCGCGGGGGAGATTAAGATGATGACTATCAGAAGAAACGGTTCGCGGGGGCTGCCGGCCGTGGCGCTGGCCTTCGCCATGCTGGTCATGCCGCTCGCGGCTCTCGGGCAGACGCGCGTCGAGATGCCGAAGAACAAGTATCAGGTGGCCGAGGACGTGCAGGCCGGCCAGCAGGCCGCGCAGCAGGTCTACCAGCAGATGCCCATCCTGCGCGACAGCGCGGTGGACGGCTACGTGGACAGGGTCGGCCAGCGGCTCGTCTCCGCCATCCCTTCCGAGTTCCAGCAGCCCTCCTTCCGCTACTCGTTCGACGTCGTTGACGCGCGCGACATCAACGCCTTCGCGCTGCCCGGCGGCCCGATGTTCGTCAACCGCGGCATGATAGAGGCGGCGCGCAGCGAGGGCGAGATGGCCGGCGTGATGGCGCACGAGATTTCGCACGTCGCGCTGCGCCACGCCACCGCGCAGGCGACCGAGACGCAGAAGTTCCAGATAGGGTCGGTCCTGGGCCAGATAGCGGGCGCGGTCATCGGCGGCGGCGTCGGGCAGGTGGTCGGCGCGGCCAGCCAGATAGGCTTCGGCGCGGGCGCGCTCAAGTACAGCCGCAAGTACGAGACGCAGGCCGACATCCTGGGCGCGCAGATCATGGCGCGCGCCGGCTACGACCCGCGCGACCTCGCCAACATGTTCCGCACCATCGCGCAGCAGGGCGGCGGCTCGGGCGGCCCCGAGTGGCTCTCCAGCCACCCGAACCCGGGCAACCGCGAGCAGCGCATCATGCAGGAGGCGGCGATGCTGCGCGTCGAGGGCGGGCGCGGCGACACGGCCGAGTTCCGCCAGATACAGTCGCGGCTGCGCGGCTACCCGCGCGCCCGCACGATGGAGGAGATAGCGCGCTCCGGCCAGCGCTACCCGGACCAGAACTATCCGGGGCAGGGGCAGGGCCAGGGCGGGCAGTACCCCGAGCAGGGGCAGTACCCGAACCAGGGCGGCGTCTACGCGCGCGGCGAGCGCGTGGCCTACCCCTCGACGCGCTACCAGACGCACCGCACCAACCTCTTCAGCGTCGCCATCCCTTCAAACTGGCGGCAGCTCGGCGACCAGAGCTCTGTGATGTTCGCGCCCGAGGGCGCCTACGGCTCGCAGGGCATCACGCACGGCGTGATGTTCGGCTTCGGCCAGTCGCAGTATAACGACCTTCAGAACTCGGCGCGCGAGGTGGTCAACTCGCTCATCCAGGGCCAGAACAGCTACCTGCGGCAGACGGGCGGCTTCCAGCGCTCGACGCTCGACGGCCGCCCCGCGCTCGCCACGACGCTCGCGGGGCGCTCGCCGCTGACGGGGCGCAACGAGCGCGTGACCATCGTCACGACGCAGCTCGGCAACGGGCAGGTGCTCTACATGGCGGCCGTCTCGCCGCAGAACGAGTACGCGACCTACCAGCGGGCGTTCAGCGACATCATGCGCTCGCTGCAACTCAACGCGCGCTACTGAGGCGGCGCGGGCTTTCGGAGGACTTCGGCGGCGGGCGGCCTCGTGACCCGAGAGGGGAGGAGGCCGCCCGCCCGCTTCGCGGGGGAGGTGACGGGGTTGGCGCGAGGCTGGGAGAGCAAGTCGGTCGAGTCGCAGCAGGAGGAGAGCTTTCGGGAGTCCGGGCAGCCGGGGCTTCAACAACTCTCGCCCGAGGAGCGCGCGCGCCAGGAGCGTCTAGCCTCGCTCGAACTCTCTCGCGCGCGCACGCTCGACCAGTTGGAGCGCGCCACCAGCGCCGCCCACCGCGCCATGCTCAAGCGCACGCTCCTCGCCCTGGAGCGCGACATCGCCGGCGAGGGCTGAAGGCGCGCGCCGCGGCGCCCGAAAACAGAAGAGGCGCGCGCGGGGGCC
>DASVUF010000148.1:0-6172 GCA_036387195.1 Pyrinomonadaceae bacterium | reverse complement strand
GCGCGCGCCGGCTCCGGCTTCCGCGCCCGCGCGCGCGCGGCCAACCCGGTCAACGGGCGGCCGGTGAAGGGCGTCGCGGTCGAGGGGACGCTCGCCTTCGACGCGGGCGAGGGCGAGACGGTCCTGAGGGCGGCGGGCGTGACCGACGCCGAGGGCTTCGCGCCGCTCGACTTCGAGCTGCCGCGCTCGTTCGAGGACGACGGCGAGGTGAGGCTGGTGGTCAAGGCGCGGCTCGGCTCGCTCGCGCAGGAGGCCGAGACGGAGGTGTCCGTGGACGTGGAGCCGCGCGTGCTGCTGACGACGGATAAGCCGCTCTACCAGCCGGGGCAGACGGCGCACATGCGCGCGCTCGTCTTCGACGCCTCGGGGCGCGCGCTCGCCGGCGAGGAGGTCACCTTCAGCGTCGAGGACGAGGAGGGCGCGACCGCCTTCGGCGAGACGCTCAAGACCTCGCGCTTCGGCGTCGCCTCGGTTGACTGGCGCGTCCCCGAGGGCGCGCGGCTCGGCGCCTACACGCTCAAGCTCGAAATGGAGGGCGGGCGGGACGACGCAGAGTACGGCGCGCGCGCCGACTTCAAGGTCAGCCGCTACGACCTGCCAAACTTCTCCGTCTCGGCGAAACCCGACCGCCCCTTCTACCTCGCGGGGCAGACCCCTTCGGTCGAGGTGCGCGCCGACTACCTCTTCGGCCGGCCGGTCACACGCGGCCGCGTGCGCGTCGTGCGCCAGACCGAGCGGCGCTGGAACTACAGAGAGCAGAAGTACGAAACCGAGGAGCGCCCGGCGGTCGAGGGCGACCTGGACGAGCAGGGGCGCTACGCCGCGCGGCTCGACGTGTCGGACGCGCACGGCGAGATGGCCGCGTCCGGCTTCGAGCGCTTCCGCGACCTGCGCTTCGCCGCCTACGTCACAGACCCGACGACCAACCGCACGGAGCAGCGCCGCTTCTCGCTCCGGCTCACGACCGAGCCCGTCCACGTCTACGTCAGCGAGGGGCGCTTCCGGCAGGCGCGGGGGCTGCCGCTCGCCTTCTACCTGACGACCTTCTACGCGGACGGCTCGCCGGCCGAGTGCGACGTGGCGGTCTACGGCGCCGCGGCCGGCGGGAAGAAGGAGGCCGCGCTGTTCAGGACGCGGACGAACCGCTACGGCGTGGCGAAGGTGGTCGGCCCGCCGGTGGCGCGCGACGAGTCGCGCGACAACATCCCCCTGCGCTTCGTCGCGCGCGACCGTGAGGGGCGCGGGGGGCGGCACTCCGAAGACTTCTGGCTCGCGCAGCAGGGGGGCGGCGCGGCGGAGATTCGCGTCGAGACGGGGAAGACCGTCTACCGCGCGGGCGAGCCGGTCGCGGTCACGCTCGCGTCCGACCAGGAGGGCGCGGGGGTGGTCGTGGACGCCGTCTCGCGTGGGCGCGTCGTCTTCTCTAAGGCCGTGCGGCTCTCGGGCGGGCGCGCTTCGCTCGTCATCCCCTCGGGCGAGGGCTTCGACGGCCCCGTCCGCATCACGGCGACGGCCGCCGCGGCGTGGGCGGTCGAGGGCGCGGGCTTCGCCGCGGGCGCGCGCACCGTCGTCTTCCCGCGCGACCGCGAGTTGAAGCTCGACGTCGCGCTCTCGCAGAAGAGTTTCCGGCCGGGCGACGAGGCGGGCGCGCGGTTCGCGCTGCGCGGGGCCGACGGGCGTGGCGCCGCCGGCGCGCTCGGCGTCCTCGTCTTCGACAAGGCGGTCGAGGAGCGCGCCGGCGCCGACGGCGACGCGCCCGGCCCGTTCGGCTTCGCGGGCGCGCTCGAACAGTTCAGCTACGGCGGCGAGGAGGTGGCCGGCGTCACGCGCCGCGGGGTCGAGCGACTCGACCCGGCGCGGCCGCGCCCCGAAGGCTTCGAGACGGCCGCCGAGATTCTCTACAACTCCGAGCGCTACGACGAAGGGCAGGCGGTCGCCGTCGGCGCCGAGTTCGCGCGCGACCAGAGGGAGGTCTTCGCCGACCTCATCGCCGCGCGGCTGGGGCCGCTCCGCGCGGCGCTCGCGGCGCGCTTCGCGAAGACGGAGGCTCCGCCCGCGGACGAAGCGGCTTTAGTCCGCGCGCTCGCCGAGGACGGCATGGACTTCGCGGCGCTGCGCGACCCCTGGGGGCGGCCCTACCGCACGCACTTCTTCCACGACGGCGAGGAGTTGACGCTCGTCGTCTACAGCGGCGGCGCGGACGAGCGCGCGGGCACGGCCGACGACTTCGCCGTCGCGGACTTCACGTCGTGGCGCGCGGCGGCCGGGGCGGGCGCGGCCAAAGCGTCTCGCGCCTCCGCGGGCGGCGCGGGCGCCATCTCGGGGAGGCTCACCGACCCGAACGGCGCGGTCGTCCCCGGCGTGTCGGTCAAGGCGACGCACGACGTCTTCCGCCTCGAATTCGAGGCCGTGACCGACGACGAGGGCGTCTACCTCCTGCGCGGACTGCCTTCGGGGCCCTACACGGTCACGGCCGACTCGCCCGGCTTCCGACGGTACGTGGCCCCGCGCGTCTGGGTGCGCTCGGGGGCGCTGACGAGGGTTGACGCGCGGCTCGACATCGGCGCCATCACGGAGACGGTCCAGGTGACGGGCGGCGAACTCACGCCGCTCGACGCGAAGACCTCGCGCGCGGCCGGGCGCCCGCCCGACGCCCGGCTCTCGACGCCGCGGCTGCGCGAGTTCTTCCCCGAGACGCTGGTCTGGAGCCCGGAGCTTGTGACCGGGAGCGACGGCTCGGCGAGCATGAAGTTCAAGCTGGCCGACAACATCACGACCTGGAAGATGTCCGTCATCGCCTCGACCGAGGACGGCCGGCTCGGCGCGTTCGAGCAGGAGTTCATCGCCTTCCAACCCTTCTTCATCGAGCACGACCCGCCGCGCGTGCTCACCGAGGGCGACGAGATTTCCCTGCCCGTCGTGCTGCGCAACTACCTCGGGAGCGCGCAGGGCGTGGAGGTCGAGATGAAGCCCGAGGCGTGGTTCGCGCTCGGCGGCCCCGCGCGGCGGCGTGAGGAGGTGGCGGCCGGCGACGCGGCGCGCCCCGCCTTCGACTTCCGCGCCGTCGCCTCCGTCAGGGACGGCCGGCAGCGCGTGGCCGCCTACGGCGCGGACGCGAGCGACGCGGTCGAGAAGCCCGTCACCGTCCACCCGGACGGCGAGGAGCGCACGCACACGGACTCGGCCGTCTTCGCCGAGTCGGCCGCGCTCGTCGCGCGCGTGCCGGCGGACGCCGTGCGCGACTCGGTCGGCGGCGAGCTGAAGCTCTACCCGAACCTCTCGGCGCACCTGCTCGAAGGCGTCGAGGCCATCATGCGGCGGCCGCACGGCTGCGGCGAGCAGACCATCTCTTCGACCTACCCGAGCGTGCTCGTGCTGCTGCATCACGCGAAGACGGCGGGCGCGGAGCCGCCGCTCGTCGCGCGCGCGCGCGGCTACGCGCGGCTCGGCTATGAGCGCCTGCTCGGCTACCGCGCGGAGGGCGGCGGCTTCACCTACTGGGGACGCGGCGAGCCCGACCTCGCGCTGACGGCCTACGCGCTGCGCTTCCTGACGGACGCGAGCCGCGTCATTGAGGTTGACGCGGGCGTCGTCGCCGAGACGCGCGACTGGCTGCTGCGCCAACAGCGCGAGGACGGGAGCTGGCCCGCGACGCGCGTGGGCCGTGCGGACGACGGGGCGCGGGCGGCGCTCACGACCGCCTTCATCGCGCGCGTCCTCGCCGCCTCGCTCAAGTCGTCGCCGCAACCCGCGACGGGCGCGCAGGCCGCGACGGACGCGCGTGACAAGCCCGACGCGCAGCCAAGTCCCGACGCGCGTGACAAGCCCGGCGCGCAGGCCGCGCCGCGAGCGCAGGCTGCGCCTCTACAGCGCGCGCTGCGCTACCTCGCGCCGCTCGCGGAGAGGTCGGACGAGGCTTACCTGGTCGCCTCCTACGCGCTGGCCGCGGTCGAGGCGGGCGAGGCCGAAGGCGCGGCGCGCGCCGTGTCGCGCCTGCGCGCGCTGGCGCGCTCCGAGGGCGCGGGCTCCTTCTGGGAACTCGAAGGCGAGACGCCCTTCCACGGCTGGGGGCTCGCCGGCCGCGTCGAGACCACCGCGCTCGCCGTCGCCGCGCTCAACAGGTATTGCGGACTGAACGGCGCGGACTGCCGGCTGACGTCGTACGAGGGCCGCGCCGCCGCCGACCCTTACGCCGACCCGCAGTCGGAAATCCGCGTTTCGCGGTTGATTGACCGCGGCCTCGTCTTCCTGCTGCGCGCCAAAGACCGCTACGGCGTCTGGTATTCGACGCAGGCCACCGTCAACGTCTTCGACGCGCTGCTCTCGACCGTCGCCGCCGGCGGCGGCGACGCCGCCGCGCGCCGGCAGGGCGCGGACGCCGCGGACATCGCCGAAGTCTTCGTCAACGGGCGCCCCGCGGGCCGGCTCTCGCTCCCGCCCGCCGACAGACTCACGGGGCCGCTCGCGCTCGACCTGACGCCCTTCCTCGGCGCGGGCGACAACCGCGTCGAGATACGACGCCCGGCCGGAGCACGGCGCGCGCAGGCGCAGCTCGTCACGAGCTTCTACACGCCCTGGCCCGCGCGGCCTGCGCGCGCCGCGGGGGGCGCGGGCGCGCTCCGCCTCTCGGTCGCCTACGACCGCGCGAACCCGGGCGTGAGCGAGGAGGTGACGTGCAGCGTCGAGGCGTCGCGCGGGGACGCGCGCGGCGGCGGGATGCTGCTGGCCGAGGTCGGACTGCCGCCCGGCGCGGACGTTGACCGCGGCTCGCTCGCGCGCGCGATGCAGGAGTCGGGCTGGGCGCTGAGCCGCTACGACGTGCTGCCCGACCGGCTCGTCGCCTACCTCTGGCCGCCCTCGGGCGGCGCGCGCTTCAAGTTCAAGTTCCGCCCGCGCTACCAACTCAACGCGCTGACCGCGCCCTCGCAGCTCTACGACTACTACAACCCCGAGGCGCGCGCCGTCGTCCCGCCCGCGCGCTTCGTGGTACGATGAAAAGCACGGCGGAAGGATGAAAGGTGAAGGATGAAGGGGCGGCCGGACGGCGTCCCCTTCGTCCCTCGGATGAGGAGGAGCGATGCGCCTGACGGAGATGGTCTCGTGCGCCGGTTGAGCGTCTAAACTCGCGCCGAGCGAACTCGCCCAGGTTCTGGGCGGCCTGAACATTCCAAGCGACCCCAACCTGATTGTCGGCATCGAGACGGCCGACGACGCGGGGGTTTACCGTCTCTCGGACAGCCTCGCGCTCGTCCAGACCGTGGACTTCTTCACGCCCATCGTTGACGACCCGTTCGACTACGGCCGCATCGCCGCGCTCAACTCCATCAACGACGTCTGGGCCATGGGCGGCACGCCCGTCACCGCGCTCGCCGTCACCTGCTTCCCGAAGAAGGGCGTTGACTTCGACGTCCTCGGCGAGATCATGCGCGGCGGGCTGCAAGTCCTGACCGAGAACGGCGTGGCGCTCGTCGGCGGCCACAGCGTGGACAACCAGCAGATAATGTTCGGCTACGCCGTGACGGGGACGATTGACCCGGCGCGCGTCGTCACCAACCGCGGCGCGCGCGCCGGCGACTCGCTGCTGCTGACGAAGCCCGTCGGCACCGGCGTCGTCTCGACCGGCATCAAGTTCGGCAAGGCTTCGGCCGAGGTCACGCGCGCCTCTCTGGAGACGATGCTGCTCTCGGGGCGCGAGGCGGCGCGGCTGATGACGGAGGCGGGCGCCTCGGCGGCGACCGACGTGACCGGCTTCGCGCTGCTCGGCCACGCGTGGGAGATGGCGCGCGCCAGCCGCGTCAGCTTCGAGATAGACTCGGCCGGCGTGCCCCTCATCCCCGGCGCGCTCGAACTGGCCGCCGCCGGCCTGCTGACGAGCGGCGACAAGTCGAACCGCCGCTACGTCGGCGAAGACGTCGCGCTCTCGGAATCGGTCAGCCCCGCGCTGGCCTCGCTCCTCTTCGACCCGCAGACGGCGGGCGGCCTGCTCATCTCCGTCGCGCACGAACGCGCCGGAGAACTGCTCGCGGCGCTGCGCCTACGCTACCCCGACGCCGCCGTCATCGGCCGCGTCGTCGAACGCGGCCCCCGCCTCATCGAAGTCGGCTAAAGCCTCCAAGAACTGTATCGAAGTCGGCTAAAGCCTCTAAGAACCGTTAACGGCGCGGGGGCGGGG
>DASVUF010000147.1:0-18041 GCA_036387195.1 Pyrinomonadaceae bacterium | reverse complement strand
CCCGGCGGCTTCCGCCCGGCCGGCTCGACGCCGGGGAACTCGGCCGTCACCGCGCCGACGGGCGACTCGCGCTCGCCCGCCGCCAGGTCGGCCCCGCCGCCGCCGCGCCCGTCCCGCCCCGTCTTTTCTGTTTCCGTCTTTTCTGTTTCCAAACTTTTTAGAGGCCGTACTCTTTTATCTTCGTCAGGAGCGTCTTGTAGCTGACGGCCAGCTCCTCGGCCGCGCGCGTCTTGTTGCCGTCGTGCGCGCGGAGCGAGTCGGCTATCTTGCGGCGCTCGACGGCGCGTGCGGCGCGCTCGGCCGCCTCGGCGAGCGTCCCCGAGAGGTCGAAGCCGGCGGCCGGGTCTTCAGTGGCGTCGGCAGGGCGCGCCGCGCCGCCGGCCGTCAGGCCGAGGTCCGCGGGCGTCAGCGTCGCGGTGTCGGCGAGGATGCAGGCGCGCTCGATGGCGTTCTCAAGCTCGCGGACGTTGCCGGGCCACGCGTGCGAGCGCAGCGCCCGCAGCGCCTCGTCCGAGAGCGCCGCCTCGCGCTTGCGCAGCTCGCGGCCGAGCTTCGCGGCGAAGTGTCGCGCGAGCAGTTCGACGTCGTCGCCGCGCTCGCGCAGGGGGGGCACGCGGACGGGGAAGACCGCGAGGCGGAAGTAGAGGTCGCGTCGGAACTCGCCCGCGTCGGAGGCCGCTTGCAGGTCGCGGTTGGTGGCGGCGACGACGCGCACGTCCACGGGGACGGGCGCGCGGCCGCCGATGCGGTCAACGACCTTCTCCTCGATGGCGCGCAGCAGCTTGCCCTGCGCGCCGACGTGCAGCTCGCCTATCTCGTCGAGGAAGATGGTGCCGCCCGAGGCCAGCTCGAACTTGCCGGGGCGCCGCTCGGTCGCGCCGGTGAAGGCGCCGCGCTCGTGCCCGAACAGCTCCGACTCAATGAGCGTCTCGGGGATGGCGGCGCAGTTGATGGCGACGAAGGCGCGGTCGCGCCGCGGGCTGAGGTGGTGGACGGCGCGCGCGAAAAGCTCCTTGCCCGTGCCCGACTCGCCGAGCAGCAGGACGGTCGTGTCGGTCTGCGCGACGCGCTGCGTCTCGGCGACGGCGCGGCGGATGGCCTCCGACTCGCCGACGATGCGCGGGAAGCCGTAGCGCCGCGACCACTCCTCGCGCAGCAGCACGTTCTCCGTGCGCAGCCGCGTGTGTTCGAGCGCGCGCCCGACGAGCAGCAGGAGGTGGTTCGAGTCCACGGGCTTCTGGAGGAAGTCGTGCGCGCCCTCCTTCATCGCCTGCACGGCCTCGTCCACCGAGCCGTAGGCGGTCATCAGGACGACGGGCGTTTCGGCGGCGGCCGCCTTCGAGGCGCGCAGCACGTCTATCCCCGAGCCGTGCGGCATCCGCAGGTCCGTGAGGACGAGGCGGAACGGCTCGCGGGCGAGCGCCTGCGCCGCGGCGCGCGCGTCCTCGGCCTCGGCGACCGAGTAGCCGGCGCTCTCCAGCGTCAGGCGCAGCACGCGCCGCAAACTCTCCTTGTCTTCGACGAGCAGAACGTCAGGCATAAAAGTTAAGTGATAAGCGTCGGGCGACGAGTGATAAGAAAAAACCCGGGCCCGCCGTTCTCGCTTATCACTCTTCACTCATCGCTTATCACTTCGTTTGTGGCGGATGGTAACGACGCGGGCGAAAGGGTGTCAAGGCACGCCCCGCGGAAAAGGCGAAGGGCGCGGCCCCCCGAGCGGGGAACCGCGCCCTTCGTGGCCGCCGCCTGCGCCCGCCCTTACTTCTCGACCACGCCGAGGGTGCGGGAGCCGAGCGTGTCCATCGCCTTCCTGACCCACTCGGAGTGGTAGCCGACGAGCGAGTTGCCGCCGCCCGCGGTCGTGATGGCGGGCGAGCCGAACCCGCCCGTGCCGGTGTAGGACTGCGTCGTCTCGTTGAAGTTGTGCTGGAAGTTCGCCACGACGACGGCGCCGATGGCGTCGGGGTTGCCGTTGCGGGCGACGACGCCGTCGCCGAGGGCGAGGATGATGCCGTGGAATTTCGAGCTGCCGCCCTGCGTGAAGGTGCCGGTCGTGATCAGCAGCCCCGAGCCGTCGGTCCCCCCGTTTAAGTTAACGTCGCCGTCCACGAAGCTGAACTGCGGGTTCGCGTCCGTCCCGTAGCTGGACGGGTTCAGGCGCCCCAGTTGAGACGCCTTGGCCCGCATCGAGGTGATGAAGGCGCGGGCCTGGTCGGCGTCCTGAAGCCACGCCTCCAGCGCCGACGGGTTGAGCTTCTCCAGGAGCTTCTGGCCGAAGATGTTGCTGTTGTCGCTCCCGACCGCGGCCTCGCCCATGCCCTGCGAGGTGGACGAGCCGAAGCCGTCGCCCGCGTCGTAGTCCCGCGTGTTGGTGACGACGAAGGCGGGGAGCGGCGACGTCAGCCCGGCGAGGTCGTTGCCGGTCCACTCGTGCGGGTTGCTGGAGCCGAGCGTGAAGGCGGCCATGCCGGTCGTGTCGGTGTCGTGGCTGCGGATGGCGACCGCCGCGCGCGCCGTGAAGTCGAACGGGAAGTCGTCCACCATCATCTCCAGCACCTTGGTCGCGCCCTTCGGCCCGCGCCCGACCGAGCGGACGAGGAGGTAGCGCGGCGTGTAGTCGGCCGCGAGCGTCGCGGCGGCGGTCTTGCCCGGGTCGCTGACCGTCACCTTGTAGGCGAGGGCGGGCGAGGTCGAGAGCGTCACCCAGCCGTTCGACGCGTAGGGCAGCCACGCCGAGAGGCTGTCGCCGTCGTTGGCGCAGGCCGCGGCCGAGCCGCAGGCCAGGTTGTGGAAGTTCGCCGTCAGGCCGCTGCTCGCGGCGCGGTTGCGGCGGACGACCGTCAGCGCGGCCTGGAGGCCGGAGTCGGCGGCGTAGTAGGCCTGCGCCTCGGCCGTGGCGTCCACGGCGTTCGAGGCGCTCATGCCGGCCGTGGCGACGAGCGCGCCGCCCGCGGCCAGCAGCAGCATCGCCACCAGCAGCGACGTGACGAGCGCCGCGCCGCGCTCGCCCGGGCGGCGGACTGAGATTTCTGTGGGCTTGCTTCTCATCTTCGTTCGACCCCGCGGCGCGCGCGACCTCCGGCCGCCGCGCCCTTCACAATTCCGTCTTCACAGTTCGGTCTTCACAGTTCGGTCTTCACAGCGAGAGCAGGAGGTTGCGCAGCACGGCCTCAGAGGTGAGCTGCACCTGCGAGGCCGGCTGGTAGCCGGCCGTCTTCGGCGAGCCCACGGCCGGCAGCGTGACGGTGACGGTGATCTTGACCTTCTGCGCCAGCGACGCCGTGGCCGTCTCCGCCCCGCCCGACGTGTAGTACTGGAACTCGAGGCCGTCAACGCGGTTGGCGAGCGGCGAGATGGCGTCCGAGGAGTTCTTGTCCTGCCGCGTGATGAGGCGCTGGTTGTCGCCGCCGCCGCCGGTCGTGTTGTTGATGACGGCGAAGATGACGTCCTCGCCCGCGTCGCCGGTGTCCGAGTCGCAGGCGACGCCGGCGGCGCAGAAGGCGTTGAGGTTCGAGCGGACGCGGATGGAGAGGTCGTCGCTGTCTTCGTCCACCAGCCCGTTGTTCGACATCCCGAGGCCGGCGTTGGAGATTTCGCGCGTCATGGCCTGGAGCGCGCGCTGGGCGTCGGCGACCGCCTCGGCGCGCTGGTTCTCGCGCGAGCGCACCGCCATGGACATGGCGAGCAGTTGGCTGGCCACGACCATGATGACGAGCGTCACGCCGAGCGCGACCATCAGCTCGATGAGAGAGAAGCCGGCCTCGCCGCCGCCGCGCGCCCGCCTGTCGGTTCGTTTACACATCCCTTATCGCTCCCGGCCGCCGCGCCGTCTTCAGAGGCCGCCGGCGACGTCGGAGGCGCGCAGCATGACCAGCGTCACGCCCCCGCCCGTCCAGCGCCCGTTCGCCACGGGTGTGACCGTGACGGTGATCTTCTTCTGCTTGTTGTTGGAGACGGCCGTGTCGTACTCGACCTTCTTCGTGACGTTGAAGGTGCGGCGGTCGGACTCGCCGGCGGTCGTGCTGCCGACGTTGACCGCGGTCGTGACGTCGGTGATGTCGAGGGCCGCGTAAGCCTTGGCGCGGTAGCCTTCTATCGTCTCCTGGGCGAGGGCCAGCGCGCGCGCGCGGTCGGCCGCCCCGGCGTTGAAGTTGGCCGAGAAGATGAAGAGCGAGATGGCGCCGAAGCCCACGACCATCGCCACGAAGAGCGCGATGACCGTCTCGAGGATGGTGAAGCCGCCGGCCGGGCGCGCGGCCGCGCCGTCGGCGCGCCTGCGGGAGTTGTGTGTGCGCATCGGTCGTCTCCCCCTCAGTTGGTGACGTCAACCCAGACGTACTGCGCCGAGCCGCACCCGGACGGCGGCGTCACCTTTATCTTGTACTTGCCGCGGTTGCCCGAGCCGGCCTGCGAGGTGATGGTGATGGCCGTGCCCGACACCGCGACCGTCACGTGTGTGTTGCCGACCACCTCCTCGGCGGCGCTGACGGCGGCGTTGGCGGGCGCGTTGGTCAGCGTGACCGTGATGACGGTGCTGCGGCCGCTCTGCCCGCCGGTGTTGCGGATGCCGATGGGCGAACTCTCGGCGCTGGACGGCGACAGGCTCATGGTGCACTGCTGCGCGGAACTGCCGGTGGTCGTGCCGGTCGTCCCCGTAGTCGTCCCCGTCGTCGTGCCGGTCGTCCCGGTCGTGCCGGTCGTGCCGGTGGTCGTGCCGGTCGTCCCCGTAGTCGTCCCCGTCGTCGTGCCGGTCGTCGTCCCCGTGGTCGTGCCCGTCGTCCCGGTGGTCGTTCCAGTAGTCGTTCCCGTAGTCGTGCCGGTCGTTCCCGTCGTCGTGCCGGTTGTCGTCCCCGTGGTCGTGCCGGTCGTGCCGGTGGTCGTGCCGGTGGTTGTGCCGGCCGTGCCGGTCGTCGTCGTGGAGGTCGAGCCGCCGGGGCCTATCGTGGTGGTGTCGCCGGACTGGGGGTTGTACATGCCGGCGGTCAGCGTGATGGCCTTGCGGTCGAGCGAGACTTCGCCCGCGGCGGTGACGCCGACGACGGCCTGGTGCCCGCGGGCGTTGGTGAAGCTGATGCGGTAGGCGTTCGAGTTCGAGGTGCGGCCGCGCCAGTCGAAGGTGATGGTGACGGGGCTGGCCGTGCTGGGCGTCGAGGTGGACGCCACGCCGGCCGAGGTCGTCACGACCACGCTGCTCACGGTCACGCCGTCGGGCAGCGTGTAGGTCTGGTCGGTCGGCGTCCCGTCGTAGTTGTGGTCGAGGAACGCCTTGTACTGCGAGGTCGAGTTGAGCGTGACGACGGTGTCGCCGCCGCCCTCGGAGCCGTGGCGCCTGACCGAGTCGAGCCGCGCCTTCTCCATGTAGCCGGCGAACTCGCGCGCCGCGTTGGTCAGCTTCATCTGGTCGCGCGCCACCGTAACGTTCACGACGGCGAAGCTGGTCACGACGGCGATGACGGCCAGCGCGACGACCATCTGCGTCATCGTGAAGCCGGCCTCGCCGCCCCTCAATCTGGAACTCACACGCAAACCCATCTCTGGCATCCTCCGACTGTCGCGCCGGCCCCGAGAAATTCGGGCGCCGCCCGCGTCCCCTACATGGCAACGTCGGCGCCACGGCCGCCGGCCGGAGGGAATGCCCGTGTTTTCGTGGAAAAGACCGCGGGCGCGGCGCGCAACCCTCCGCGCCCGCGGGCGGGCGCCCGTCACCTTATGTGACGAGTTGAGAAGCCGGCTTCACAGTCTCGGCCGCGGCCGCGCGCGCGCCGAAATTTTGCGGAAGCCGCGGGCGGCCGTTTCAGGAAGCGGCGGCTCGAAGCCCCCGCGCGCGCGCCGGCCACGCACCTCCGTTACACACTTTGTTACCGACAGAAACAGGCGCGCGCCCCGCGGCCGGCCCGGCGGCGCTCGACGGCGCTCGACGGCGCGCGTCGCAAGTCACGAAGGACACAAAGGGTTATCGTCGCCGGCGCGCGGCGCGCGGCGCGGCGGCTTGTGAATTGCTCTTTGCAGGGGCGGCGCGCGCCGGCGGCGCACGACGGAGTTCAGCGAGGGGCTTCGTCGTGCCCGCCGCGCGCGCGCCGCCTTCGCGGCGGCGACACGGCGGGCGCGGTGCGGCGCACGTCATTCAGGCTCCCGGCCGGTCGCGACGACCCTCCGCGAGAATCGCCCTGCGCGCGCGGTCCGCACATCGCGCGCGCGGGCGAGGAGCGCCCCGGCGGTCGCCGAGCCGCCGGGGCGCGTTACCTCAAGGGAAGTCGTAAAGGGGAAGTCGGAAGTAGGCGGAGGTCTGCGGACGGCGGAAGATGCGAAGGCGGCGCGTCCGGTTCGACTCGGACGCGCCGCCTTCAGTTTTCTACGGACTACGGGCTGCCGACTACTGATTCGGCGTCACCGGCTCGTACTCGTCGAGGGCGGAGGAGCGGGCGCTGTCGAACTCGGAGGAGGAGAGGCGAATCGCCATCGTCTGCGGCGTGTAGGTGAAGGGCGCGGGGCCGCCGCGCTGGTTCTGCACCTCGGCGACGAGCGTATCCTGCCACTGCCGGAAGCGGACGACGCTGCCGCGCTGGTCGAAGATGACGAAGAGCAGCGTCGAGCCGTCGCGCGTGCGCATCTGGCCGACGAGCGCGCTCACGCCCCCGTCCGTGCGCGGGAGCGTCCCCGTCTTGGCGATGACGCTGCCGCGGCCGAGGCTGTTGGCGTAACGCCTCTGGAGCGTGCCGGGGTCTACGCCGGCGACGGGCAGGATGTCGGCGGCCTTCAGCCCGTGCTCGTGCAACTCGTCGAGCAGCGCGCGGTAGACCTTCATCATCTGGCGCGGCGTCATCCGGTTGACGCCGAGGCCGCTGGCCGAGGCCAGCCGGAACTCGCCCGCCCTCAGCCCCAGGTCGTTCGAGAGCATCCGCATCAGCCCCGAAGGCCCGCCGAGCTGGTCGCCCAGCCGCTCGGCCATGAAGTTGTTCGAGTAGCAGAGCAGCACCTTGAGCACGTCCGCGAGCGGCGGCGAGTAGTGCGTCGAGACGGCGCGCGCGGCCTTCGGCGCCGACCCGACGTAGACGGCGCCCATCACGGCGACGCTCGGCGTCGTCTTGAGCGCCTCGGCGTCGCGCAGCGCCACGCGCGAGTCGTACCAGGCGCGAGTCGCCGCCGCGGGGCGGCGCCCGGCGTCGAGCGTGTCGTAGAGGCGCTCGCCCGAGCGCTGCGACGACGGGCTGAAGTTCATCGTGAAGCGCGGGGCGACGACGAGGTCGCCCGTGACGGTCTTGACGCCGAGCTGGTTCAACTCGCGCGCGACCGCGACGGCGTGCTCGTCGTGGAACGAGGGGTCGCGGCCCGAGACGACGAGGTCGCCCGTGACCACGCCCGAAGCCTTGTCGAACGAGCCCGTAATCCAGATGGTCGTCGCGAAGCGGTGCCTGGCGCCGAAGGCGCGCAGCGCCGCCAGCGCGGTGACGAGCTTGACGGCCGACGCGGGGTTATAAGCCTGGTCGGCCGCCTCCTCGCGCACGATCTCGCCCGTGAGCCGCTCGACGAGCACGCCCTGGTGGATGAAGGCCGGCCGCTGCTCCTCGACGACGGCGGGGAGCACGTCCTCGCCCGCGCCCGCGGGCAGCGGCGAACGGCTCGTCGGCGGCGCGCCGGGCGGCTGCGCCGAGCCCGGTGCCGGGGACACCTGCGCGCGCGCGCCCGCGGCCGCGGGCCCGAGCACGATGACGAGAGCCAGTAGGAAACGTAGTGTCTTCAACCCGCTTTACTCCTTGCCGCCCGCCGGCGGCGCGAAAGGGGCGTCATGATAGCACAGCCGAACCGCCCGGCCGCACGCGTTGATTTTTCGCGGGAAGAGCCTCGGGGAGGGCAAACGCTTTGATGCCTGATGACATCGTACGCGATGCATGCACCGCCCCGCGTCCGTTACAGGCGCAATGCAACCGCCGTTCCCGAAGGCGTTCGCCAGCCCCGAGTCTTAAGTTTTGGGTCGAGAGCCTTCGGGGTCGCCGCGGCGCCCGGCGCGCGCGTCGCGGCCCCGAAGGACGCCGCCCGCGGGCGGGCTAACAAAAACGAAGACCGAAAACACGGAACCTCCTTTTGACAAGGCCGAAAGCGCGACCCTAGAATTTCGGCAACGTCCAGAGAGCCTCGCCTTTGAATTTGTCGAACAGAGTGCGACGAGACAGAGAGCCCGTCACCGTCGAGAAGATACGCGACGCGCACCGCGCGCGCCGCGGCGAGATACGCGCGCGCCTCGACGAGTTCGAGCAGGTCTGGCGCACGGCCACCGACGAGCGGCTGTGGGAGGAGATGGTCTTCTGCATCTTCACCGCGGGCGCGTCGGCGCGGATGGGTCTCGGGTCGGTCGAGGCCGTCCGCCACCTGCTCGGGCGCGGGACGCAGAGCGAGCTGGCGTCGGCGCTCGCGGGCCGCCACCGCTACCCGAACTCGCGCTCGGGCTACATCGTCGTCACGCGCGAGTACCTGGGTGATGACTGCGGGATGCGCCTGCGCGAGCGGCTGGAGGGCTTCGCGGACCCCCTGGAGCGGCGCGACTGGCTGGCCCGCAGCCGCGGCGTCAAGGGGCTCGGCTACAAGGAGTCGAGCCACTTCCTGCGCAACGTCGGCCTGCGCGGCTACGCCATCCTCGACAAGCACATCCTGCGCTGCCTGGCCGAGGTCGGCGTCCTCGACTCGCCGCAGCCGCCCGCGACCCGCGCCCGCTACCTCGCCGCCGAAGAGCGCCTGCGCGACTTCGCCCGCGACGTCCGCATAGACTTCGACGAACTCGACCTCGTGCTCTGGTCAATGAAGACCGGGGAGATTCTGAAGTGACGCGGCGGCCGTCGGCCGTCGGCTTTTGAGCCCCGGCCGGCCCCGAAGGACGAGAGCCGGCGGCCGGCGGCCGAGGGCCGGCGGCTTCACATGGAGGAAGCGATGAGAAGACTGTCCCGCAAGGCGGCCGGCGTGCTGGCGGCCGTGGCTTTCTCGGCGGCGCTCGCGGCCGCGCCGGCGCCGGCGGCGTCCGCGGCGTCGAACGCCAAGACGCTGGCGCGCGCCGAGCGCGCCACGCGCGACGGCGACTACGCGGAGGCCGAGAAGTCCTACCGCGACCTCCTCGCCAAAGACCCGCGGGACACGGCGGCGCGGCTGGGCCTCAGCCGCGCGCTGCTCAAGCAGCGCCGCAACGTCGAGGCCTACGACCACGCGGCGCGCGTCGTCGCGCGCGAGCCCGAGTCGGCGCGCGCCCACGCGCTGCTCGGCTCGGCGCTGCTCGCCTCGGGCGACTTCCGCCTCTCGGTCGAGGAGTTCCGCACGGCCCTCAGCTTCAAGGACGACGAGGCGCTGGCCGTCGCCGGGCTGGCGATGGTGGACTTCTACGAGGGGCGCCTCGCGCAGAGCCTCGCGGGGCTGCGGCGCGCCGCCTTCATTGACCCGGCCGAGCCCGACTACATCTACAACCTCGGGCAGGTCGCCGCGCGCTCCGAGCGCTACTCCGAGGCGGCCAACGCCTACGAGATGTTCCTGCGCATCGCGCCGCGCACCGACGCCGACCGCCGCGCGCGCATCCGCGGCCTCGTTGACTTCCTGCGCTACCTCGGCTCGCAGCGCGGGCTCCTCGGCGTCGAGGGCCCCGGCGCGGTCACGCTCCCCTTCGAGCTGGTCAGCAGCCGCCCGGTCGTGCGCGTGCGCGTCAACGGCTCGAAGGAGGAGCTGCGCTTCGTCGTGGACACGGGCGCGGGGATGTGCGTCATCTCGAACAGGGCGGCCGCGCGCCTGGGCCTCAAGCCGGTCGCGCGCGGCGGCATGGCGCGCGCCGTCGGCGGCGAGGGGCGCTTCGAGATCGTCTACGGCTTTTTGCAGTCGCTCCACGTCGGCGAGGCGAAGGTCGAGCGCGTGCCCGTCTACATCCGCGAGTTCTTCAACGACCAGGAGCCGGTGGACGGCTACGTCGGGCTCTCGGTGCTCGGCAAGTACATGACGGTCGTGGACTACGGCGCGCGCACGCTCTCGCTGCTGCGCGAAGAGGGCGCGCGGCGCGCGGCCGCCGAGGCGACCACGCCCGCGGGCTTCGAGGCGCAGATGCGCACGACTTCGAGCGGCTTCTGGAGCGGCGAGGTCAGCTTCGACGGCCTCGACAAGCCGGTCAACTTCATCCTCGACACGGGCGCCTCCATCTCGGTCGTCTCGCAGGCGCTCGCCGCGCGCGCCGGGCTCGACCGCTACGCGCAGGGCGGGCTCATCCGCGTCTACGGCGCGGCCGGGCTCGCCGAGAACATCCCGACGCTGCTGCTGCCGCGCGTCGAGCTGGGCGCCTACTCCTGGAAGAACGTCTACGCCGCCGTGCTCGACATGGACCCCATCAACGAGACGGCCGGGTTCGAGCAGACGGGCATCATCGGCGGCAACGTCCTGAGCCGCTACCGCGTGACTTTCGACTTCACGCGCGGCGTCATCCGCTTCGAGCCGCACGGCCGGGACGTGCCCGGCGACACGCGCGGCAAGACGCAGGTCGTGACGGGGCAGTCATGAAGCAGAGCATCTACCTCGAGACTTCGGTCGTCGGCGCCTACCTCGACAACGGCGAGCCGTTCCGGCGCGACCTGACCATCCGGTGGTGGGAGCACGAGATGGGCGAGTACCGCCCCGTCGTCTCGCCGCTCGTCGTCAGGGAGCTGGAGCGCGTGCCGGAGCCGCACCGGACGGGCTACCTGAAGCTCGTCTCGCCGCTGGAGCAGGTCGAGCTGACGGACGAGGTCGCCATCCTCGCCGAGGGCTACGTCACGCGCGGCATCTTCCACCGCAAGTACATCGGCGACGCCGTCCACGTCGCGCTTGCCTCGTTCCACAAGATTGACTACCTTGTGACGTGGAACTTCGGCCACCTCGCGAACGTGCGGCGCCAGGCGCGCATCCGGCTCTTCAACACGGCGGCCGGCTTCTTCGTCCCGCAGATCGTGACGCCCGAGTTCCTCGTTTCGGAGATGACAGAGAAGGGGTGAATGGTGAATAGTAATCCGTGGGCGCCGGGCGCGCCGGCGCCCCGTCCGCCATTTACTGTCCGCCACTAACTATTTACCATCATGTACCGCAAGCCGAGATTCCTCGAAGAGCTGCACGCCATCCGCGAGGAGATGTCGCGCGAGGCCGACTACGACATCGAGCTGTTCGCCGAGATGGTGCGCTCCGGCGCGACGCCGCGCCACGGCCCCGTCCGCAACATCCGCGGCTTCCGCAGCCGCGCCCCGCGCGCCGGCGAGCCCGACGCGAAGCCCGCGCCGAAGAAGAGGGCGTCGAGATGAGCCCGGGGCCCGGCCCCGTCGCGGCGCGACCCTCGTCACGCCCGGCCCGGGCCGCGCAAACCCCGACCCCGGAATTGTAGAAGCGATGGAAGAGACGTTTGAGGCCATAGGGCTCGAGCTGCCGAGCGAGAAGGACTTCAACCACCTCGCGGAGCGCGCGGGCGACCAGGGCGAGCCGACCCAGCTCTGCCGGCGCGGGGCCGTGCTCCACGGCCGCTGCTGGAAGCTCGGCGAGGGGCTGGAAGTCTGGACGGTGCTCTACGAGTCGGGCACGGGCGAAATCTTCTACGCCGACTGCCGCCCCGGCTTCCGCGCGCGCTACGCGCAGCGCATCAGCCCGTGGGCCTTGACCGAGTACGACGAGGACGGCGAGGCCATCGTCCACGGCTACTACGACGGCCACGAGACGGAAGTCCTCTTCGAGCTGCAGAACCTGACCGAGGTCGGCCCCGACGGCTTCCGCGCGCAGGAGCTGCACGTCGGGCTGTGCGGGCTGGCCTACCGCGCGCGCGTCTCCTCGGGGCCGGCCGAGACGCGCTGGCAGCCGCTCGAAGAGGCCGCGCCCTCGCGCGCCGCGCACGAGAACGACTGGTCGCTCTCGGGGCGCGTCATCTCCTTCAAGCCGCTGCGCAACCCGCTCTCGGGCGCCGAAATCTACTGGGTCTACGTTGACCTCGGCCGCCTCAGGCTCGAAGTGCTCGTCAACGGCCGCGCGCTGCGCGGCGAGCCGCTCGCCGTCGGCGCGAGCTTCTCCGCCGAGGTCTGGCTCCAGGGGCACGTCCTCGACCGCCGCGCGCTGCTCTCGCGCTACGAGGGGCGCGACGCCTCCGCCACCCGCGCCTCGCTCTGGTCGCACCTGCGGAGAAGGAACTGAGACGCCGCCGGCGCCGTCGGCGCCGACAGCCTTGACCCCGATGCGCGCCCTCCGCCGTCTCGCCTTCGCCGCCCTCGTCCTCGCAGCCGTCTGCGCCGCCGGCGCCTACCTCTTCAACCGCTACTGGGTTCACCGCTTCGACGCGCTCATCGCGCGGCAGGCCGCCGTCTACCGCCTCGACCCCGACCTCGTGTGGAGCATCATCCACGAGGAGACGTACTTCCGCCCGTGGATGAAGGGCGAGGCGGGCGAGGTCGGGCTGATGCAGGTGACGCCGACGGTCGGGCGCGAGTGGGCGGCCGAGACGGGGATGCGCGAGCTGGCCGAGCAGATGCGGCGCGACCCCGAGGCCGCGCTCGCCGACCCCGAGCGCAACATCCAGGTCGGCTGCTGGTACCTCGAAAAGATTTGGAAGAACTACCAGGACACGCCCGGCGCCGAGCCGCGCGTGGTCGCCGCCTACAACGCCGGCCCGTCGCGCGCCGCCGAGTGGAACCGCGTCGCGCCCGGCGCGCGCCCGCTCACCGCCGACGAGTTCGTCGCGCGCATAGACTTCCCCACGACCCGCGCCTACGTCACCAACATCCTCGAACGCTACCGCAGGCTGAAGGCGGGCGGCGCGCCGTGACCTACCGCGCGCTGCTGGCCGGCAACGCCGACTTCCGAAGGCTGTGGGCGGGGCAGGTCGTCTCGGAGGTGGGCGACTGGCTGAACAACATCGCCGTGCTGGCGCTCGTCATCCAGTTCGCCGGCGCGCAGAGCGTCGGTCTGGCGGTGGCGGCCTACGCCCTCGCGCGCCACCTGCCGCTCTTCCTGTTCGGCCCCGTCGCCGGCGTCGTCGTTGACCGCGCCAGCCGGCGGCGCGTGATGATCGCGGCCGACTTGGCGCGCGCGGCGCTGGCGCTCGGCTTCCTGCTGGCGAACCGCGCCGGCTCGCTCGCGCTCATCTACGTGGTGGGCGCGTCGCTGTTCGCGGTGTCGGCCTTCTTCAACGCGGCCAAGCGCGCGGCGACGCCGAACCTCGTCGCCGGGACGGAGGAGTTGCTGGCGGCCAACTCGCTCTCGGCCTCGACGACGGCCGCGACCATCGCGGTCGGCTCGGCGCTCGGCGGCGTGATAGCCACGGCGCTCGGCCGCGACACGGTCTTCGTCCTCAACGCGCTCACCTTCCTCGCCTCGGCCGCGCTGATTCGCAGGATTCGGAAGACGGCGGGCGGCGGCCGGGGGGCGATGGGCGCCGGGGGCGAGGAGGCCGCCTCGGGTTCGACTTCTGGTGCGGCTGCGGCTGCGGCTTCGACTCTGGCGGGCGGGCGCTCGCCGCTCGCCGCATACTTCGCGGAGTTCCGGGAGGGGCTGCGCTACGTCGGGCGCGACCGCGTGCTGCGGGCCGTCTTGGTGGTGGCGGCGGGGTGGGGGCTCGGGAACGGCGCGGCGCGGGCGCTCTACAGCATCTTCGGGGCGCGTCTGGGCGAGCAGGCGGCGGCCGGGTGGGGGGCGTCGCTGCCGTCGCTGGCCGAGCGGCCGACCGACTTCGGCATCTCGGTGCTGTTCGTGGCGATGGGTTTGGGCGGCGTGCTGGGCGCGCCTCTGGCGCGGCGCTTCAACAGCGGGGCGGTCGAGGGGTTGGGCGCGCGCATGGGTCGCTCGCTCGTGCTCGACGGGTGCGGGCTGCTCGCCTTCAGCCTGACGCCGAGCCTGTTCGGCGCGGCGGCCGTGCTCGTCGCGCGCGAGGTGAACTTCGCCATCTGGTGGACGGCGCAGCAGACGCTGCTGATGCGGCGGACTGAGGACGCCTTCGCCGGCCGCGTCTTCGCCTCGTACGAGACGTTGACGACGCTGACGATGGTCGGCTCGATGCTCGTGTCGGGCGCGGCGGCCGACCGCGCGGGCATCCGTTCGGTGGGCGCGTGCGCGGGCGGCGTGGTCGTCGCGTCGGGCTTGACGTGGTTCGTCCTGCGGAGGCGGGGCGCGGAGGCTGGATGACGAAAATCTACTGCGCGCGGTGGGTGCTGCCCGTCGCGTCCGGGCCGTTCGAGTGGGGCGCGGTCGCCGTCGAGGGGGCGCGCGTCGCGTTCGTGGGCGCGCGCGACGCGGCCGAGGACCGCTTCCCCGGCGCGGAGGTCGAGGACTTCGGCGAGGCGGTCATCACGCCGGGCTTCGTCAACTGCCACACGCACCTAGAGCTGACGGCGATGCGCGGCTTCCTCGAACCCGAGGAGGGGGACTTCTTCTCCTGGCTGCGCAAGGTCACCGTCTCGCGCAACGAGCGGATGACGGCCGAAGACCTCTACGTCTCGTCGGCGTGGGGCGCGGCGGAGGCCGCGCGCTCGGGCGTCACCTGCGTCGGCGACGCGGGCGACGCGGGCGCGACGACGATGAGGGCGCTCGGCGACGCCGGCCTGCGGGGCGTGGTCTTTCAGGAGGCGTTCGGCGTGGACGAGCGCGAGACGGCGCAGCAGTTCGACAGGGCGCGCGCGAAGATAGAAGCTTTGCGGGGCGGCGAGACGGCGCTCGTCGCGCTGGGGCTGTCGCCGCACTCGCCCTACGGGGCCACGGGGCCGCTGCTCGAGCGGCTGGCGCGCTTCGCGCTCGACGAGCGCCTGCCCGTGATGGCGCACGCGGCCGAGTCAGAGTTCGAGCAGCGCTTCGTCGTCGAAGGCGCGGGGCCTTTCGCCGAGGGCTTCGCGCGCCGCGGCGTGGTCTTCAACGCGCCGCTGACGACGACCGTCCGCCACTTCGAGCGCACGGGGCTGCTCGACACGCGCCCGCTGCTCGCGCACTGCGTCCGCGTGGACGCGGGCGACGTAGAGTTGATGAAGAGGTACGGGGCGGGCGTCGCGCACTGCCCGAAGTCGAACGCGAAGCTCGGCCACGGGCGCGCGCCGCTGGCGGCGATGCTCGGGGCGGGCGTCTCGGTGGGGCTCGGGAGCGACTCGGTCGCCAGCAACAACACCTGCGACATGCTGGAAGAGGCGCGCTTCGCCGTGCTGGCCTCGCGCGCGGCCGGCGAGAGGGCCGCGGGCGGGGGGATGCTCGGCGCGGGCGAAGCGCTGCGGCTGATGACGCGCGGCGGCGCGGCGGCGCTCGGGCTGGGGGGCGTGACGGGCGCGCTCGAAGAGGGGCTGGCGGCCGACCTCGTCGTCGTGCGGCTCGACGCGGCGCACCAGACGCCCTCGTACGACCCGGCCGTCGCGCTCGTCTTCTCGTCCTCGGGGCGCGACGTGCTGCTGACGGTCGTCGCCGGCCGCGAGGTCTTCCGCGACGGCCGCGTCACGACGCTCGACGAGCCCGACCTGCGGGCGCGCGTCGCGGCGCTCGCCCGCAGGCTGGCCGCCGGCCAGCGCGTGTAAAAGATGATTCACCTACGCTCGGTCGAACTCAAGCCGGCGGCGCGCTCGCTCGAAGAATTTCCGTTCGGGCTGCCAGTCGTCAGGAAGCTGCGCGCGGTAAAGTTCCGCGTCCCCGTCACGTTCCTCGTCGGAGAGAACGGGTCGGGGAAATCCACCGTGCTCGAAGGGCTGGCGGCGGCCGTCGGCTCGGTCGTCGTGGGCGGCGAGGACGTGCGCGCCGACAAGACGCTGGCGCACGCGCGTGCGCTCGGCGCGCAGCTCAAGCTCACTTGGTCGAAGCAGACGCGGCGCGGCTTCTTCCTGCGCGCGGAGGACTTCTTCAACTTCACGCGGCGCGTCAACCGGACGGGCGCCGAGCTTGAGGAGATGGCCGGCGAGTTCGAGCGCGAGGGGCTGAAGGGCTACGGCCTGCGGCTGGCGCAGGGCGTCGTGCGCGGGCAGCGGCGCGCGCTGGCGGCGCGCTACGGCGAGGACGCCGACGCCCGCTCGCACGGCGAGAGCTTCCTGCAACTCTTCCAATCGCGTTTCGTCCCCGGCGGGCTCTACCTGCTCGACGAGCCCGAGGCCCCGCTCTCGCCGCAGCGCCAGTTGGCGCTGCTCGCGATGCTCAAGGGGATGGCCGAGCGCGAGGACGCGCAGTTCGTCGTCGCCACGCACTCGCCCATCCTGATGGCGCTGCCCGGCGCGGACATCCTCAGCTTCGACAGCGCGCCCCCGCGCCGCGTCCGCTACGAAGAGGTCGAGCACGTCTCGCTCACGCGCGACTTCCTCAACAACCCCGAAGCCTTCCTGCGCCACCTCTGACCCGCACGCCGCGCATCACGCTCGCGGCGGCCTGACTCCGCCTCAAAACTTTCCTGTCCCGAGAGTGAGCCCGTCTCAAAAGTCGGAGGGGCCGAGTAAGCGCCCGCCAGACGCTCGCTCGGCCCCTCACCCCGGCGCGACGGCCGGGGCCGCGGCGCGGTCGTACCCCCGACCGCGCCGGCGCTAATCGCGGACGTAGATTCCCATGTGATATCCTCTCGCGCGTTCCAGTCTTTGAAAATGAGGCAACGGGTCGGATGCGTCGCGTAGCTCACCCTCAACCGCCAGAGAGATGAGCATCGCCGTTGAGAATGGAAGGTTCCTACTCACGGCGAATCGGTCACGCGAAGACATATTATCTGTTAATACAGATAAAGGCAAGCCTTGTTTCTTGTCAGGAGGTGTCTCCTGATGGGGAAGCGGGCGCGCATGAAGCAGGAGCGCCTTGCCGGGAAGCTGTTACAGGTTCGGCAGGCGTTGGGGCTTTCCCAGAGTGAGATGCTGAAGCGTCTGGGGTTCGAGGAGGCGCTGGATTACAAGCGCATCTCCGAATACGAGTTGGGAAAGAACGAGCCGCCCCTTGCGGTTCTCCTAAGCTACGCCCGCGCCGTGAACGTCAGCACGGACGTTCTCATTGACGACGAACTCGACCTCCCCGCCGAACTCCCCGCCAGACGGCGGAAATAATCCAGCCTCAAGTCCGAACAATCAAAGCTCAAGCCGGAGCCTTTAAAGTTGAAGGTTCAATAACCAAAACTCAAGGTCGAGCGACCAAAGCTCAAGGTCGAACGACCAAAGCTCAAGGTCGAACAAGCAAAGTTCAAGGTCGAACGACCAAAATCGAAGCGCGACCAACCAAACCTTACTCCGCAGGAGCCGAGGGGGAAGCCGCGGTTATCCGGGGGCGCGTCCGGCTTACCCGGAGGCGAGCCAAAACCCTCAAACGGCGAGCCGAAGTTTCTGAAAAGGAAGCCGAAGCCACCAAAAGGCGAGCCGGAACTGTTGCGAGGCTGTCCGGAATAACCGCGAGGCCGTCCGAAATAGCCGTGAGGCTGTCCGGAATAGCCGCGAGGCTGTCCGGAGTAACCGCGGACAACCTCGCGGCTATTCCGACTCGAACACGAACGGCCGGCGACCATCCCTTTGCGATTGGCCTTCAAAGCCGACCCTCCGCGGGGCGTGCGCCGGCAGCCGGAGGCGCCGAACAAATCACTTGAATCCATCCCCGAAAAGCATATACTGACGCCCCTGACGCCTCGCACCTTTGGATGACTCACCGACACTTCACGTAGGAGGTTAAAACTTCATGGCGAGAACCAAACGCGGCTCGGCCGTCCTTGAGACGGCGCGTCAACGCCTTGCCGGCCTCAAGTCCATCACCCCCAAACCCAACTTCGGCCCCTCCCTCGACCTCGACAGCTACGAGCAGGAGGCCCGCGGTCTGGAAACCGACCTGGGCAGATACAACGACACGCTCTCGCTCCTCGACCGCATGCAGAACGACTTCGAAGCACGCGAGGTGCGCCTGCGCGAACTCAACCGCCGGATGCTCGCCGCCACCGAGGCGCACTACGGCCCCGACAGCAACGAATACATGTCCGCCGGCGGCACCCCCACAAGCCACCGCAAAGCCCCCACCCCCCGCAAAAAGACCGCCGACGGCGACGCCTGAACCGGCGACGCCCACAACCCCACGACCCCACAACATCGCACGGGCGGCGGCCG
>DASVUF010000146.1:0-25521 GCA_036387195.1 Pyrinomonadaceae bacterium | reverse complement strand
GGGCGGCCCGCCGCCGCGGGTGGTTCTGACCGTATCGCTAGCGGCCGCGCGGGACTGTGACCGTCGCCGAGCGCGAGGCGGAGTTGCCCGCGGCGTCGGCGCAGGTGACCGTGACGGTGTAGACGCGCCCCGCGCCCCCGCCCGAGCGCTCGGCGCGCAACCGGACGCGGTGTTCGTCAACGACGACCCAGTCGGGCGCGGCGTCGCCGTCGCCCGCGCCGTTGACCGGCTCGTTGCTCGCGACGCCGAGCGAGCAGGTCGCGCCGCCCGAGTCGTCCGCGGCCGTGTAGCCGAGGGCGACGTCAACCATCTTGTGGTTGGGCGCCGCGAGCGCGGACGGGCTCGCCGTCACGGCCGAGAGAACCGGCGCGGTCGCGTCTACGCGGACGACGAGCGTCGTCAGCGGGCTGGCGTTGCCGGCGTTGTCTATCGCGCGCAGGTGGACGGCGTGTGTGCCCTGCTGGAGTATCTGGAAGCTCGCGGCCGCGCCGGGCGCGACGACGGGCGCGCCGGAGCCCACCCAGTAGCGAAGCTCCTTCACGCCGCTGCCCGCGTCGGCCGCGCTCAGCTCGACGGTGACGGGCGTCGCGTTGTGGAACCCTCCGGCGCCGGCCGCCGGGTCGGCCGCGATGCTCGCCGCGGGCGCGGCCGTGTCTATGACGGCCGGCGCGGGCAGGAGCACGACGCCCGCGCGCGGCGCGAGCGCGAGCGCGACGTGGCCGCCCGCGACCGCGTAGTGCGCGCCCGTCAGCACGTCCACGAGCGACGCGCCGTCGGCGAAGTGCGCGGCGACGGGGACGCTCGCCGTGTTGGCCGCGGCGCCGTTGTTGAGCGCGACGACCGCGCGCTCGGCGCCGCTCACGCGCGCGAAGGCGTAGGTGTTGTCGTCGGAGTCGGAGGGCGTCGTGTCGCCCGTCAGCAGCGTCTCGAACGAGCCCTCGCGCAGGCTGGCGAACTGCTTGCGCATGTGCGCGAGCCGCGTGTAGAAGTCGCGGACGCCGGCGTCGGCCGGGCCGTAGACGTTCTGGTCGCCGGCCTCGTCCTCCCACGGGAACGGCGCGCGGTTGTATGGGTCGTCCTCGGGGCCGTTGGGGCCGTTGGCGAGCGCGGGCGCGTCGAGGGCCGCCTCGTCGCCGTAGTAGACCATCGGCGCGCCGGGGTATGTGAACTGGAAGAGCGCCGAGAGTTTGAGCCGCTGCCTGGCCTGTTCGAGCCCGCCGTCGCCGGAGAGCGTCAGGACGTAGAGCGAGCGGTTGGTGTCGTGCGAGTCGAGCAGGTTGAGCATCGCCGCGGTCGCCTGCGCCGGGTAGTCCTCGCGCACCGAGCGGAGCGCGCGGTCGAACTCGCTCGGCGTCAGGCCCACTATCTGGTTGCCGCCGGAGTTGTCGTTGTCGCTCCAGTTCGCGCCGCGCGCGAAGCCGAGGACGTTCTTGCGGAAGCGGTAGTTCATCACCGAGTCGAGCTGGTCGCCGGCGAGGAACTGGCTCGCGTCCTCCCAGATTTCGCCGACGAGCGGGCCGTCGGCCTTGTAGCCCTTGGCGTAGGGGCGGTACTCGTGCCACCAGTTATGGCTGAAGTCGGTGGCGACGTCGAAGCGCCAGCCCGCGGCGCCGCGCTCGTACCAGTGGCGGGTCACGTTGTCGGCCGCGCCGCGGTAGAAGAAGTCGCGCACCGCGTCGCTCTCGTTGAAGACGGCGAGGCTGTCGAAGCCGAACCAGCTCTCGTAGTCCGCGCCCGCGCAGGGCGTGTTCGAGTTGAGGAAGTTGAACCAGCCGCGGAAGGGCGAGGCGAGCGACTCGCAGCCGCCGTCGGCCGAATAGCGGTGGTAGCGGTCGAAGTAGCGGCTGTCGGACGACGAGTGGTTGAAGACGCCGTCGAGGATGAGGCGCACACCGCGCCGCTCGGCCTCCGCGGCGAGCGAGGCCAGCGCGGCGTCGCCGCCGAGGGCCGGGTCAACTTCGAGGAAGTCGTCGGCGTCGTAGCGGTGGTTCGAGCGCGCCTTGAAGATGGGGTTGAGGTAGATGGCGTCTATGCCGAGCGACTGCAGGTAGTCGAGCTTCTGCTCGACGCCCTTCAGGTCGCCGCCGAAGAACTGCGTGCCGTACTGGTTCTGGAACGGGCCGGCCGGCCGCGGGTCGCCGACGGCCGTGTTCCAGGGCTCGCGCAGCAGCGGCGTCTGGTCGCCGTAGAACGTGGGGCAGCCCGCGGTCGAGCCGGGGCGGCAGTAGTCGTTCGAAGGGTCGCCGTTGCGGAAGCGGTCGGGGAAAATCTGGTAGACGTTGGCGTCGCGCAGCCACGCGGGCGTCCGGAAGCCCGGCGCGTAGGCCGTAAGCTGGAAGGCCGGGAACGGCTCGCCGTCGGAGGCCGCGCCCTCGCCGCCCTGATTAAGGTTGTCGTGGTCGCTCGTGTATGAGTCGCTGTAGAAGTCCTCGTCGCCCTGATCGGTGACGCGGAACTTGTAGTAGAGCACCGAGGCCGCGGGGGGCGTCCGGAGCGTCAGCGCCCAGACGTCGTACTCCGCCCCGCCCTCGACGCGGTTCTCGTAGAACGACATCGGGTGGTCAACGGGCCCGGCGGTCGTCCCCGTCGCGGCGTCGTAGGTGTAGACGCGCACGCTCACGCCGTCCACGTCGAAGTGCGCCGTGCGGAAGCGCAGCGTCACGGCCGAGCCGGCCTCGACGGCGCCGAAGGGCGAGCGGTAGTACGGGTCGAAGGTGTCGTGGCGCAGGCCGCCCCACTGCACGTCGCCCTGCGGCGGCGGCGGCGCGCCCGTCGTGATGGAGAGGACGCGCGTCGCCGCGACGTAGCTGAAGGTCACCTTCTCGCCCGGCGCCGAGACGTTGAAGGGGATGTTCGCGCCGTTCTGCTCGCCGCCCTGCCCGTAGTTCTCGTCCCAGCTCTCGCCGACGGCGACCTTGCACTCGTAGCCGCCGGGCGGGATGGAGGTCGTCTCGAAGGTGTAGACGCCGTCCTCGTCCGGGTCTTGCAGCCAGGAGCGCAGGCAGCCCGGGTCCCAGTCGCCGGAGCAGCCCAGCTCGGACTGGAAGCTGCCCGGCGCGACGGCGATGACGGCGTTGCGGCTGCTCGTCACCCAGTGCGTCTTGTGGTCGTAGTAGAACTTGACGCCCCCGGCCGAGGCGAGCGCGAGCGGGATGTTAGAGCCGTTCTGCTGAGCGAAGCGGCCGTAGTTCTCGCCCCAGTTGTCGTTGACGGGGGCCTTGTACTCCCAGCCGCCGGCCGGCGCGTTGAAGACGCCCTGCCAGACGCCGTCGTTCGCGTCGTAGGCGAGGCGCGTCGCGCCGCACTCGGGCTGCCAGTCGCCCGCGCAGCCCAGCTCGCTCTGGAGGCTCCCGGCGATGGTCACGCTCGAAGGGTCCGGCGTGTGCGAGGCCAGCGCCGTGGGGAAGTTGTAGGGGAGCAGCAGGGCGGCGACGGCCAGCCCGAGCGCGGCGGCGCACGCCGCGAGGCGCGCGTGTGTGGGGAACGACATCGGAGACTCCTTGAGACGGCCCGCGCGCGTAGAGCGCCCCGGCCAGCGTCCGCTTGGAAATACTTTCGGCTTTGAAAAGGCTGGGAAGGGGGATTGCGGAAGCGCGCAAATTCTGTCGGCTAGCCCAACTTTGTTCGGGACGGCAACATACGGGAATCGCCCCCGAGAGTCAAGCTTCTGGCTTAAAAAATGAGGGTTTTTCGGCGGCGGCGGGCTTCGGCGAGGCGGGCGCGGCGGCCCGGCCAGCCCCCCCGTGTCAGTCGAACGGCCAGGGCCATTCGCCCTTCGGCTGGGGGGCGCTCGCGTCCCGCAGAATGTCTTCGGCCAGCTTGCCCGTCAAAGCGCGCGAGAGCCGCTTCTGCTCCTGATTCAGCGAGAGGACAACTTTCTCCGCCCTCGCCTTCAGCTCCGGCGACCGCTCCCACCTGGCCTTTTCGAGCAGCTCAAGGATGTTGGAAAGCTCAACGTTGGACTGCTTTCTCTTGTTGATAACGTCGTCGAAGATTTCGCCCGCGGGTCTGTCTTCTTCGCCGGCCGGCTTCGCGTCCTTCCCGCCCTTCACCTCTTTACCGGCCTTCGCGTCCTCCCCCGCCCCGGCGGGGCGGCCGAAGTAGACGTTGATTTTGTGGAGCAGCACTTCCGAGTTGCCGGTCCAGTTCTGCTTCATGGCCTCCCAGCGCTTGCGCTCGGCCGGCAGCTCGGCGGCGCGCCGCTTGACGTCGTCCACGAAGATTATTGACAGCACGTTGAGCGACGCCGAGTTGATGTCGCCTATCGCCTTCGACACCTCGTTGGCGACCTCGTACTTCTTGTCGAGCGCGCTGCGCCGCGCGAGCAGCGACTGCTGCTGCTTCCACTCTTCGTTGTGCCAGTAGGTCGAGAACCAACTGCCGAGGACGCCCGTGAGGATGAACCCGAGGACGAGCATCAACATCTGCTGCACGAGCTTGGACTCCTTCGGCGGCTCCTCCTGCTTCTTCCCCTTCAGCTCCTCCAGAATCTCTTTCTTGAGCGCGTCGCGCTCCCTCAGCGTGTCGAGGATAGCCTGTTGCAGCTCCGGCTTTTTGGGCAACTCGTCCATCTCGCAACCTCTGTCCCGCCTGGCGACGGCGCGCCGCCGGTTACGGGCAGCAGTCACAACTCCTCGGATCGGGGCACGCCGAGCAGTCACAGACCCTGAAAGAAAGCTTGTTCCGGGCGCCGGGCGCCGGCGTCAGGCGCAGCCGATCCCCTATCAGGCGCGCGCGCACGGAGGCCGCGAGCGGGGTGTTCGTGGCCGCGTCCAGCACTTCGGGGAAGTAGAGCGTCGCCCCCGTGTAGCCGCGCGTGGTCGTAGCCGTGATGCGGCCGGTGAGCGTCGTCCCGTCGGCCACGATGGTGAACCGGTTCCCGGTAATGGTGAGCGTCGCCGCCCCGGCGACCTCCCTGTCGCCTTCCAGGCGGAGCTTGCCCTGATAAGTGCCGGAGAGGTCTTCAGAGCCGCCGGCGGCGTTGTCGTTCGAGGAGGGCGCGGAAGTCCTCTGCGCGCCGGCGTTGGAGTTGGAGTTGGCGTTGGAGTTGGAGTTAGCGTTCTGAGCCCGGACCGGCGCCTGCGCGGTCGCCGGCGACGGAACGGCGGGCGCGGCCAGCGCCACAGCGAGGAGGGCGGCCGTCATCGAAAAGACCAGTAGCGACTTCGACATCATTCGAGTGAGCATGGTGTTGTCCTCTGGTGTTGGCTTGAGCTGACCCCGCCGGCCGGCGCGCGACGAAGGATGCGCCGCCCCGTCCGCCTCAACGGCCCTTTCAGAGGAGGGATGGGCGGCGCAGGTCGCCGGCAAGGCCGAACCCCTCGTCGGTCGAGTCGGAGGAGCCGGCCGCGGAGGAGGTTCGTGTTTGGCGCGTCGTCAAAACGCGGCCGAACCGCCTTCGGCGTTACAGGGCATCAAAATAGTTCTGCTCACTCGCCTTGTCAACACGATTTTCCGCCGCCCCGCGGCGGCCTGCGCGCGGCCGGGCGACGCCTCCCGCGGGGTGCTCGTCAACAGGAGTTGAAGAGGTGGACGACCGTTTCGACGTGGTGCGTCTGTGGGAACATGTCGAAGGCGCGGAGCGAGCCGAGGCGGTAGCCGGCGTCGAGGAGCAGGCGGAGGTCGCGCGCGAGGGTGGCGGGGTCGCAGGAGACGTAGGAGATGTGGCGCGGCCGTAGGGCGATGATGCCGCGGACGGCCTCGGGTTCGGCGCCGGCGCGCGGTGGGTCGAGGAGGACGAAGTCGGCGCGGCCGAGCTGCGGGGCGTGGCGCGCGAGCCATTCGCCGACCGCGGAAGTCTCGACGCGGGCGTTCGTGAGCGAGGCGTCGGCGAGGTTGCGGCGCGCGTATTCGGCCGCGGCCGGGTTGCCCTCGACGGCGACGACGCGCCCGAAGCGGCGGGCGAGCGGCAGCGTGAAGAGGCCGACGCCGCTGTAGAGGTCGAGCGCCGTCCCGCCCGCCCCGTCGTCGCCGGAGTTCGCAACGCCCGAGCCTTCCGAGCCCCACACGCCCGAACCTTCCGAGCCTCCCTCGCCCGAAACTTGCACGCCGGCTAGGCCCAAAGCTTCCGCGCCGCCGCTGGGGGGTTCGTCGCCCGGGACTTCCGCGCCCGCGGCTTCACTTCCCGGCGCGCCCGCGCCGCGCAGACCTTCGGCGACGAGCGGTTCGAGCAGCGTGTGGTTTATCTGGAAGAAGCAGCCGGCGTCGAAGCGGTAAGTCTCGCCGCCGATGCGCCGCGACTGTTCGCGCTCGTCGCCCTCCTCGACCGCGGGGTCGAGCGCGACGCCTTCGTCGCCGGCGACGGCCTCGTACTCCGAGGCGTGCGGCAGCCGCCCCTCGGCCGACAGGGCGCGCAGGCGCTTCAGCCGTTCGCCCACGGGCGGCGCGGCGACGGGGCAGTCGGCGACGTCGCAGACGCGGTGCGAGCCGCGCTCGTAGTAGCCGAGCAGCCGGCGGCGCGGGTCGTGCTGCCAGCGCGCGCGCGAGCGGTAGCGCCAGATTTCGGGCGAGGGCTCGACGGCGATGTCGGCGGGCGGCTCGACGCGCGCGACGCGGCGCAGGCAGTCGCGGATGATGTCGGCCTTGGCGGCGAGCTGCGCCTCGTAAGACAACTGCTGGAAGTCGCAGCCGCCGCAGCGGCCGAAGTACGGGCAGGGCGGCTCGACGCGCGCGGGCGAGGGCTCAAGCACCTCGACGACCGAGGCGAAGCCGACGCGGCCGCGCACCGACTCGACCTGCACGCGCGCGAGGTCGCCCGGCGCGGCCAACGCCACGAGCAGCGTCCGCCCCTCGGCGTGCGCGAGCCCCAGACCGCCCGGCAGGATGCGCTCGACGCGCACGTCGAACAACGCGCCCTCGCCCGGGCCGCCGCCGCGCCCCTCCGGCTCTCGCCCCTTCGTCTGCCTCCGACGCTTCATAACATTCTCGGCGGCGGGTGACGGGCGACGAAAGCTCCGCCCGCCGCCCGTCGCCCGTCATCCGTCGTCCGTCGTCAGTAGGGGTAGTTCTGCGACTGTCCCGGCGAAGGCGACTGCGCGCCCCACTGCGGCGGGGGCGGGTCGGAGTAGCCGCCGTCAACCGGCTCAAGCTCCAGCTCGATGCCGCCGACGAAGCCGGCCGCGACGTTGTAGACGACGCCGCCGATGGCGCCCATGATGAAGCCGAGGACGCCGTACATGACGGGGATTGCGACCATCATGATGACGCCGATGACGAGGCTGCTCGCCCCCGCGCCCGTCGAGCCGCGCCCGCCGCCGGCCATCATCGCGCCGCCGACCACCATGAAGATGAGGCCGTAGATGACGCCGAAGATGAGGCCGAAGGCGGCCATCGTCACGGCGTACATTTTCGCAAGGGAGAGGACGCCCATCCGCTTGATCTGCATTTTAGCCATCTCGTCGCTCCTTAAACCCCTCGGGGGAGTCGTGGTCTAGAGGTAGAACAGACTGAGGCGCGGGACGCCGGCCGCCTCGCGCAAAGACTTCGCCAGCAGGTTGTCGAGCGTCTGCTCGTAGGTGGCGCGCTCCATACGCGCGCGGTAGGGCTTGAGCTGTTCGGCGGCCTCACCGCGCGCCGCTTCGAGCGCCTCGCCCGGCAGCGACGAGCGCAGCGCGCGGTCGAGCAGCGACTCCAGGTCCGTCAGGGAACTTTCGAGCAACTCGGCGTCGGGGCGCGCCGCGCGGCCGAAGTCCGCGGCCAGCTCCTCAAGCCGCGCCGACGCGCGCCCGAGCGCCTCGCAGACGGCGTCCCCCGCCCCGGCCGCCGCCCTGCGCCTCTCAAGCGAGCGCGCGAGCGCGTCGCGGCATTCGGCGAGGTGCGCCGCGATGACCTCGCGCGGGAAGGGCAGCCCGCGCCCTTCGTCGCCGGCCGCCGCCGCGCCCGCGGCCGCCGCCGGCGCGTGTGACGCGGCGGGCTCCTTCGCGTCGCCGCCCGCGGCCCCGGCGTGCGCGCCGGTCTGCGATTCGAGCCACTCGGCGTACTGCGCCTCAACCTCCTCCTGGCAGTACATCAGTGACTTGACGCTGCGCTTGCGCGGCCTGGCCGCGTGCGAGTCGAAGGACTTCTCGATGCCGCGCAGCGCGACGTGGAGGGGCACGCCCATCTCCTTCCAGCTCTCGATGAGCGCCCAGTCCATCGGGCTCAGCAGCAGGTGCTTGCCGCGGCGGCGGATGAAGACGTCCTCGATTTCCGTGAAGTAGTTGAAGTAGTTCAGGGACGCGCGCCCCCCGTCCTGTCCGGCGGCGCGCGCCGCCTCCGTGCTGTTCATCACTCGACCGGCAAGCTCTTCAAGAAGGATTTCGTCGGCGGAAGGAACCCCCGGCCGCGAGCAGCAAGAATGAACACGGCGCGGGCAATAGTCAAGAGTGAAGGCAGTTTTCGATTCTTAGTCCTGAGTTTCGAGCCTTCCAACTCCGGGCGGCCGCCCGCGCGCGGAACTGAAGACCACGCCCCGAGGGCCGGTCGCTCACGCGGAGATAATCTGGATGTTCGCGCGTACGTCCCTGCACTCGGAGGCGTGAATCCAGCCGGCGACGCGGGCGGCGAAGCCGCGGAGCGGGTAGAGCGAGCGGCCGACGACGGCCGTCTCGGCGTCGCGCCCGGCGATGACGCTTTCGCGGCGGGCCGCGCCCGCGGCGACTATCTGCTCGGCCAGCAGCCACGCCAGGTCGCGCGCCGCGCCCATCCCGAAGCCGAACAGCCGCTCTTCGAGGTTCGGCGCGAAGAAGGTGAGGCGCTGCGCGCGGCTGAAGCGCGGGCATATCTGCCCCAGCTCAAGCTCGACGACGCCGAGCAGCCGCCCCAGAATCTCGTTGATTTTCATGAAGTCGGGCTTGAGCGACGCCAGCTCGGCCGGCGTCGGCGCGACCTCGGCCGCCGCCACGCCGAGGTCGAGGTTGATGTGCGCGTTCATCCCGAGCATGAGGTGCTGGACGACGAGCGGGCCCGGGTCTTCGAGCCGCGAGAAGGCGACGCGCCACGAGGCCGTCGGCTCGCGCCCGGCCGCGAAGGCGTCCCACGCGGCCAGGAAGCGGTCGGCGAAGATGACGTCCAGACGCTCCATGCGCGGGTTGTCCTGAAAGACGTTCCCGGCAACGAGCGCGCGCCGCACGTTCGACGTGACGCGCTCGTAGAGCCCGGCGAAGTACCCGATGCGCCGGCCGCCGCGTATCGCGTCGTCCACCATCTCATTCAGGCGGGCGATGACTTCGTCAATCGTCTCCGGCGGCATGAACGGCTCCTCGCGCGCGCGGGCGGCTACTCCGCGCCGCCGCCCCTGTTTCGCTCGTAGACCAGGCGCAGGCCGTCGAGCGTCAGCGTCAGGTCAACGTCGTCTATGAACTCGGACGCCGTGGCGATGAGGGGCGCGAGGCCGCCCGTGGCGACGACGCGCGGCCTGCGCCCCAGCTCCTCGATCATCCGTCGCAGGATGCCGTCAACCAGCCCGGCGTAGCCGTAGTAGAGCCCCGACTGGATGGCCGCCACCGTCGAGGCGCCGACGACCGTCTGCGGCCGCTCGATGCCGACGCGCGGCAGGCGCGCGGCGCGCGCGAACAGCGCGTCGGTCGAGATGGAGATGCCCGGCGTGATGACGCCGCCGAGGTAGCGCCCGCCCTCCTCGATGACCTCGAAGTTGGTGGCCGTGCCGAAGTCCACGACGATGCACGGCGCGCCGTACTTGTGCGTGGCGGCGACGGCGTCCACGAGGCGGTCGGCGCCCACGTCCGACGGCGGGTCGTAGAGGATGGTCAGCCCCGTGTCCACCGTCTGGTCAACGAAGAGCGGCGTCAGGTGGAAGTAGACCTCCGACATGCGCTTCAGCGTGTAGTCGAGCTGCGGCACGACCGACGCGATGGCGACCGCCGTGATGGCCTTGAAGTCGAGCCCCGCGAACGCGAACAGGTTGCGCGCGTGGACGCCGTACTCGTCCACCGTCCGCGCCCGCTCGGTCGTCAGCCGCCAGTGCCACGCCAGCCGTTCGCCCTCGAACACCCCGAGCGACGTATTCGTGTTGCCCACGTCCATTACGAGCAGCATGCCCTTCATCCTCCCAGCGCCTCTTCTATGGCGTCGGCGGCGGCGGAGGCGCCGTCCTCCGAGCGTATCCGGCCGCCGACCTCGGCCGCGCGCTTAGTGTAGTCCTCGTCGGAGAGCAGCGCGCGCAATTCCCGCGCGGCGGCGGCGGCGTCGTAGCGGGAGCGCGGGAGCATGCGCCCGGCGCCGACGCGCGCGACGCGGTTCCCGTTGTCGAACTGGTCGTGGCTGAAGGGCACGACGAGGGCGGGCACGCCCGCGCGCAGCGCCTGCGCCGTCGTGCCGACGCCGCCCTGGTGGACGACGGCGCGGGCGCGCGGCAGCACCTCGCCGTAGGGCGCGTAGTCGAAGGCGGCGACGCCCTCGGGCAGCGCGGCCGGGCGGTTCTGCGCCTCGCCCGTGAGGAGCAGCGCGCGCACGCCGAGGGCGCGCGCCGCCTCGACCGACTCGCGGTAGAAGTCGCCGGCGACGTAGACGGCCGACGAGCCGAGCGTGAAGACGACGGGCGGCTCGCCCGCGTCGAGGAAGCGGAGCAGTCCCGCGTCCGCGCGCTCGGCGTCGCCCGCGCGGTCGCGGCGGTCGTAGAAGGGGAAGCCGGTGACGCGCGTGTTCGGCGGCCAGTCGGGCTGGCGCGGCGCGATGGCCGACGAGAAGAGCGCGAGCACCATCCGCGGCGAGTGCTGCCCTTCGAGCATCGGGTTGCCGCCGCGCGCGAGCCCCAGCTCGGCGCGCAGGCGGTAGAGCGGCGCGGCCAGTTGGTCTAACTTCCAGCGCGCGACCCGCATCAGCGCGCGCGACGCCGAAGGGTGCAGCCGCTGCAAGGGGTAGAGCCAGGGCATCTGCGGGAAGAGCGGCGGGTCGTAGTTGGAGAAGAGCGAGATGGGCGCGAGCACGCTCGAAACCCACCTGACGCCCGTCTTCTCGGCGAGCGGCGGGGCGGCGAGCGAGAGGACGTGCGTCAACAGCAGGTCGGCGTCGCGCGTGGCCGCGTGGAGCGCGTCGTACATGCCGCGCAGGTGCGGGTTGATGAACTGGTTGAAGACGCGCTCGGGGCCTTTCTTGGTGTCCACCAGGTCGGCCACCATCCGCGCGACCTCCTCGGGCCGGTCGTAGCTCGGCAGGTCGGGCGGCACGGGGTGGATTTCGAGCCCGAGCGCGTCGGTCTTATCGCGGTAAATCTCCGACGTGGCGATGACCGGGCGGTGGCCGCGCCGCTTCAACTCCAGCGCGATGGCGACGTAAGGATGCACGTCGCCGAACGACCCGAACGTCGAGATGACGATTTTCTTCATAGTGAAATGACGCCGGGCGACGGGCGGAGGCCGGGGCCCGAGCTTTAACCACGGCTTTGGGCTTTCGCGCCTGAGCCGAAGCGTTGGCTCCTGAGCTTCGAGCCTGAGCTTTGAGCCTTGAGCCTTGAGCCCTCGACTTTGGGCTTGAGGCTTCGCTTTTATCGTCTACCGTCTATGGGCTATCGTCCGCGGCGCCCTCAGCGCCCGTCAACGTTCTCAGGGCGGTCACGTCGCCCGCCCTGACCGTCCTGACGCGGCCGTCGTCCGTCTCGACGCGGAGCGCGCCGTCCGGGGCGAGGCCGCGGGTCGCGCCGTCGAAAGTCTCTCCGGGGAGCGCGACGCGCACGCGCCGGCCGCGCGCGTAAGTGGAGCGCGTCTCCCACTCGCGCAGCAGTTCGCCCGCGCCGCCGGGCGCGTGGAGCCCTTCGTAGCGGCGCGCGAGCGACTTCAGGAACGCTTCGAGGAGCCTTTCGGCCGAGGGCGCGCGCCCTGTCTGCTCCTCTACAGAGGTGGCCGTCCCCTGAATCTCCGGCGGGAGCGAGCCGCGCGTGAGGTTGACGCCGACGCCGAGGACGACGGCGCGGCCGCGCGCGCCCTCGGCCGTCTCGGCGAGGATGCCGCACAGCTTGCGACCGCCCGCGAGGAGGTCGTTGGGCCACTTGATGTCGGTTTGCAGCCCGCAGGCTTCTTCGAGCGCGTCGCGCGCCGCGAGCGCGGCGGCCAGCGTGACGAGCGGCCAGTCGCGCGCCCCGAACGCCGGGCGCAGCACGACGCTCAGGTAGAGCCCCGCGTCCTTCGGCGAGGCCCACGCGCGCTCGCGCCGCCCGCGCCCGGCCGTCTGCTCGCGCGCCACGACGCACAGCCCCTCGGGCGCGCCCCGCGCGGCCTGCCGCGCCGCCTCCGTGTTGGTCGAAGGCAGCGACTCGAAGCGCAGAATCGTCGGCGTCAGTCGCGCGCTCGGGCGTTCGGGAAAGTTGTCTTCCACCTCGAAAGGACTTCGGCCTCTTCCCTTTTTAAGAGTGCTTCGGCCGGGCGGGCAGCTTGGCGGGCAGGTCCAGCCGGTCGTCAATCAGAACGTCAACACAGACGCCGGCGGCGCGGGCATACTCTAAGAGGATGATAAGCGACGGCTCGCCCTTTCCCGTCTCGAACTCCGAAATCCTGTGATAAGCCATCCTCTCCTCGGCGCCCAGACGCCTAAGCATCTCCGTCTGAGACAGCCCGAGCGCCTGTCGAATCGTCAGGAGCTTTTCCGCCAAACGCTCCGGCCTCTCGCGCGCGCCCCTTGCCATCAGGAGTCACCCCCTGACAGGAACCGCACAAGATGCTTGCTTCTATTGGAAGATTCCAATAGAATGTCGCCGCGTGATTGATTCGCCGTGAGTAGGAGCCTTCCATTCTCAACGGCGATGCTCATCTCTTTTGAGGGTGAGCAATCTTTTACGCATCCGACCCGTTGCCTTACGTTTTCAAAGACTGGAACGCGCGAGAGGATATCACATGGGAATCTACGTCCGCGATTAGCGCAGGCGCGGCCGGGGGTGCGACCGCGCCGCGGCCCCGGCCGTCGCGCCGGGGTGAGGGGTCACGCGGGCGTCTGGCGGGCGCCCGCGCGACCCCTCCGACTTTTCGGGCGGGCTTCAACACTTGACCGGCGCGGCCACGCTCAAGCCCCCGCGCTCACGTTTCCAACACTCACGCCGGCCTTCAAAGACTTCGCGCGCGCGTGCGTGACCGCCGCCCGCGCGCGGTTCGGCCGCGTCCGCGCCAGAGCGCGGGACGAACGGGGGGAAGCCTTCGCCTCAGTCTTCGTCGAGCAGGCGGGTCGTGTTCTCGGTGACGCTGAGGGGCGGGGCGGCCATGTCCCGGGTGTCGGCGTGGGATTTGGCGCGGGGCGTGATGGGGACGGCGCGCGCGTGCGGGAGTTGGCCGCCTCGCGCGGCGGCGCGCGGCAGTTCGGCGCGCGCGTCGCGCGCGTCCGCGGCGGTGAGCGCCCGCGTCTCGCCGCCCGGCCCGTGCCCTTCGAGAAGCAGGCCGTAGAGCATCCGCATCACGCCGACGAGGAGCAGGACGCCGGCCGGGACGAGAAGGACGAAGAAGTCTTCCTTGAACGCGGTCAGCAGGACGACGACGGCGAAGGAGAGGAGCCCGCCGGCGGTCAGCATCAAGCCTTTGCGCACGCCCCTCTGCCGCGGCGTCAGCGTCTCGGCCGGCTCGGACTGCGCGCGGCCGGGGCGGCCTTCCGCCTCGACCAGCTCGGCCGCGGCGTCGAGCGGCAGCCCGCACCGCGAACAGAAGCGAACCTCTTCGGCGGCCTGCTGGCCGCACCGCGGACAGAACATGCGTCTTGACCTCTTTCGCCGGGGCGTTCGTCACGCGCGCGCCGCGCGCGCCGACGGCGGCGGCCCGCCCCACGGACTACGAGCGGGGGCGCGCCGGAGTTCGCGCGGGCGAAAGTTCTTCGGGAGAAATTCGAGGGGGCCGCCGCGGCTGTCGAGTCAGCGCGCGGCGGCCCCCTCTTAATTACTGCCGCGGTCGGGTCAGCCGCGCTGCGGCTGCGGCGCGCTGTCGGTCGTCTGCGGCTGGATGCGGTAGCGCAGGAAGGCGCCGCAGCCGCCGACCTCTTCGAGCAGCGCGGGGTCTTCGATGAAGGTGATGCGCGCCGAGGTCTGGCGCGCGCGCGCGACCAGGTCGGCGGCGACGATGACCGAGTCGGGCTCGATGTTGGCGACCGTGCCGCCGTCCTCCCCGGCGACGACCGGCTCGACCACCTCGGCGTCCGAGAGAATCGCCACGTCCTCGCGGTCGCCTTCGACGTTCTGCTGCTGCGCGGAGATGACCAGCTCCTCGACCTGCCCCATCGCGAGGGCTTCGAGCGTGTCGGTCGAGCCGACGACGGCCAGGCCGCCGGCGCGGTAGTCGTCCAGAAGCTGCTGGACCTTCTCGGCGTCCGACTGCGCGTCGTGCTCGCGGATGACCTCCATGGACTCGGCCAGCACCTCGTGCTCGGGCGCGTTGATGTCGAGGCTGAGCACGTCCACCACCTTCTCGGCCACGGCCTTCGAGAACTGCTCCCTGAGCTTGGGGATGATGACCTCGTCGCCGGCGAGGATGATGTGCTGCACGTCGTCCTCGCGCACGACCTGCTCCAACTGGTCGGCCACCTCCTTGGCGTGCTGCAGGTGGTACTGTTCGAGGTGGCGCTGGTAGCGCATCTGCGACCAGCCGCCGACCTTCGCGCCGCGCGTCTTGACGTTCTGAATCTCGTCGGACGACAGCGCCTTGCCGCGCCCGAAGACGAAGAGGCGCGCGCGGTTGGTGTCGGCCACCAGCACGGCGTAGCGCGGGAACTGGTCCATCAGGCGCGCCAGCGGGTAGAGGTGCGGTTGGTTGTAGATGTAGAGCCGGTGGTTCTCGATCGGGGCGGCCGTCTGGACGGCCTCGAAGAAATCGTCGGCGCCGGCGCAGGCGAAGACGGCGACGCCGTTGGTCTCGGGGCGCAACTCGTCGCGCAGGTACTCGTTGATGCGCTCGACGTCGCGGTCGAAGCTCTCGCGCTCGGGCGTGTGCGCCTTCAAGGTGCGCGCCCTCTCGCTGAACTCCTTGCGCAGGAAGCGCTCGAAGTCCTGCCGGCCGTGCTCGTTGGCCTGCGCGTTCAGGTAGAGGCTGACGACGGGGAGCCCCACCGGCTCGAACCCCGCCAGGCGGTCAATAATCTGCTCCAAAGTGCTGCTCTCGGCTGCGCCGCTCTGTGCCATTTCGCTTCTAGTCCCCTTTCAACGGTTCGGATAGTCTTCTGGAAAGAACTCGCGGCGGGGCGCGTCTCGGCCGCGCGCGGGCCGGCTCGCCTTCCGTCGGTCTCACTTCTCGGGGGAACGCCCGGATATTAGCACGCCGGGGCGGCGCGCTCAATTTTGCCGCGTCAGCGGTAGCCCTCGGCCTGGAGGGCGAAGAGGTCCGCGTAGAGGCCGCCGCGCGCGACCAGCTCGTCGTGCGAGCCCTCCTCGGCGACGCGCCCCGAGTCGAGGACGAGGATGCGGTCGGCCATCCTGACGGTCGAGAAGCGGTGCGAGATGATGACGGCCATGCGGTCGCGCATCAGGTCGGCGAAGCGCCGGAAGACCTCGTACTCGGCGCGCGCGTCGAGCGCCGAGGTCGGCTCGTCGAGTATCAGGACCTGCGCGTCGCGCATGTAGGCGCGGGCCAGCGCCACCTTCTGCCACTCGCCGCCCGACAGCTCGACGCCGCCCTCGAAGCGGCGGCCGAGCATCTGCCTGTAGCCGCGCGGCAGGCGCGCGAGCAGCGTCTCGGCCAGAGACTTGCGCGCCGCCTCCTCGATGGGCGCGGGCGCCTCGCGGCCCGGCGCGGGCGGGGCGTCGGCGCCTTCGGCCTGCGCTTCGCCCGCGACCTCCGCGGCGTCGAGCGCGTCGCGCACCTCCTCGATCTCCCCGACGCCGATGTTCTCGTCGAAGCGCAGGTCGTAGCGGACGAAGTCCTGAAAGATGACGCCGACGCTGCGGCGCAGGGAGGCGAGGTCGTACTCGCGCAGGTCGCGCCCGTCGAGCAGCACGCGCCCCTCGGTCGGGTCGTAGAGCCGCGCGAGCAGCTTGACGAGCGTCGTCTTGCCCGCGCCGTTGCCGCCGACGAGCGCCAGTCGCTCGCCCGGCCGCAGGCGGAAGCTCACGCCGCGCAGCGCCCACTTCTCGCTGCCGGGGTAGCGGAAGCCGACGCCCTCGAACTCGAACCCCGCGCGCGCCGGGCGCGGGGCGGGCGGCGCCCCCTCGCGCGAGGTGATGGAGGGGCGCGTCTCGAAGAAGTCGAACAGGTCTTTGAGGTAGAGCCCCTGCGAGTAGATGTCGGACGCGCCCACGAGGAGCCTCTGGACGAGGTCGCGGCTGCGCAGGAACGAGGCCGCGAGGAACGTCAGCGTCCCGAGCGAGATGGCGCCGCCCACAGCGCGCACGAGGATGACGGCGTAGGCGCCGTAGTAGCCGAGCAGCCCCAGGCCCGAGAGCAGCGTCGCCACGACGCCGCGGCGCACGGAGAGGCGCTTGTTCTCCTCGTAGAACTTCGCCGAGAGCGCGCCGTAGCGCGAGACGAGCCACGGCGCGAGGCCGAAGGTCTGCACCTCCTTGGCCGGCTGGTCGCTCGCGCCGAGGTAGCGCAGGTAGTCGAGCCGCCGGCGCTCGGGCGTGCGGCGGTAGAGGAGCGAGTATTCGAGCGACGCGTAGTGCGCCTCGCCCAGAAAGCCCGGCGCCACCGCCACCGCGAGCAGCAGCAACAGCCACGGGCTGTGCGCGAGCAGCGCCACGCCCAGCGAGAGGAGCGTCAGCGAGTCCTGCCCCATCGAGAGGAGTTGCGCGAGCAGGCCGATGCGCCCCGTCGTCTGGCGGCGCGCGCGGTCGAGCCGGTCGTAGAAGTCCGGGTCTTCGAACTGCGTGAGGTCGAGCCGCGCGGCGTGCTCCATCAGCAGCACGCTCGTGCGGTTCGAGAAGAGGTCGCCGAGCAGGCTCTCGACGACCGAAGAGGCGCGCGCCAGAGCCTCGCCCGCGAGCCCGAGCGCCACCTCCAGCGCGACCAGACGCCACAGACGCCCCGTCTCGAACGCGCCGCCGCGCGCCGCCACCACCGAGTCAATGATGAGCTTGCCCACCCACAGCACGGCCACGGGCACGCCCGCGCGCGCCAGCCTGAGCGCCGCCATCGCCAGCGTCAGCCCCCTGTGCGTCCGCCACACGAGGCGCACGAACGCCGGCACGTGGCGCAGCGCCGCCACCCTCTGGCGCACGGTCGGCGACTCCGGCGCCGCGCCGCGTCCCGCCCCGGCTGCTGGTCGGAAAGACATCCCGTTCTGGCGGAAAGACATGCCGTTCAGGCGCGCGCCCGGGGCGCGCGGTTCCCGTCGGCGCTGTAGTCGGCCGAGAAGTCGGCCCGCGTAGGCATACCTTGCTCGCCTCAGTTCTCGCGGTCTGTTGTGTGGGGAAGCGCCTGATGATACCACACGCCGCCCGCAGGGCATTTCTCACGCCGTGCGGCGCGGGAACCCCCGACGCGGCGCGCGCCGCGAAACAAAAACGGCGCGGAGGTCATTAGTTGATGGAGGCGGTGTTGACCGAACCGGGACGGCGCGCCGCGTCGCCCCGCCCCACGCGAAACCCGATGGAGGCCGCCGCGCGCGGCCACGGAGGTCAAGCCCAAATGGCTTTCTGGGACTTCCTACAGCCCTTGATGGTCAAGGCGCCCGAACTTACTTACTTCGACCACCTCGTACAGGAGTTCGAGTCGCTCAAGACCGCGATGGCCGCCGAGGCGGCCGACCCCTCCGGCGCGGCGGGCGGCGGGCCCGTCACCTCGCCGCCGGACGGCGGCTTCTACACGTCGCCGCCGGGGGCCGGCGCGTGGGCGGGCGCAGGCGTCGGCGAGAACGCGCGGGCGCGGCGCGTCATCGCCGACGCCGTGCGGAAGATAGAGGCCCTCGGGGCGCGGCGTCGGCAGAACGAGATAGACTGGAACGACCTCTACCTGCTGGAGCTGTTGCTCGCGGACGCGCGCCCGGTCGGGGCGCTGAGGGCCAAGGTGCTGAGCGTGCGCCGCGATTACCGCAGCGTCGCCGGCCAGGTCGAGTACGACGAATACCTCGCCGGGAAGCCCAAGAACCTGCTCGACCCTCCGGACCCGCACAACCCTCCGGACCAGCACGCCAACTACGAGCAACTGCTGCGCGAAGACCTCAAAGACCTCCTCTGCCGCCTCTTCAAGCGTTACGCCATCCTGCCCGTCAGGGAGTCGCGGCTCAAGCGCCTGACCATCTACGCGTCGCTCTTCTGCGGGCTCTTCCTGCTCATCCTCATCGGCTTCATCCTCTCGATGGACGCCGGCGACCCGCCGGCGGACGCGCGCGCCCCCGCGGGACAGAACGCCGCGCGGGCGGCCGCCGGCGGCGCGAACGCGAACTCCAATGCGGGCGCGAGCGCGCGCGCGGCGGGCGCGGGCGGCGGCGGCGAGACGGGCGGGCGGACGAGGTGGCCCTCGATAGCCCTCTTCGTGGTGCTCGTCTCGGGCGCCATGGGCGGGTTCGTCAGCGCGCTGCAACGCATCCAGTCATCGCCGACCGACGGCGACTCGATGTACAACCTCGCGATGCTCTACCACGGCTCGTACGCCGTCTTCGTCGCGCCGCTGACGGGGGCCATCTTCGGCATCCTGCTCTACATGATGTTCACGGGGAACGTCCTTAAGGGGCGCTTCTTCCCCGTCATCTACACGCCCGGCACGTCCGCCGCGACGCAGAGGAACCTCGCCGACGCAGGGAGCGCCGGCGCGACGAACACCAACAACAGCAACGCCAACAACAGCAACGCCAACAACCAGAACGCCGGCGCCGGGAACACCAACGCAGGGAACGCGAACGGCGCGACCAACGTGAACGGCGCGACCAACACGAACGCGGGGAACGCGAACACCGGCAACGCGAACGCCGGCAATGCGAACAACGTGAACTCGGGCGGGAACATGAACGCCGGCGGCGGCGGGGACGCGGGCGACGTGGACGAAGGCGGCGTCGAGACCGCGTCGGCCACGCCCGCGCCGACGCCTGCGCCCACCGCGAGCCTGGGCGTCCGGGACTTTCTCTACAAGTCCGGGCCGGCCGGGGGCGAGGACTACGCGCTGCTCATCATCTGGAGCTTCATCGCGGGCTTCGCCGAACGCTTCGTCCCCGACTCGCTGAACCGCCTCATCGCCAGACAGTGAGGCCGCCGCTAACGCCGAAGGCCGCTTCCCTGCCTCCGTCGCGGAAATAGAAGAGGCGCCGCCCTTGTTCGGGGCGGCGCCTTTTCGTCCCTGCGTGGACGCTCGCGCGCGCGTCGGCGGTGGCCGCGCGGCCCGACCTAATCAGCCTAACAGGCCGCGGAACTTCGACGGCGAGGCGTCGTGGCCGGGGAAGACCCGCTTGAGGTCTGCGACGCCGAGGTGCTTCGAGGCCACTTCTGCGAAGACGTCGCGGAAGTCGGTCGTCAGTGCGAGGTCGCGCCCCTCGTGGAGCTGCTCGTCTTTGAGCCCCGGCCACTGGCCGTAGACCTTCCCGCCGCGCACCGCGCCGCCGACGACGAACATCGCGTTGGCGTGGCCGTGGTCGGTGCCGCCCGTCCCGTTCTGCCGGGCGGTGCGCCCGAACTCGCTCATCGAAAGCACCACGACGTCGCGCATCCGCTCGGGGCCGAGGTCCGTGACCAGCGCGTAGACGCCCTGCCCGAACTGCCCCAGGAGGTTGGCGAGTTGGCCGCGCGCGCCGCCCTCGGCGCGGTGCGTGTCCCACCCGCCCATGTCCGTGAAGGCGACTTCGAGCCCGACGCCCGCCTTGACGAGCTGCGCTATCTGCATCAGCGCGCGGCCGAACTGCCCCGCCGGGTACCGCGCGCCGTTCTCCGGCCTGTACTGCGAAGGGTTGACGCGCTTGAGGAAGTTGACCGCCTCGAAAGTCTCCCTGCCCGTCCCGCGCAGCACGTCGCCCACGCCCTGCTCGTAGAGCCCTTCAAAGCCGCCCTGCACGCCGCCCGCGTTCGCGCCGCCGCGAATCTGGAAGTCCGAGAGGTTCTGCATCGCCACCGCCGGCGCGCGCCCCTGCATCGAGCGCGGCAAATTCTGCGTCATCGAGATGGCGCGGAACGGCGTGGCCCCGGCGTCGGCGCGCGCCTGCACTACCCGGTTCAGCCAGCCGTCCTGCGTGGACTTGACGCCGGGCGTGGCCGACTCCATGTAGTCCTGCGCGTCGAAGTGCGACCGCGTGTTGTCGGGCGAGCCGACGGCGTGGACGACCGCCAGGCGCTTCTCGTCCCAAAGGCGCCTGAACGGCGCGAGCGCCGGGTGGAGGCCGAAGAAACCGTCGAGGTCAACGGCCGCCTCGCCCGCCGCCGCGCCGCCCGGCCGCGCGATGGCGATTTGCGGCCGCAGCTCGTAGTAGCCGCGCTCGCCGTGCGGCACGACCATGTTCAGGCCGTCCACCGCCCCGCGCTGGAAGACGCAGATGAGCGTCTTGCGACGCCCCGCGGGCGCGCCCGTCAGCCCCTGCGCCTCGGCCACGCGCCGCAAAAAAGACGGCGCCGCCCCGACCACGCCGACGCTCGCCAGCGCCAGCCCGCCCTGCTTCAGAAAAAACCTTCGACCCTGATTCATCTTTATCTCAGTGGCGCGGGGCGGGCCGCGGGTGACGAGTAAAGCCGGCCGCTCTTACTCGCCACCCGCCGCACGTCACCCCCCGCCACTCCTCCTTCACTGCCTCTGGAATTCCGGCGAGCCGATGACGAGCGCGGCGATGCGCGCGACCTCGGGGTTGCCGACCGTGGCGCCGGCCTGCCGCCGCTCGCGGCGCGCGGCGCGGACGTTCATCTCGCGCGCCTCTTCGCCGGCGGGCGTCGCCGCCGTGATGGGCGCGTCCGACTGGCTCGTCAACTGCCTCATCAAGACCTCGCGGCTCTTCGCGGAGATGTCGCCCTGCAAGGCGACGGCGAGGAAGCGCTCGACGACCGACTTCTGGTCTACGGCGCGGCTGCTCACCGCCTCGTCGCCGACGAAGCGCGCGAGGTCAACGCGCGCGCCCGGGATGCGGTTCGAGACGAGCGCGAGCGAGAAGTTGAGCCGCTCCAGCAGCGCGCCCGTGTTGACCCAGTAGGCCGCCTCGTCCGGGTAGCCCGTCGGCGCCTGGTAGCCGTAGAGCGGCTCGCCCATGCGCGCCACCCACTGGATGAGCGCCGGCCTGACCTCGACCTCCGCGCCGAGCGTCCGCAGCGCGCTCGCTGTCAGCTCGAAAGGCGTCTTGATTTTCGCGCGCCGCGCCTCGGCCGAGTTGAACTCGGGCGAGCTGAAGACGGCGCGCAGCGTCTCCTTGATGTCGCCGTTCGACTTGCGGAAGGCTTCGGCGACGCGGGCGACGAGCGCCGGGCTCGGGTCGTCGGAGACGAACTTGCGCGACAGCTTCGTGGCGATGAATTTGGCGGTCGAAGGGTGCGCGACGAGCACGTTCAGAACCTTGCGCCCGTCCTCGACGCCGCCGCCCGCGGGAATCCTGACGCCCAGCACGGTCTTCTCGCCGGGGTCGTGCGTGCGCGGGTTGAAGACGAACGTGCCGGCGCGGCTCTCCCCTGCGTCCGCGCCGTAGAGCCCCGCGCCGCGCGGCGCGTTAATCGTCCAGCCGGTGAAGGCGCGCGCCACCTCCTGCACGTCCTTCTGCGTGTAGCCGCCGTCCACGCCGAGCGTGTGCAGCTCCATCAGCTCGCGCGCGTAGTTCTCGTTGACGCCGCGGCGCGGGCGCTGCGGTCGGGGACGCGGCCGCTCCATCGCCGTCTGACCTTCGGCCTGCGGCGCGGCCTGACCTTCGGCCTGCGTCGCCATCTCGCCTTCGCCCCGACCCTGTCGCCGCTGCTCGCGCTCCGCAGCGCGGCGGCGCGCCTCGCCCTGCCGCATGCGGCGCGCGCCGAAGAGGCCGCCGGGGCGCATCCGACCCGCGCCGTCGGCGTCGGTCTGCTGGCGCCGGAGCTGGCGGCGGTTGGCGCCGCGCGCGTTCGGGCTGACGCTCTGGAAGTTGTCGAGGTAGAAGAGCATCGCGGGGCTCTTCGCCGTCGCTTCGAGCAGGTCGCGGAAGTTGCCGAGCGCGTTCGGGCGGATGACGTCGCGGTCGTAGGAGGTCAGGAACCAGCGGTCGGCGCCCTTCTGCGCGTAGACGTTGAAGTGGTTCGTCCAGAAGTCAACCATCACCTCCTGCAACTGCCGCTCGCTGTAGACGGCGCGCAGGATGCGCGAGGCGTTCAGCTCGTACATGACGCGCTGCGGGCTTTCGAGCCCCTGCTCGCGCATGTACTTCGCGACGGCCTGCCTGTAGGCGCGCCGCTGCGGGTCGCCGCCGTCCTGCGCCGCGTCCTGCCGCCGCGGCGCGGGCGGCCGCATCGCCTCGGCGATGGCCCTCTCGGCGTCGGCGTTCTGCGCGGGCGCGTCCGTCTGCGCCGCGCCGTTCTGCTGCTGCTGACGCGGGCGGACCAGCCCCTCAAGCTCGGGCGGGAGGTTCCCGTCGCGCTCAAGCCGGCGCAGGAGCCGGCCCGGCTGCGGGTACTTCGCCAGCAGCTCCGAGTTGGTCATGCCGAGCGTCGGGAAGCCGCGGAGCCGCGCTTCGAGCGCCGCGTCGTCAACCCTCGAAGGGTTGAGCTGCTGCTCGACGTAAGCCTCGACGCCCATCCGGCGTACGCGCTCGACGTCGCCGGGGCGCGCGCCGAAAGCCAGGCGGTTGAGGACGTGGACGGCGCGCTGCTCCTCGGTCATCCTGCCCGCGCCAGCCTTCGCCGCCCGCGGAGTCTGCGCGGCGCCGACGAGCACGCTGTTCGAGAGAAGCGCCAGCGCGGCCGCCAGCGCCAGCGCGCGCGGCGCGCGACGGCGGCGCGTCGAAAATGTGGTTCTCATAAAAGCTCCGAATCCCCTCAAAACTGTCCCCGCCGGCCCACATCTTGGATGACTGCCGACGGTCTTAAGACGCACGCCCGCCGCCGCCGGTTGAAAAATTTCCGACTCGTGAAGCGAGAATTTTACTCCGGAGACGCGGGCGGGGCGCGGCGCGCCCTTCGGCTCGGGGACGCGGGGCGGGCGTGGGTGCCCGGCGCGGCTCGGGTCTGAGATGTGAAGTTTGAAAGCTCGAATCAATCCGCCTGCCACCCGCGCTCGCGCTCGACGAGGAGGCGTCGGAGAATCTTGCCCGAGGGCGACTTCGGAATCTGCTCGACGAACTCGACGCGCCTGACCTTCTTGTACGGCGCGACGCGCGCGGCGACGAACTCCAGCGCCTCGGCCTCGGTCATCCCGTGCCCGTCCTTCAGGACGACGAAAGCCTTCGGCGTCTCGCCCGCCTCCTCGTCCGGGCTCGGGATGACGGCCGCGTCCGCCACCGACGGGTGCGTCAACAGCACCGCCTCAAGCTCGGCCGGCGCGACCTGAAAAGCCTTGTACTTGATGAGCTCCTTCGCCCTGTCCACGATGAAGAAGTAGCCGTCCTCGTCCACGTAGGCCACGTCGCCCGTGTGGAGCCAGCCGTCGGCGTCAACCGTCTCGGCCGTCGCGTCCGGCCGGTTCAGGTAGCCCTTCATCACCTGCGGCCCGCGCGCCAGAATCTCGCCGCGCTCGCCCGCGCCCACGTCCTCGCCCGTCTCCACCGACACCAGCCGGCATTCCATGTTCGGCACGACGAGCCCGACCGAGCCGGGCTTGTTGTGCTCGCGCGTCGAGAGGTGCGTCGCCGGGCTCGCCTCGGTCATCCCGTACCCCTGCACGACCACGCAGCCCAGGCGCCCGGCGCACGCGCGCGCCAGCTCCGCGCCGAGTGGGGCCGCGCCCGAGAAGATAGTGTGGAGGCTTGAGAGGTCGTACGAGTCAACCAGCGGGCTCTTCGAGAGCGCGAGCACGACGGGCGGGACGAGGTGCGCGAACGTCACGCGGTAGTCCTGCATCGTCTTCAGGAGCAGCTCGAAGTCGAAGCGCGGCAGCGTGACGACGGTCGCGCCGCAGTAGAGGCCGTGGCTCATAATCGCCACCATGCCGTAGATGTGGAAGAGCGGCAGCACGCAGACCAGCGTCTCGTCGCGCCAGTCGTGCCCGCTGCCCTTAATCTGCGACAGGTTCGCGACCAGGTTGCGGTGCGTCAGCATCACGCCCTTGCAGACGCCCGTCGTCCCGCTCGAATAGGGGAGCGCCACCACGTCCTCGCGCGGGTCTATCTCGACCGGGGGCGGCTCGCCGCCCGCTTCGAGCAGCGATGAGAAGGGCGTCGCGCCCTCGGCCTCGCCGAAGACGAAGACCTCGCGCAGTTCCCTCCCCGCGGCCGCCTCCCTCACGCGTCCGACGAGCGGCGGGACGGTCACGACGTAGGTCGCGCGTGAGTCTTCGAGCTGCTTCGCCAACTCCTCGACCGTGTAGAGCGGGTTGACCGGCGTGACGACGCCGCCCGAAGAGGCGACGGCGTGGAAGGCGACGACGTACTCCGGCAGGTTCGGGCTGTAGAGCGCCGCCACGTCGCCCTTCCCGAACCCGCGCCGCGCGAGCCCCGCCGCGGCCGCGCGCACCGCCGCCGAGAGCTGCGCGTAGGTCGTCACGCGCCCGCTCGGGCCGTCAACGAGCGCCGGCTTGTCGGCGTGCCGCGCGGCCTGGCTGAAGACGAACTCCGTGAGCGTGACGTCGGGGATTTCTACGTCCGGGAAGGGGCTGCGAAGAATCATCGGCGTCTCCTCGCGCGGGCTCGGAAATCGCGCCCGGCCGCGCGCGGGCGGCGCGAAGTCGTTTCACAACACGGCCGGCGGGAACCGTTCGGCCGGCGGAAGCCTGGCGGATGCGTGTCGGGATGAGGGCGGCCGGCGTGGGCGTCCGTGTCGAGACGGCGCGGCCCCCGTGCTCACCGCTTCGACCCCGGCCCGGACTCTCTTAACGGATGCGGTAGGCGCGGCCGCGGACGACGACGACGACCTCGCCGCCGAGCTGTTCGGCGACGCGGCCGATTTCGGGGTGGTCGGCGACGAGCGCGCGGAAGGCTTCCGTGCCGCGGCGCACGCCGGTCGAGGACATCGAAGACCTGTAGTTGACGTCAACCCACGCGCCGCCCTCGCGGCGGAAGCGGCGGCCGGCCGCCGTCCGCGTCTCGCCGGCGCGCGCGGCCTCGTCGGCCTCGTCCGCCTTCTTCTCGGCGCGCGCGGCCGCGCGGCTGCGGCGCGCGGGGCCCGCGCCCTCGTCCGCCCTGCGGTCGCGCTCCGACTCGCGCGGCGCCGCCGCCCCCGCGCCGCCGTAGACGTTCGTCGCGACGTTGTTCGACGTGACGTTATCGCCCGACCGCCTCTGGTTGCGCGCGCCGCCGTCGGGCATCTGTATCTCGTTGCCGACGCGCGACTGCGCGGCGCGCCTCTGCTGCTGCGCGGCAAGGTCGCCGGCCGCTATCTCGTCCACCGGCTCCGCGGCGCGCGCGGACTTCTCCCTGTCCTCGGACCTCGGCTGCGACTCCGTCTCTTCGACGACGGCGGGGCGCGGCGCGGCCTTCGCCGCCACGGCCGGGCCTTCGGTCGCCGGGGACGCCGGCGCAGGAGGGGGGGGAGCGGCCGCGTCTTCCGCGGCGCCGGACGTGACCGGCTGCGCCTCGGCCGCGCCGTGTCCGCGGCCGACTGACGGCTGCGACGGC
>DASVUF010000145.1:0-10259 GCA_036387195.1 Pyrinomonadaceae bacterium | reverse complement strand
GCGGCCCTAAATCCGATCCCGAAAGGAGAGACTATGGAAGCCGCAAAAACAGTCCCTAAGAAGCGGCGCCGCGGCCAGGTCATAGACCTCGGCGGGGGCAGCTTCAAAATCCGCGTCCCACTCGGGCGCGACGGCGCGGGCGCGCGGAAGTACCACACCGAAACACTCCACAACTCAACACAGACGAAGGCGGAGCGCCGCTGCGCAGACGTCCTCGCGGAAGTCAGCACCGGCATTTACTTCAGGGCGACGCGCATCACGGTCGCCGACTTTCTTAACAACGAATGGCTGCCGCAGAAGCGACGCGACGGCGTGCGCGTGGCGACGACGTTGAAAGCCTACACGAGCGGCGTGACGCGCATCGTCCCTGTGCTCGGCGGGCTCCAGCTCTCGCGCGTCACGCCGCGCCACGTCCAGGAGCTTTATAACCGGATGCAGGATGAAGGGCTCCGACTGGCGACGATGCGCCTGGTGCGCTCAGTCCTGCGTATGGCGTTTCGCCAGGCGGTCGCGTGGGGATATCTCCGTAATGACCCCTCGCACTCGATAAGGCTGCCGGCGGCGACGAAGGCCCCGCGCGCGGTTCACGCCTTTGCCCGCGACGAGGCGCTGGCCTTCATCCGTGAGGCGACCGCAGACCCCGACGATCTCGACTGCCTCTTCAACCTGTTCACGGGCGTGAGACCCGAGGAGTTGGCCGGCCTCGGGTGGGAGCACGTCTCATTCGACGAGGCGGCCGGGTGCGGCGTGGCTCGCATCGAGCGCGTCGTGCTCCGGCATACGGGCGGGGGTTTCGAGTTCGCCGACCCGAAGACGGAGAACGGCAAACGTCTCGTCTATTTCCCCGCCCACATCTACCGCGCTCTTGAGGCGCACAGGGAGCGCCAGGCCGAGCGTGCGGCGCATTTAGGCAGGGCGTGGCGCTCGCTCGGGTTCGTCTTCCCTGCCCCGGACGGCGGGCCGCTCGACGTGCAATACGTCTACGGGCGACGCCTCAGACAGATCGCCGCGCGCGCCGGCATCACGGCGAGGGTAACTCCCTACACGATGCGGTACAGCTTTGCGACGCTCGCGCTACTGGCCGGCGAGATGGACGTGGCCGTGAGTCGGCAGATGGGGCATAAGCGGCCGGACTTCACGAAGGCGGTTTACGTGAAGGTGCTGCCGGAGATGCAGCAGAGCCTGTCGGGGAGCTTCGAGCGTTTGCTGTCTGAAACCGTTGGCAACCAGGTGGCACACCTGGAAGCCTCCGGCCTCATGTAAGTGGTTGAAAACTAACCCGCCTCCTCACGCCCGCGAGACAATAAAGGAATTATTTGACGAGCGTCCCCGTGCGCCCCCAGCGGGTGTTGTTGACGAAGTCCGAGAGGAAGTTGAGGGGGAAGGGCGCGGAGCTGCGCGGCGCGCTCTCGTCGAACGACCAGTAGACGAACATCGCGCGGCCGATGATGGCGTCGCGCGGGACGTAGCCCCAGAAGCGGCTGTCGAGGCTGTTGTCGCGGTTGTCGCCCATCGCGAAGTAGTGCCCCTCGGGGACGATGAACTTGCCGTCGCCGCTGACCGAGCCGTCGCGCTGCCGCATCATTTCGTGCTTCTCGGGGTCGAAGTAGACGTCGTAGGAGCGCTCGGCCGCCGGCGCGGGGTCGTCCAGAATCCTGAGCGGCGCGCCGTCCTCGCGCTCGGGCGTCTCCGGCCGGTCGTTGGGCGGGTTCTCGACCCGGGCGATGTGCTCCTCGAGCGGCTGGCCGTTGATGAAGACCTTCGTCTCGCGCACCTCGACCACGTCGCCCGGCAGGCCGATGACGCGCTTGACGTAGTTCGTCTTGTAGGGCGTGTTGTCCGGGCGCTCGTCGTTCTCCTCCGTGTGGCGGCGGAACTGCTCCTCGCCCTGGTAGGTGCCGGGGTACTTGAAGACGATGATGTCGCCGCGGCGTATCTCGCGCTGCGGCAGGAACGGGAGCGCCGGGCCCGGCGCGAAGATGAACTTGTTGACGAGCAGGTGGTCGCCGATGTGGATGGTGTTCTGCATCGAGCCGGTCGGCACCTTGACGGCCTGCACGACGAACGTCATCCCGAAGAGCGCCATCACGGCCGTCACCACCAGCGACTCGAAGTACTCGCGGACGACGCCGTGCGGCGTCGGCGGCCTCCGCCCGTGCTCGCCCCTCGCGCCCGCCGCCGCGCCGCGCCCCGCCGCCGCCGCGCCCCCGCGCGGCGCTCCGCTTTCGGCCTCGGCCGGCGGCTCGGCCACGCCCGCCCCGCTCTGCTCTTTGCTCATATCGAATCATCCTAGAGAACCGCGCCGACAACGGTCAAGCGGGCGACAGTCGGGAGCGCGGGGCCGCTTGGCGCGAGAAAATATTTTGTTTCATGCACGAAACAGTGTTTCATTCCGGGCGGAGTTCGTGCTACAATGCTTCGCATGAGGACGAGTGAGAAAAAGCGGGGCGCGAAGGTCGAGCAGTTCACGCCGGCCGAGCAGCGGTCGGCGCGCGCCGACCGCGTCAAGGTCTTCGAGGCCGAGCCCTACGGCTGGATAGCGCAGTCCGAGTCGGGCGTCGAGCGCGGCTACCACCTCTTCCGCGACCCGGACACGCGCGCGCTCGCCTGCACCTGCGCCGACTTCATCTTCCGCGGCAACGCCGAGCCCGGCTACGAGTGCAAGCACGTCGCCGCCGTGCTCAAGTTCATCGCGCGGCAGTATTTGAGGTACGAGTACGACCCGCGCCGGCAGATGTCGCGCGTCGCGTAAAAACTTTTCGGGAGCTTACAGGACGATGAGCAGCAGGACTTTCAAGTGCGAGGCGTGCCGCGGCGCGGCCGCGACGCTGCACATGCGAGACTCGGACGGCAGGTGGGTCTGCGCCCACTGCATCCCGCCGGCGGAGCTGGACGCCTGCGCCGGCCTGCGCGAGCGGCTGGGCCTCAGGCCCGCGGCCGCGCGCGCGCCGCGACGCAAGGCGGCCTGAGGCCGCGCGACCCTTACCCTCACACCTCAAGCCACGGAGGCGCGAAGAGCCGGGAACCCGACGCCCGGCGCTTTGCGCCTTCGTGTTTTTGCCGTAGGCTCTAGGCATTATGAGCGCGTTCGAGACGAAGGAGCAGGTGTCGGCGGGCGGCGTCGTCTACAGGCGGCGCGGCGGGCGGACGGAGGTGGCGCTCATCTCCGTGGGCGAGCCGGCGCGCTGGCAGTTGCCGAAGGGTCTGGTCGGGCGCGGCGAGTCGCCCGAGGAGGCGGCGCTGCGCGAGGTGCGCGAGGAGACGGGGCTCGCGTGCGAGGTCGTCTCGGAGCTTGAGCGGGTCGAGTACTGGTACTTCTCGAAGGGGTCGGCCGCGCGCCGCGTGCGCTTCCACAAGTTCGTCCACTTCTTCCTGATGCGCTACGTCTCGGGCGAGGTGGCGGACCACGACGACGAGGTGAACGAGGCGCGCTGGGTCGGTCTGGAAGAGGCGGAGGCGGCGCTCGCCTTCAAGGGCGAGCGTAAGGCGCTGGCGGAGGCGCGGGAAAGGCTCGCGGCGGGCGCCGGCTCTTAGCCGCCGGCGCCCGCGCGCGTGGGGCTTTGCGCCCCCGGGACTTTAGTGGACTACGCGGTGCGCGCTCAGGCGACGCCAGAGCGACTCCTCGTCCGGGTAGGCGATGCCGTTCTCGGAGCGCATCGCGAGCGCGGTCTGGACGATGAGTCTCAAATCGCGGAAGACGCCGTCGCAGTCGGCGCAGGCCGTCAGGTGGGTCATGACGAAGAGGCGGTCGTCGTCGGCGAGCGAGCCGGCGTTGTATTCGCTGAGCAGTTCGATACTTCTGTCGCAGTCCATGGGCCGTTCCTTTGGGGTGGAGTCGTATTCCGGCCTCCCGATTTGGGGCGGGAGATTACTTTGATGCGGATTGCTCCCGGATTAATTGCCTCAGCTTCAGGCGGGCCTTGTGTAATTGCGACTTCGACGTGCCCTCGGCGATGCCGAGCATGCCGGAAATCTCGTAGTGCTCGTAGCCCTCGACGTCGTGGAGGACGAAGACGGTGCGGTAGCCGGGCGGGAGCTGCTGGAGCGCCTTCTCCAGCGAGATGCGGTCGATGACGGGCATCGTCCCGGGGTTCTCCGTCCCCTTGACGATCTGGATGGGCGTCTCGCCCTCGTCGGTCAGCAGTTCCGACCGCGTGCTCTTCTTGCGGAAGTGCATCAGGACCTGGTTGACCGTCATGCGGTGGAGCCAGGTGGTGAAGGCCGACTCGCCGCGGAACATGCCGATCTTGCCGTAGAGCTGGAGGAAGACGTCCTGCGTCATGTCCTCCGCCTCGGTCGGGTTGCCCATCATGCGCAGCGTGAGCGCGTAGACGCGCCGGTAGTGGCGGCGGTACAGCTCCTCGAACGCCTTGCCGTCGCCGGCGGCGGCCTTCTTCGCCAGCTCGAAATCGGACTCCTGCGGCTTATCTACTTCGGCTACAGTCACTTCTCTTATTCATTCCTTATTAAAATTTCTTCGATTATCCACCAATTCCTCGCAAATGGGAAACAGCGGCGCCGGCGCCGGCCGCGTCACTGGGCGAGCGTGTCCCAGCGCCCCATCGCGCGCAGCTTCTTGTAGCGGCGCGCCAGCCGCTCGCCCGGCGCGAGCGCCGCCGCCGCGCGCAGGTTCTCCGAGAGCGCGGCGTCGAGCAGGCGGGCCGCCTCGTCGTGGTCGGTCTGCGCCCCGCCCGCGGGCTCGGGGATGACGGCGTCCACCATGCCGGCGCCGCTCAGTTCGGGCGCGGTCAGCCGCAGGTACTCGGCGGCGCGCGGCGCCTCGGCCGAGTCTTTGAAGAGGATGGCCGCGCACCCCTCGGGCGTGATGACGGAGTAGACGGCGTTCTCCATCATCAGGACGCGGTCGGCCACGCCGATGGCGAGCGCGCCGCCCGAGCCGCCCTCGCCGATGACGACGGCGACGATGGTGGTTTGCAGCCGCGACATCTCGAAGAGGTTGCGGGCGATGGCCTCGGCCTGCCCGCGCTCCTCGGCGTCAATGCCGGGGTAGGCGCCCTGCGTGTCTATGAAGGAGATGACGGGGCGGCCGAACTTTTCGGCCAGTTGCATCAGCCGCAGCGCCTTGCGGTAGCCCTCGGGCTTGGTCATGCCGAAGTTGCGGTGGCGGCGCTGCTTGGCGTCGCGCCCCTTCTGCTGGCCGACGACCGCCACCGGCTCGCCGTGGTAGCGCGCGAAGCCGCAGACGATGGCCGGGTCTTCGGCGTACCGGCGGTCGCCCTTGACCTCGACGAACTCCTCGAAGAGCCGTTCGACGAAGTCGAGCGTGTAGGGGCGTTCCAGATGGCGCGCGAGCTTGACGCGCTCGAACGCCGACATGGAGTCGATCATTGTCTGCACTCCGCGGAAAAGTTTCCGGACTGTTAGAGACGACAGTGAAGGATGGACGTTTATCCCCCGGCCGTCAAGTCGCGCGCAAAAGGCCAAGAGGCTTGCACGGTTTCCCCCTCCGTCCGGAGGGGAAGCGGGGCAAGCCTCTTGGCCTGAGTTAAGTTTTAAAGCCTACTGCAAGCTGTCGGTGAACGCCTTGAGCAGGCGCGCGCGCGACGGGTGGCGGAGCTTGCGGAGCGCCTTGGCCTCTATCTGGCGGATGCGCTCGCGCGTCACGTCGAAGTTCTTGCCGACCTCTTCGAGCGTGTGCTCCTCGCCCGCGGGCCCGAGCCCGTAGCGGAGCTTGATGACGACCTCCTCGCGCGGGCTCAGGGTCGCCAGCACGGCGTCCGTCACCTGCCGCAGGTTGGTCGTGACGACCGAGTCCGCCGGGCTGATGCGCGACTTGTCCTCGATGAAGTCGCCGAGGTGCGAGTCTTCCTCCTCGCCAATCGGCGTTTCGAGCGAGATGGGCTGCTGCGCCAGCTTGAAGACGCTGCGCACCTTGGGCACCGGCATGTCCACCTTCGCCGCTATCTCCTCGGTCGTCGGCTCGCGCCCCAGCTCCTGCACGAGCGCGCGGCTGGTGCGGATGAGCTTGTTGATCGTCTCTATCATGTGGACCGGGATGCGGATGGTCCGCGCTTGGTCCGCAATCGCGCGCGTCACCGCCTGCCGAATCCACCAGGTGGCGTAGGTGGAGAACTTGTAGCCGCGGCGCCACTCGAACTTGTCCACGGCCTTCATCAGCCCGATGTTCCCCTCCTGAATCAGGTCGAGGAACTGTAGCCCGCGGTTCGTGTACTTCTTCGCGATGGAGACGACGAGCCGGAGATTCGCCTCGGTCAGCTCGCGCTTGGCCTCCTGCGTCTCGGCCTCGCCGGCGACGATGGACTGGTGCGTGCGCTTGATCTCGACGAAGGAGATGCTGTGGTCCTCCTCTATCTTCTTCAGGCGGCGCTTGGCGGCGGAGAGCTGGCGCTTGTACTCCTTCTCGGCCTCCGGCTTGATGCGCTTGTTTTCGAGCTTGTCCGAGAGCTTCTTGATTTCGCGCTCGGCCTGGCGCACCTCCTTGTGCGCGACGGCGATGACGTCAATCAGGCGCTGGCGCGCGGACTCCTTCAGGTTGAGGTTCTTAATCTCCTGCGAGATTTCGAGCCGCGTGCGCGCGACCTTGCGCTTGAGGCGCAGGAGCTTCTTGGTCGGCTTGCCGCGCGTCAGCTTCTGCTCGGCGGCCAGCTTCTCCCACTCCTTCAAGCCCTCCTTGAAGTGCTTGCGGATGTTCTCGACGCCTTCGAGCGTCCACTGGAGATACTCGTCGGCCTTGTCCTCGGCCTCGGAGACGTCGGCCTGGTCGGAGAAGTTGACGATGTCGCGGATGCTGAGGTCTCCCGACTGCAACTCGTCGCCGATGCGGAGCAACTCCTTGACGGCGATGGGCGAGCGTGAGATGGCCTTGTGGGTCTTGATCTGGCCGCGCTCGATGCGCTGCGAGATGGAGACCTCCTGCTCGCGCGTCAGCAGCGGGACGGTGCCCATCTGGCGCAGGTAGACGCGGACGGGGTCGGCCGACTTCTCGTCCTCGCCCGCCGAGAGGTCGAGGTCGTCAACCTCGTCGAGCGTGCCTTCCTCTTCCACGTCGGTCGCCAGCGAGGCGACCTCGGAAATCAGTTCCTCGTCCGACTCGACCGCCCCGATGGTCGCGGCTTCGAGTTTTTGCAGGACGTCGTCTATGTCGCGGTCGGAGACGGGGTCGCCCGAAACGACCTCTCCGTAACCCTCGTAGAATTTTTCGCCGCCGGTTTCCAACAGATCAAGCCCCTGCTTCTTCATCTTCTCGCTCAAATCGTCGCCCCCCGTCCTGACGCCTTAGCCGCGGAAAGCGTCAAATACGTGGCCTCGGACATTTAAGTTTCTCGCGCGCGCCGCCGGCCGCCTGACCCCGCACACATCTATCTCATTGATGCGGGTGACATTAGATGTCTGACGCCGTTGCCCAGTTGTACTCGCGCCGCCGCCCCGGCGAAAGCTCTTTAAAGGGAGGTTCAAAACCACGGACACGCCCTGAGATGCAGCAGACAACAGCCCGGTTGTTAGCGAGGCGCTCGACCGAAGCCCCTTAAGCGAAGAAATAGCACAATTTACAGATATATTCCAGCCTCCGCCGACTTTTACCACTTTTCGCCTGTAAACCGGCGTTTTTCCGCCCCGGCCGCCCGCGGCCGCGCCGCCCGGGCTAAAACCATTCCGGGGTCGCGCCGTTTTTGTGGTAAAAGTGGCTTTGCGCCGTCGTCTCTCCGGCGACTCGTTTTCCCGTAAAAAGCGGTTCCTCGTAGAAAAGGCGGGGTTTTTGAGTCTCGCATGCTGATCTGGGCGCTGCTAATCATCTTTTTCTGGGCGGTCGTGCCCGGCCTGATTACGGGCTGGATGCTCGGCGAGCGCGGGCGGAGCTTTCTGCCCGGCCTGTTGCTCGGGGCGGTCTGCGGCCCGCTGGGGATTCTGGGGACGCTCGCCTTTATCTACTTCTCCGACCGCAGGCGCGCGCGGGGCCGCCAGAACGTGCGCAGCCACGCCATGCGTGTTTTCTACGATATTCCGGTGGTCGGACGTCTCCACGTCTCGACCGTCTGGGCGCTGGCCGGGCTGGCGACCTTCCTCTGCCTCTGGATGGTCGGCGGCATCTCGTACGAGTTCTATAAGGCCGAGTTGAGCCCCGCCGCCGCGCCCGAACTGGCGCGGGAGGCCGCCGCGGACTCCGCAAAACCGAGGGCGCTCGTCGAGGGCGACGAGCCCGCAGGGCGGCAGGCCGCCGAGTCCAGGCTGAGCGGGCACGCACAGGCCAACACCCCGGCGCAGACGCGCGCGGCGCTGGTCGGGAACCTCGCGCCGCAGGCGGGACAGGCCGGGTCGGGCGTCTCGCGCGCCGAAAATTCGGCGGCCGGCTGGCAACCGCCGCCGCAACTCGCGCCCGGCTCTCCCGCCGACGCGCAGGCGACGGCCCCGCGACAGGAGTCGGCCGCGGCCCCGCCCGTCACACCCTCGGCGGCCGCGCCGCCCCTGGCCGCGCCCGCAAGGCCGCCGGCGCAGGGCAGGGCCGAGGCGGTCGCGGAGGTGACGCGCGACTTGTCGTCCCGCGGCCACAGGGTTCACGCCGCCCTGAGCGGCGACCCGCAGACCGCGACGCTTTCGCTGACGGGGGCGACGCTGACGCGCGCGGCCGGCGCGCAGATTCTCGGCAACGGCCGCCTGCGCGGCGCCCTCAAGGCCGCGGGTGTCCGCATCGTCGTCCTCGTCAACGGCGTGGATAGTTGGACGTACATCCTCTAAAGACTTCTCTCACCCGTATAAAGCCTTCCCTCACCCGTAAAGCCTCCCCTTCAAAATCCCTCGCTCCTGTAGCAGTTATCCGGCGGCGGCCGGCCGCGAAACCCTCGCGCGCCGAGCTTCGCCGTTTTGGTCTAGAGGCATCAACCATTTCGTCAGTCGTCCGTATCGGAGGCCGCCCGCCACTTTTTCCCGTCTGTAGAAAAAGGCCGAAAACGACTGGGCGGGATGTCCGCCCGCGCCACGGGTCAGTGGCACGCCGCTTGTTTAGCTTAATAGCGTCTCGCGAAACGAGACTGGTTACGGCGCCGATGCGTCGGCAACCAAAAAGTGGGGGCCCGGCTGTGAAGGGGAGAGCGCAGCCGGGCCTCAGCTTTTGTACGCGGGGCGCGCCGGCGCCGCGAGGCTTGGGTGTTTAAGGTGAGTAGGGGATAATGCCTGACATTATGGAAGCAGCGCCGCAGAGGAACGAGACAGGCCAGACCGTCCTGGTCGTGGACGACATGAGCGACAACATCATCCTAATCAGCCTCTCGCTACAGGACATGGGCTACCGCGTCGTGACGGCGTCCAACGGCGCCGACGCGCTCAGCGTGGCGAAGCTCGCCCGCCCCGACCTCATCCTGATGGACATCGCCATGCCGCAGCAGGACGGGCTCGCCGCCACGCGCCGCATCCGCGAAGAGGCGGAGTTGCAGGACGTCCCCGTCGTCGCGCTGACCGCCTTCGACACCGACGGCTTCCGCCAGGCGGCCTTCGACGCCGGCTTCAACGGCTACCTGACCAAGCCCATAGACTTCGACCGCCTGCGCAACCTGATGGCGAAGCTCCTCTCGCGCGACAGGGGCAACACCACGCGGCTCTGAACGCGCCCGACGACAGCCACGCCTCGCGCCTCCCGCCTCCCGCGCACACGCCTCCCAGACCTCCGAAGACTCTCTTGACTTTTCCGCGGCCGGGGTTAGAGTCTGTCTCGCCTTTTTGACGACGGACTTTTATAACGGCGCTTGCGCCGCGCGGCGCGTGCAGTTCCCCGCCGCGCGGCCGCGCGCGCAGCAGGAGGTGGGATGAAGAGAAGGCGCTACCTTTTAACCGCCGCCCTGTCGCTCGCGGCGGGACTGGCGGGGCACGCGCTCTACGGGTGGCTCGCGTCGCCGCGCCCCGTCGAGGCGCGCGCGCCGAGGGCCGGGGAGTGGGAATACTGCGCGGTCGTCAAGGCGCAGGTGGGCGACCCGCGCCGGCAGGTCTACTGGATCAACTACTTCAGGGGCGAGGGCGTGAGGACTGACCCGGTCGAGGCCGGGCTCGGCGGCAACTCGTTCGCCAAGGCCGTGGCGAGGCTCGGCGAAGAGGGCTGGGAGATGGTGGGCGAAGGCCCGCTCGAAGTGGCGCCGGTCGTCCGCCCCGGCCCCACCGTCAACGCGCCCACCGCCATCTTCTTCAAACGCCGCAAGGACTGAGGAGGGCGAAAGGGCGAAAGGGCAAAAGTCGAAAGTCGAAAGACGGGAGGCGGCGCGCTCGCCGTCGTCGGCCGACGACGGCGAGCG
>DASVUF010000144.1:0-8404 GCA_036387195.1 Pyrinomonadaceae bacterium | reverse complement strand
AGCCTTACAGAGCTTCAAGCCGCGCCCACGCGCCCGCCGGTCGTCTCTCGCCTGGCTCACTCGCGGCGCGTGGCGCCGCCGCGCGTGGCGCGCTCGGGGAGCAGGCGGACGGGGACGGTCGCGCGCTGGCCGTCGCCGCGGACGACCTCGACCCTGACCACGTCGTTGACCTGCCGCTTGTCGAGAATCCTGTAGAGGTCGTTCTGGCTCACGACCTTCTCGCCGTCTATGGCGGTGATGATGTCGCCGACGACGAGGTCGCCCGCGGGCGTCTCGGAGAGGCCGCGCAGGCCGGCCGCGGCCGCCGAGCCGCTCGGGTCGAGCTGGAGTATGAGCAGCCCCTCGCCCACCGGCAACTGGATGCCGCGCAGGTCGGAGACGGCGCGCGGGTAGATGCCGAGCTTCGGGCGGACGACGCGGCCGTCGCGGATGAGCTGCGGCACGATGCGCTTGGCGATGTTGACGGGGACGGCGAAGCCGACGCCGACCGAGCCGCCGCCGTCGGGCGACAGTATCTGCGAGTTGATGCCGATCATGCGCCCCTGCGAGTCGAGCAGCGGCCCGCCCGAGTTGCCGGGGTTGATGGAGGCGTCGGTCTGTATGGCGCCCTCGATGATGCGGCCGTTGCGCGCCTCGATGGGTCGCTGGAGGCCGGAGATGACGCCCGTCGTCAGCGTGCGGTCGAGGCCGAACGGGTTGCCGATGGCCAGGACCTTCTGCCCGACCGCGAGCCGGTCGCTGTCGCCCATCGGCACGACCTTCAGCGCCTCGCGCGCGCCCGTGACCTGGATGACGGCGAGGTCGGTGTCGGGGTCGCCGCCCACGACGCGCGCCGGGTAGGTCTTGTCGCCGCCGAGGCTGACCGTGACGACGTCCGCGCCCTCGATGACGTGGTAGTTGGTCAGCACGTGACCCTGCTCGTCAATGACCGAGCCGGTCCCGCCGCCACGCCGGCCGGCGTCGAAGTAGCTGCGCGGCTGGCGCGTCGTGTTGACGGAGACGACGCCCGGCGAGATGGCGCGGAAGACCTCGATGTTGTTCTGCTCGTCGGTGGCCACCGAAGGGTCGGTGATGCCGGCCACGTTCGCGGTCGCCGCCCCGTCGTCGGGGTTGAAGGCGGCGGCGGGCTGGTTGAACCGCGCGCCCCAGCGGTCGAAGCACGCGACGCCGGCCGCGGCCAGCAGCGCAGACAGCAGCGCGATGGAGAGTATCTGACGTGCGGAGACGTTATACATGACTCTGTTCCTTGGAGATTTCATACACACACCCGCCGAAAAAAGCTGCGACTAAGATGCCCGGCGCCGCGCCCGCCGTTGCGCGCCCGGCGGGGTCGGCGGCGGCGGCGACGCCGCGCCAGACCTCCTGTGCGGGCTCGGGAGGACGGATTTTACTACGAAGCGGCGGGCGCGACGGTTCGCCGCGCCCCCGTCGTAGTTCGGGCGGCGCGGCGAAAAAGTTCCGGCTGCGGGGTCTGAAGGCGCGCGCGGGGCGCGGCGCGGCGTGCGGCGCGGGGGCGGGGGCCGGGCAGTTACGAGAGCAGGTTGAAGAAGACGGCGAGCGCCTCGGGCGGCCGCCAGCCGAGCGCCGACGCGCCCGTGGCCGCGTGGACGAGCATCAGCGCGAGGTAGAGGCCGAGCGTCAGGCGCAGGCCGCGCCGCGCCAGCGCCACGTGCGAAAAGCGGTAGAGCGTGTAGGCGACGAGCCCGCCAATCAGCAGCTTGGCCGCGAGGAACGGCGCGTTGCCCATGTCGAGCAGGTACGCCATCAGCCCGTTCCCCTCGGTCGCCACGCCGCCGCGCACCCAGATAATGGTCAACTGCGCGTCGAGCCAGTTCAAGAGGAACAGCAACAAGCTTTTCATCAAGGCGCTCATCGAGGGTCGCTCCTTCCGCCGGCCAACCTCGTTTAACTTCCGCCCCTGAAACGACCGAACCCCCAGTCCCTAAGGACCTGGGGGTTACGGCGTCACGGCGGGGGAAAGAAAACTTCTCTGCCTTACGCCCTCAAGAAACTCCTAATGCGCGCAGGGTTCCAACGCCGGGGACGGCGCGCGGCGCGCGGCGGTGCGGGCGGCTCCGGCGCGCGGGCGGCCCGTCTCTGAGTCCGCGCCGGGCTCAGGAGGCGGCGGCCTCTTCCGGCGTGATGATGCGCAGGCGCGGCGAGTCTTGCAGGACCCGCGTGCCGGGCGGGACGGAGTGCGTCAGCCAGACGTTGCCGCCGATGACCGAGCCGCGGCCGATACAGGTGTCGCCGCCGAGGATGGTCGCGCCGGCGTAGACGACCACGTCGTCCTCGATGGTCGGGTGGCGCTTGGTGTGGCGGACGAGGCGGCCGGCCGCGTCCTTGTCGAAGGAGAAGGCGCCGAGCGTGACGCCCTGGTAGAGCTTGACGTTCTCGCCGATGACGGCCGTGCCGCCGACGACGACGCCCGTGCCGTGGTCAATGAAGAAGCGCGGGCCGATGCGCGTGCCCGGGTGGAGGTCCACGCCCGTCCGGCTGTGCGCGTGCTCGGTCATGATGCGCGGGATGAGCGGCACGTCCAGCCGGTGCAGCTCGTGCGCCAGCCTGTAGGTCATGATGGCGTAGAGGCCCGGGTAGCTGAAGATGACCTCGTCGTAGCAGGCGGCGGCCGGGTCGCCGTCGTAGGCCGCCTCGACGTCGGTGGCGAGCAGTTCGCGGACGGCGGGCAGGCGCGAGATGAACTCCTCGGCGCACTCGGTCGCCTGCCGCTCGTTCGGCGGGCAGACCTCCTCCAGCGGGTGGCCGTGGTTGACGGCGCGCGCTATCTGCTCGGTCAGAGTCTCGTAGAGCCAGGCCACGCGCGACTCGACGTGCAGCCGCAGGCTGGCGCCCGTCAGCCCCTGCGCGCCCGCGTAGCCGGGGAAGAGAAGCTCCTGTAGAGCGTCGAGCACGGCCACGGCCTCGGCGCGCGACGGCAGGGGCCTGCGGTCGAGGTGGTGAATCTTCACGCCCCCGCCCGTGTAAGACTCGACGAGCGCCCGCGCGGCGCGGCTGACCTTCTCGTTCATAGTGATGGAGCCGCCGGCCGCCGGCCGCCGGCCCTCGCGCCCCGGGCGCGACCCTTTTCAAATCACCGGCGCGGGCCGCCGAGGGTGGAAGGGCCGCCGGCCGACAATCGCCGGCCGGCGGCTGTCGGTCACTCGACCTCTATCCCGCGCTCGCGGGCGATGCCGCGGGCCTTCATGATGATGTCGTCGTCGGGGGCTTCCGCGCCCTGCATCCAGTCCCTGACCTCGCCGACGGGGCGGCCGAGGACGACGGCGAACTTCTCGTCGTCGGACTCGAAGCCCCTGTCGCGCAGGCGGCGCAGTATCTCGATGCCGCCGGCGGCGCTGGTCCCGCGGTCGTCCACGGGGTTGTCGCCCGTCTGCGCGACGGCGTCCGTAATCTGCGGGTTCACCGCCTCGCCCGTCTCGGCCTGCGCCGACTTGTCATTCGCTTCAGCCATTGTTGGTCGCCCCCTGCTGCTGGTCTCCCTCGGTCGCGTTGTAACCGATATCCTGAATCTTCTTGATGAGCGTCTGCTGCTGCACCACGTTCTCGTCGAAGTTGACGACGGCCGTCTTGCCGCCGAAGTTGACGTCGGCGCTGTGGACGCCGGCCGTGTCTTCGAGCGTGTCCTTGATGAGCTTGGCGCAGGCGTCGCAGTGCATGCCCTTGATGTGTAACTCGGCCTTCACCTCATCTCCCTCCCTGAATCCGCCGCGCCGCCCGGCGAAGCACGGCCCCGGCGCGCGCGGAAGTGAATTTTCGTCTTGCCTCGGTTGCCGCGTATTATAGCCCAGCCCGCGGCGCGCAGGCCACGCGCGCGCGGGACTCTCGAAGGGGGCGGACGCGAAGTGGGTGACGAACGGGTCGAGGCGGTGACGTTCGCGGAGGCGCTGCGCGAGGCGTCGGCGGCGCTGCGCGTGGCGGGGTTGGCCGAGCCGCGGCGCGAGGCCGGCTCGCTCCTGACGCACGCGACGGGGCGCGACCGCGCGTTCCTCATCACGCACGCCGACGACACGCTGACGGCGGCGGAGCTGGCGGGCTTCCGCGAGGCGGTCGCGCGCCGCGCCTCGGGCGAGCCGTTCCAGTACATCGCCGGGCGGCAGGAGTTCTACGGGCTCGACTTCGAGGTGACGCCCGACGTGCTCATCCCGCGCCCCGAGACGGAGCTGCTCGTCGAGACGGCGCTGGGGCTGCTGGCGGGGGCGGAGGCGCCGCTCGTCTGCGACGTCGGGACGGGGTCGGGCTGCGTCGCCGTCGCGCTGCTGCGCGAGCGCGCGGACGCGCGCTGCCTCGCGCTCGACGTGTCGGAGGCGGCGCTCGCCGTCGCCGCGCGCAACGCCGAGCGCCACGGCGTCGCCGGGCGGCTGCGGCTGCTCGTCTCCGACTGTTTCGACGCGCTCGGCGCGGCCGGCGGTGAGGGCGCGCGCTTCGACCTCGTCGCCTCCAACCCGCCCTACGTCGCCGAGGACGCGCTGGCCGGCCTCCAGCGCGAGGTGCGCGAGCACGAGCCGCGCGCGGCCCTGACGCCCGGCGGCGACGGCCTCGCGGTCATCCGCCGCCTCGTCGCCGACGCGCCGCGCCACCTCAAGCCCGGCGGCCACCTCGTCTTCGAGATAGGCTTCGACCAGCACGAGCGCGTCGCCGCCCTCGTTGACCCGGCCGTGTGGGCGCCGCTCGGCGTCCGCCGCGACCTGCAAGGCATCCCGCGCGCCGTCGCGCTCAGGCTCGTCTGAGCCGCGCGCCGCGTGCTAAAATCCGCACGCCTTTTAACCCGAACAACCTATGGACAAATTCAGAATCACGGGCGGACGCCCCCTGAGCGGGCGGGTGACGATTAGCGGGGCCAAGAACTCGGCGCTGCCGTGCCTGGCGGCGGCCATCCTGACGCCCGAGACGGTCACGCTGCACAACGTCCCGTACGTGCGCGACTGCATGACGCAGCGCCGACTGCTCGAAGACCTCGGCGCGACGGTGCTCGTCCCCGACCTGCGCACGCACAAAATTACGGCCGCCAACATCGAGCTGTTCGAGGCCCCGTACGAGCTGGTGAAGACGATGCGCGCCTCGGTGCTCGCGCTCGGGCCGCTGGTCGCGCGCTTCGGCAAGGCGAAGGTCAGCCTGCCGGGCGGCTGCGCCATCGGGACGCGGCCGATTGACCTGCACCTCGAAGCCCTGCAACTGCTCGGCGCGCAGGTGCGGCTTGAGGCGGGCTACGTCGTCGCGCGCGCGCCGAAGGGTAGGCGGCTCGTCGGCTCGGACGTGACCTTCCCGAAGGTGACGGTGACGGGGACGGAGAACCTGATGATGGCGGCGACGCTCGCGCGCGGCGTGACCGTCCTGCGCAACGCCGCACGCGAGCCCGAGATAGGCGACCTCGCCGACCTCCTCAACCGCATGGGCGCGCGCGTCCGCGGCGCGGGCACGGACGCCATCACCATCGAGGGCGTCGAGCAACTCGGCGGGGCCGAGCACACCATCATCCCCGACCGCATCGAGACGGGCACGTTCCTCGTCGCCGCGGCCATCACGGGCGGCGAGTTGGAGGTGAAGGACTGCCAGCCGCGGCACCTCGGGGCCGTCGTCGAGCGACTGCGCGAGGCGGGCGTCGAGATCGAGGAGGTCAACCCGACGACGCTGCACGCGCGCCGCTCGCCCCGGGGGCTCGTCGCGCGCGACCTGACGACCGAGCCCTACCCGGCCTTCCCGACCGACATGCAGGCGCAGTACATGGCGCTGATGACGCAGGCGGCCGGGCAGGCGCGCGTCACCGAGACGATCTTCGAGAACCGCTTCATGCACGCCTCCGAGATGCAGCGCATGGGCGCGCGCGTCCGCGTCGAGAGCAACAGCACGGCGGTCGTCGAAGGCCCGGCGGAGCTTTCGGGCGCGCGCGTGCAGGCGTCGGACCTGCGCGCCTCGGCCTCGCTCGTGCTGGCGGGGCTGGCCGCGCGCGGCGAGACCATCATTGACCGCGTCTACCACATAGACCGCGGCTACGAGAAGATAGAGGCCAAGCTGCGCGCCGTCGGCGCTGACATCGAGCGGCTGCGCGAGTCGGTCACGGCGCAACTGCCGCCGGTGGAGGCCGTCCGGGCATGACGGCGGCGCTCAGTCTGGACGCGGGGCGGCGCGCGGCCGTAGGCGGCGAGGAGTTAAGGCGGCGCGTGCTGGCTCTCGTCCTCGCCTTCGTGCTCGTCTGGCACACCTTCGTCGTCCCCGCGTCCCCGGCCGCGCGCAGTCACAGGAGCCTGACGCCCGACGACGGCGGCCACGACGGCGAAGTCCGCGGCCCGGCCGCGCGCCCCGCCGCGCGGAAGCCGGCCGAAGACCTCGACTGGCCCGAGTACATCTACCCTTGAGGCGGCCCTGACTTCGAGATTAAGCGATGAGCGAGAACTGCATTTTCTGCAAGATTGTGGCGGGCGAAATCCCCGCGGCGAAGGTCTTCGAGGACGAGCGGGCGGTCGCCTTCCGCGACATCAACCCGCAGGCGCCGACGCACGCGCTCGTCATCCCGCGCGCGCACATCGCGTCGCTCGGCGAGGCCGGGGACGCGGACGAGGCGCTGCTCGGCCACCTGCTCTTAGTCGCCGCGCGCGTCGCGCGCGAGGCGGGGCACGGCGACTCGGGCTTCCGCACGGTCATCAACAGCGGCGCCGAGGCCGGCCAGACCGTCTTCCACATCCACGTCCACGTCCTCGGCGGCCGGCCGCTCACCTGGCCGCCGGGCTGAGGTCTTCGCCCTCCTCGGCGGCGCGCGCCTCGGCCTCCTCCGCGCCCCGCGCCTCGGCCTCCTCCGCGCCCCGCGCGCGCTCCTCCTTGAGCAGCGACGTCTCGTACTTCACGTCGCCGACGAGCGTGTCCATGATGGCCTTGGCGAAGCCGAGGATGGCCGGCCCCAGCACGACGCCGGGGATGCCGAAGGCGTAGACGCCCGTCACCAGCCCCACCAGCATCCAGTAGAAGTTGAACCGCTCGGCGCTGCGCGCGGCGAGCTTCGGCCGCAGCGCGAGCGACGAGCCGATGGTCATCGCCACGCCGATGAGCAGGTAGGCGAGCGCCGCCGCCGGCCTCTGCTGGAAGACGAGCAGGTAGACGCTGACGGGGATGTAGACCGCCCACTCGCCGAGCAGCGGGAAGAAGCCGATGAGGAAGGTGACGAGCGCGAGCGCCACGGCCAGCGGCACGCCGAAGACGAAGTTCATCACGAGGATGACGACCGCCTTCAACGTCTGGTCGACCATCACGGCGAAGAGCGCGCCCCGGAGCGCGCCGCCGACGTTCTCGACCAGCCGCTCGTAGAAGGGCAGGAAGTCGCCCGGCACGCGCAGCTTGATGTAGGCGGCCAGCCGCACGCGCTGCGTCAGCACGTAGAAGAGCGTGAAGAAGAAGACCGTGGCCGAGACGAGCAGCAGGGCGGTGCGCTGCTTGAGGTCGGCCAGCGCCTCGCCCGAGCGCACGAACGCCTCGGCGAAGGCGTTCTGGAGGACGGCGCGCGTGTTCTCGACCGCGACGTAGGCCGAGAGCGACTGGCTGATGCCGGCGATGACCTGCTCGCGCCGCCTCTCGTCCTGCACGGCCGCCGAGTAGCCGCTCATCTCGTACCAGCCGTAGCCGACGGTCGCCGCCAGCGGGACGACGATGAGCGCGATGGTGATGAGCGCGCTGCCGGCGCGCGCGCGCAGCCGCCGCTCAAGCCACTCCTGCACGGGCAGCAGGTAGACGCCCGCCACCACGCCCAGCAGCAGCGCCACCGCCACCTCGCCGACCAGCCGCGCGAACATGAAGAGCGCCAGCCCCACGGCCGCCGCGTAGACGGCCGCCCGCTTCGCCTCGCCCACCGTCACGTCGCCCAGACGCTTCGACTCGCCGCCCTCCTGCATAGGCGCCGTACTGTATCACGCGACCTGTGGCTAGAGTCTGTCTTCGCGGCCACAAATCGGTAGACAGTAGCCAGCCGCCGGCGGCCGACGGCGGCCGTCGGCCGACTACCGCCACTTGCTCCCCATTTGTCTGGCGGGGCGAAGACGGGTAAACTCCTCGTTTCGGTTTTCATCCCATTTTCGGACGAGTTTCGACAGAAGAGGGTTATGAGCGTTAATAGACAGACGCCGCTTGAGGTTTTCCTGGGCGGGCACGACGACGCGGCGTGGCGCGAGGCGCTGGCCGAGCTGCTGCCCTCGATTCACGAGGTTGACCGCAACGCCGCGCGCATCTGGTTTCACTTCTACCCCGTGGCGCTCCGGCGCGCGCTCGACGCGTCGGACGACCCCGGGCGGCTCGCGCAGCGGTTCCTGATGCAGGGGAGCTGGCGGCTCGAAGACCACCTCGACTCTTCGCACGCCTTCCTCTACGGCCACCGCTTCTGGCCCGAGACGAAGCGCGCCGTCGC
>DASVUF010000143.1:0-10269 GCA_036387195.1 Pyrinomonadaceae bacterium | reverse complement strand
GCGCGCACGGTTCGAACCGTGCGCGCCGCCTCTGTTCTCCGCCTTCCGCCGTCTACGGGCCGCCGCCTACCGACCGCGGTCCGCCTGCCGGCCGCCTACTTCACCCCGCTGCCTTCCGTGGGGAGGCCGGCGGTCTTCCAGGCGGCCATGCCGCCGAGGAGGGCGGCCGTGTCTTCGACGCCTTTCGACTTGAGTGTGAGCGCCGCACCGGCGCTGGTGTGTTCGTTCGGTCAAGTGCAGTAGAAGGCGAGCGTCTTCCCCTTGGGGAACTCGCCCGCGCGCTTCTCGACCTCGTCGTGCGGCATCGAGAGCGCGCCCTTGATGTGCTCCTGGTCGTAGGACGCCTTCGCGCGCGTGTCGTAGACGACCGCCTCGCCCGACTCGACCATCTTCTGCAACTCGGCCGGGCCGACCCGCCTGACGCCGTCGGCGTGGACGACGGTCGTCCCCGTCGGCGCGTCCTTCGTCGCGGCCGGGGCCTGCGCCTTCGACGCGGCCGTCGCGGCGCCCGCGTCGCCGGCCGCGTCCCCGGCCTTGCACCCGCCGAGCAGCAGCGCCGCGGCCGCCAGCGCGAGCCCCGCCGTGGTGTAGAACTTTCTCGTCATGACATTACTCCCCGAAAGCTGAACCGTCCGTTAAATCCCCGCGGCGGCCGAGCGCCGGCCGCGGCCGATAGCATCGCACAGAAGCCGCCCCGGCGGCCAGCGCCGCCGCGCCGCCCGTCGCGCGCGCCCCCCGCGTCTCTTCCGCCCCGGGGGGGAAGTGTGTTATAGATGCGCAACTTTTAAAGCCCCAAGCCAGAACGGGACGAAAGCCTGCGGGCCGTGTGCGGGAGTGTTGAGGATGAGAGACGCCGTGCGGGGAAGACTGCGCCCTGAAGCCGGCCGCGCGCCGCGCGGGCTGTCCGGGCGCGCGCTGTGCGGGCTGCTGGCGGTCGCGCTGCTGGCGCTGGGCGCGTGCCTGCCGCGGCCGCTGTCGGGCGCGCGGCGCGGCGGCCAGCGCTCGGTCACGCTCTACGCCTTCTCGGTGATGAAGGAGGTGATGGACAAGGAGGTGCTGCCGGGCTTCGCCGCCCGCTGGCGCAGCGAGCACGGCGAGGAGGTCAAGTTCACCGCCTCTTACGCCGGCTCCGAGACTATCACCAACCAGATTTTGCAGGGCGTCGGCGCCGACGTCGGCATCTTCTCCATCGAGCGCGACGTCGAGCGGCTCGCGCAGAAAGGTCTGGTCACGTCGAACTGGAAGGCGATGCCCTTCGGCGGCGTCGTCAACAAGACGCCCTTCGTCATCCTCGTCCGCAAGGGCAACCCGAAGGGCGTCCGCGACTTCGCGGACCTGGCGAAGCCGGGCGTGCGCGTCATCCACCCCGACCCGGACGGCTCGGGCGGCGCGCAGTGGTCGCTCCTCGCCATCTACGGCTCGGAGCTGAAGCGGTCGCAGGCCGAGACGGGCGGGGCCGACACCGCGCGCGCGCTCGCGCTGCTGCGCTCGGTCTGGCGCAACGTCATCTCGACGCCCGGCTCGGCGCGCGAGGCGCGCACGCAGTTCGAGACCGGCTACGGCGACGCGCTCATCACCTACGAGCTGGAGGGGCTGATGATGAAGGCGGCGGGCGCGCCCTTCGACATCGTCGTCCCGCGCGCGACCATCTTCAGCGAGCACCCGGCGGTCGTCATAGACAAGAACGTCTCGGACGACGAGCGCCCGCTGATGGACGCCTTCATGCAGTACCTCTGGAGCGAGGAGGCGCAGCGCGCCTTCGTCAAATACCACTTCCGCTCGGTCACGCACGAGGTCTTCAACGACGCCAACCGCGAGTTCGCGCGCGTCGAGATGCCCTTCACCGTCGGCGACCTCTTCGGCGGCTGGCAGCGCGCCTACCCCGAGGTCGTGGACGGCGTCTGGCGCAAACAGGTGAAGGGGCGGTGACGAAGTGACGCGCGGCGCGCGGCGGGCCGCAGTCCCGCCCCGGCGCCCGCCACGGGAGGGGAGATGAGCGCGGCGACCTCTACCATGAAGCACGTCCGGGGCTTCGACGCGGCCAAGCCGTTCGGCCTGGGGATGGTCATCCTGCTGATGCTGCCGCTGGTGCTGCTGCCGCTGGCGTCCATCTTCGTGTACGGGACGGCGAGCGGGATGCGGAGCTTCTGGGCGGCGCTGACGGCGCCCGACGCCGTCTACGCGCTGAAGCTGTCGCTGGCGACCAGCTTCTGGGCGACGGCCTTCAACGTCGTCTTCGGGCTCTTCGCCGCCTACTTCCTCTCGCGCCACGTCTTCTTCGGGCGGACGGCCATCATCGTCACCATCTCGCTGCCCACGGCGATACCGACGGCGGTGGCCGGCTTCGCGCTGCTGCTGCTGTGGGGCAAGTACGGCATGGTCGGGCGCTTCATCTCCGAGGAGCACCAGATAATGTTCACGCCGTACGCCATCATCCTGGCCAACATCTTCGTCACCTTCCCGCTGGCCTTCGGCGTGCTGATGTCGGTCTTCGAGACGATGGACGGCTCGCTCGAAGAGGCGTCGGCCACCATCGGCGCGACGCGCTGGCAGACCTTCCGACACGTCACGCTCCCCTCCCTGCGCGGCGCCATCGTGACGGGCGCGCTGCTGACGTTCGCGCGCGCCATCGGCGAGTTCGGCTCGACCATCCTCGTCTCGGGCAATCTCGCCGGCAGCACGCAGACGGCGCCGCTCTACATCTTCGCCAAGTTCAACGAGGGGCAGGTCGAGGCGGCCAACGCGGTCGCCATCGTGCTGGCCCTCTTCTCCTTCGCCATCTTCAGCGTCCTCTTCTTCGCGCGCGACTGGCTCGAAGCCAGGTGAGGTGAACGGCGATGCTTCCCGAAAAACTGACAGGCGGCGACCCGGGCGGCGGGGCGGACGACGCAGGCGGCGAGCGGCGCGGAGCCGGGGCGGCCCCGGCGGTGGCGGCGGTCGCCGCCGCGAGCGTGCGCGGCGTGGGCAAGAGCTTCAAGGGCGCGCGCGTGCTCGAAGACGTGAGCTTCGACGTGGGGCAGGGCGAGGCGCTGGTGCTGCTCGGCGCATCGGGGTCTGGGAAGACGACGCTGCTGCGCGTCATCGCCGGGCTCGAACGCCCGGACGCGGGGCGCGTCATCCTGCACGGCCGCGACGTCACCGACCTGCCGGCGCGCGAGCGCGGCGTCGGCGTCATCTTCCAGTCCTACGCGCTCTTCCCGCGCATGACGGTCGAGCAGAACGTCGGCTACGGCCTGCGCATCCGCGGCCGGCGCCGCGCCGAGGTCAAAGAGAAGGTCGCCGGCCTGCTCGAACTCGTCCGCCTGACCGAGCACGGCGCGAAGCTCCCTTCGCAGCTCTCGGGCGGGCAGCAGCAGCGCGTGGCGATTGCGCGCACGCTCGCCTACGAGCCGCAGGTGCTGCTCTTCGACGAGCCCTTCGGCGCGCTCGACACGCAGACGCGCGTCCGCCTGCGCCGCGAGATACGCGCGCTCCTGAAGGAGGTGGGCGTGCCCGCCGTCTTCATCACGCACGACCAGGAGGAGGCGCTGGAGCTGGGCGACCGCATCGCCGTCTTACACGCCGGCCACCTCGAACAGGTGGGCACGCCCGAGGAGGTCTACAACCGCCCCGAGACGGAGTACGTGGCGACGTTCTTGGGCGCGGCCAACCTCCTGCTCGGCGTCGTCGCCGAGGGGGGGCGCGTCGAGCTGGGGACGGCCGCCGTCGAGGCCGGCGAGGAGGCCGCGCGCTTCCGCACGGGGCAGGCGGTCAAGCTCGTCTTCCGCCCAGAGGACGTGCGGCTGAGCCTGACGGGCGAGCTGCCCGCGGGCTGCCGCCGCCTGACCAACGGCGTCGTCGAGGAGAAGCACTTCGTCGGCGCCTACGAGCGCCTGACCGTCCGGCTCGACCTCGTCGCGCGCCGCCCGGCCGCCGGCGAGCCGCCGCTCTACGAGGTGACGATTAACACGGCCGAGCAGCGCCTCGGCGTCCCCATCTTCGTCACGCGCCCCAAGCCCGAGGCCGGCGCGGCCGCCGTGCAGGTCGGCGACCGCGTCGCCGTCTGCCTCAACTCCTTCCGCGTCCTCCCGAGCTTCCCCCTCGCCTCCGAGCGCGGCGGCCAAATGCTCGACACCGGGAAAAAGGACTGAGCGCCCAGGACTGAGGGCTGAGTGGTGAGTAGAAGGCGGGGCCCGCCCCTTATCACTCAGCCCCCGGCGCTCAGTCTTCAGTGCCCGGCGCTCAGCCCCCGGTCTTTCCCCGCGAGCAACCCCGCGTGCTATCATCGCCTCAAAACTGCGAGCCAGAATCGGGTGTGCGTTGAGGATGTTTGGAGCGACCGCTTCTCGCCTTCGGCCGGCGTGCCAGCCGCGCGTCCCCGTGACAATTCGTGAAGGTCTTATGAAGTCAAAACTGTCAGGACGTACCCTATCCGTCTTCGCGCTCGCCGCCTCGCTGCTGGCGGCGTCGTTCGCGGGCCCGGCCGCCGTGGCCGCAGCGCCGCAGCGCCGCGCGACCCAGCAGGCCGCGCGCCCCGCCGCGCCGCCGCCCGCGCCCCCGCAGGCCGCCGCCGCCGCCCCGCTCGCCGAGGCCGCGCCCTTCGTCAGCCGCGTGCTGCCGAACGGCCTGGAGGTCATCGTGCTCGAAGACCACTCGGTGCCGCTCGTCACGGTCGAGCTGGCCGTGCGCAACGGCTCGTTCACCGAGCCGCCCGAGCTGAACGGGCTGTCGCACCTCTACGAGCACATGTTCTTCAAGCTCAACCGCGCGGCGCTCACGGGCGACGAGTACCTGCGCGACATAGACTCGCTCGGCATCGTCTCGAACGGCGAGACGCACGAGGAGGTCGTCAACTACTACTTCACCACGACGACGCCCAACGTCCCCGTCGCCATGCGCTTCATGCGCGACGCGACGCTCTACCCGGGCTTCGGCGAGAACTGGACGGCGCCCATCCGCGCCTCCGACCCCGGCTTCTACTCGCGTTTGCGGAGCGTCGTCGAGCAGCAGTTCGCGCAGGAGCGCGAGGTCGTCGTCGGCGAACTCGACCGCCACGAGTCGAACCCCTACGGCGAGCTGGGCGAGCAGATGAACCAGCGGCTCTTCTACAAGTACCCGAGCCGCAAGAGCCCCGGCGGCACGCGCGAGACGGTGCGCGCCGCGACGCTCGACATGATGCGGCTCATCCAGTCGCGCTACTACGTGCCCAACAACTCGGCCATCATCCTCACCGGCGACGTCACGCCCCCCGAGGCCTTCCGCATGGTCGAGGAGCTGTTCGGCGAGTGGAAGCGGCGCGAGCGCCCGCCCTTCGAGGAGTTCCCGCTCGTCGAGCACCCGCCGCTCGCCAGGAGCGAGGCCGGGCTCATCGTCAAGCCGGTGGCCAACGTCGTCGTCCAGGTCGGCTGGCACGGCCCCTCGGTCGGCAAGGACGACGCCGCGACCTACGCGGCCGACGTCTTCTCCTTCATCCTGCGCCAGCCCAACTCGCGCTTCCAGCGCGCGCTCGTGGACACGGGGCTCGCCGCCGGCGTCGGCTTCGGCTACTACACGCAGCGCAACGTTGGCCCCATCACGCTCCTCATCCAGACCACGCCCGACAAGGCGAAGGCCGCGGTGGCCGCCGCCTACAACGAGGTCGCGCACTTCAACGACCCGGACTACTTCACCGACGAGGAGCTGGAGAGCGCCAAGGCGCTGCTCGAAGCCGACGACCTCTACTCGCGCGAGAAGCTCTCCGAGTACTCGCACAGCGTCAGCTTCTGGTGGTCGACGACCGGGCTCGAATACTTCCGCGGCTACCTCAAGCGGCTGCGCGCCACGTCGCGCGCCGACATCGGCCGCTACCTGACGACCTACGTCCACGGCAAGCCGCGCGTCGGCCTCGCCATGCTCTCGGAGGAGTCGCTGAAGGCTTCGGGGCTGACGGAGGCCGACCTGCTCGGCCCGGCCGCGGCGCCGGCCACGCGGGGCAAAGCCGCCGCCGCGGGCCGCTAAGTAACGCCGGCCGCGGCGTCGAAGGAACCAAGGGTAGGGAATTGAGATGACGACGACTTTCAAATTCGCGCGCGGGGCGGCCGCGTGGCTCCTCGCTTTGACGTTCGCGCTGTCGGGCGCCGCCGCCGCGGCGCGCGCGCAGACGCCGGGGGCGGCGACGCAGCCGGCCGCGGGGCAGCAACAGCCGTCGGCGCAGCAGCAGCAGCAGCAGGGCGCCGCCGCCACGGCCGCGGCGCGCGAGGCCGCAGACTCGCTGCGCCTCGTCACGGAGTTCGAGGTCAACGGGCTGAGGGTGCTGGTCAAGCGGCGCGAGGGCGGCCAGTCGGTCGTCGCCGGCCTCTTCCTGCGCGGCGGCGCGCGCAACGTGACGGCCGAGAACGCCGGCGTCGAGGCGCTGATGCTCGAAGTCGCCACCGAGGCCACGCAGAAGTTCCCGCGCGAGCAGTTGCGCCGCGAGCTTTCGCGCACGGGGACGCAGTTGAGCGACGGCATCAACCTCGACTACTCGGTGCTGAGCCTGGCCAGCACCCGCCGCCACTTCGACCGCTCGTGGGAGATTTTCGCCGACGCGGCGCTCAACCCGCGCTTCACGCCCGAGGACTTCGAGCGCACGCGCAACCGCTTCGTCGTCTCGCTCTCCGACAACGAGGACACGCCCGACTCGTTCCTGCAAATCCTACAGTCGCGCGTCGCCTACGCCGGGCACCCCTACCTCAACGACCCGCGCGGCACGGCCGCCACGGTCGGCCGCCTGACGCTCGACGACGTGAAGGCTTTCCACCGGCGGATGATGGAGACGTCGCGGCTGCTGCTGGTCGTCGTCGGCGACGTTGACCCGGCGCAGATTCGCCGGAAGGTCGAGGCCAGCTTCGGCCGGCTCCCGCGCGGCGACTACCGCGCCGAGCCCGTGCCGCAGCTCGCCTTCCGCGCGCCGACGGTCGCCGTCACCGAGCGCGCCCTGCCGACCAACTACGTGCAGGGCGTCTTCGCCGCGCCGGCGCCCTCGTCGCCCGACATCTACGCGATGCGCATCGCGCAGACCGTCCTCCAGAACCGCGTCTTCGTCGAGGTGCGCGTCAAGCGCAACCTCTCCTACGCGCCCGACGCCTTCCTCTGGACGCAGGGCGCGAACCTCGGCGGCATCTCGGTCAGCTCGACGGACGCCAGCCAGTCCGTGCGCCTGATGCTCGAAGAGATACGCCGGCTCCAGACGCAGGAGATCAGCCCCGACGAGATCAAGGCGACGGCGCAGCACTTCCTGACGCGCTACTACATGGGGCAGGAGACGAACGCCGCGCAGGCGGGCGAGCTGGCGCAGTACGAGCTGGTCGGCGGCGGCTGGCGCAACTCGGCCGTCTTCATCGAGCGGCTGCGCGCCGTCACGCCGGCCGACGTCCGCCGCGCCGCCAACACTTACATGCGCAACCTCCAGTTCGTCGTCCTCGGCGACCCGCGCGCCGTCAGCCGTGACGTCTTCCCGCCGCCCGCGGGTGAGTGAGGGGAGCAGACGGCGGGCGGCGGGCGGCGGGCGTTAGAAAACAGAGGCGGCGCGCACGGTTCGAACCGTGCGCGCCGCCTTTTCGACTGCCGGCCGCCGGCGGCCGCCTTAACGATTGATTTCCCGCAGCAGCTTCTGGTGGAGCGCGGCGTCGAGCGGCTTGAGGAGCGCGGCGCGCGCGAGCGCCTCGGCGCGGTCGCCGAGTTCGAGGTGGACGGAGGCGAGGTTGTAGTGCCCCTCGGGCAGGTCGGGGCGCAAGGCGACGGCGCGCTTGTAGGCGTCGAGCGCCTTGTAGTAGTTGCCCGCGTAGTAGTACGCGTCGCCGAGCTTGTTCAGAGCCTCGTAGGAGTGCGGCTTGAGCCTGAGCGCCTGCTCGAAGGCGCGGATGGCGTCCTGGTTCTTGCCCTGCTTGACCTTGCAGAAGCCGACCTGAATCCACGCGTCGGCGCGCTGCGGGTTCTTGTTCACCGCCGTCTCGAAGTAGCCGAGCGCGCTGTCGTAGTTGCCGAGCCAGAGCGAGTTCAGGCCGTTGCGGTACCACCAGTCGGCGATGGAGTCGGGGCGCTGCTCGTCGCCGGCCTTGCGCGCCAGCTCCTCGAAGCCGACGAGGCGGGCGGCCGGCCTGAGCGACGAGAAGCGCGGCGAGCCGAGCGCCAGGTTGATGTTCTGCCCGTTCATCACGCGGATGGTGACGACGCCCACGACCTGCCCGCGCATGTTGAAGACGGGGCTGCCCGAGTTGCCGTGCGAGATGGGGGCCGTAATCTGCACGATGCGCCCGAGCGAGGGCACCTCGCGCACGGCCGAGACGATGCCGTCGGCCACGGAGCCTTCGAGCCTCAGCGGGTTGCCGATGACGAAGATGCGCTCGCCCTCCTCGGGGGCGGCCGCCGCCGTCTCGACCAGAGTGGCGCGCTCGGGCGGCATCTCGACGCTCAGGACGGCCAAATCGCCGTCCTCGTCCACGCTCGAAAGTCCCGCCACCGGGTAGGTCTTGCCCTTGCCCTCGAACGTGCGCACCTCGGCGCGCTGCGCGCCCTCGACGACGTGCAGGTTCGTCAGCACCTGACCCGGGCGCACGAAGAAGCCGCTGCCCGTGAGCGCGACCTCGCCCTTCGCGTTGTAGGTGATGACGGAGACGACCGAAGGCTTGACGCGGCGAATCAGCTCGGGGAGCGACTCGGCCTGCCGGGCGCGCGCCGCCGGCGCCGCGGCCGCGAAGAGGCAGAAGAAAAAGGCCAGGGGCGCCAGCCGCGGGGGAAGCTTGCGTATCAACATCTCGGGGGCTTTCTTCTCAAAAAAGGGTTTCGAGCCTCGGCGTGTGTGCGGCTCTTTAAGGGGAGGGAGTTCGGACGTGGCGAATCCCAAAACGCGCCCGCCGCGCCCGGGGTCGCGCGCGGCGGCGTTCGGCCATTATGCCGGTATCCGCGCGGATGTCAACAGCTTTATGTCGAAATTGTGTCGGGCGGCGTTTTGTTAAGGATTTCGCCGGGGCCGGAAAGGCCGAAGGCCGCCCCCCAGCGTGGGGGGCGGCCTTCAAGGTCGCGGTGACGCCGGAAGCCCGGCGGGCTCAGCGCATGCTGGAGCCGACCACGTCGCCGGCCGGGGCCTCGCCCTCGGCCTGGAGCGTGATGAGGAGGCCGAAGTCCGCGAGCGTCGTCTCGGACTTAATCTCGGCCTCGTTGCGCCGGCCGGTGTTGACGACCTGGCCGAGCTTGACGTGCTTGCCCTCGGGCGAGACCGCCCAGAGGACGTAGACCTGGCCGGCCGGCGCCTCCTTCATCTCGTGGAAGCGCGCGACGACCTCGGTCGGCCCGTCGCGGCGCGGCGTGATGTTGAAGTTGACGCGCGAGCCGGTGAGCGCGCCCGCCAGCTTGACCTTGATCTCGGTCGTGTCGCCGCGGTCGAAGCCCGGGATGCCGAGCAACGGCGCGGTGTAGGCCGACGTCGAGCCGGCGGTCGAGGCGGCCGCGACGCGCTCGCCCTCGGCGCTCGACATCGGCAGGACGGCGAAGCCCTGCGGCGCGGCGCTGCGGAAGGCGTAGGCGGTCGTCGGCGTGTAGCTCGTCAGCCCGCCCTCGGGCGAGAGCACGAGCATGAAGCGGTCGAGCGGCGTCTGGAAGCTCTGCGTGGCGACGCCGTTGTTGAACGTGACGGGCCCGAGCATCGTCACCTTGCCGAGCGGGTCAACGGCGTACAGGTTCATCCCCGCGGCGTTCGCCGGCAGCCCCGACATGTCGAGCGTGACCATCGTGTGGTCGGACATGCGCACCACCTTGGCGCGGCCGCGCGCGTTCGAGAAGGTCGGCGAGGGCGTGAACTCGACGACGACCTCCTTGTTCGCGGGGTACTGGACGACCGTCCACGAGCCGTCGCTGTTCTGGACGGCCTGCGTCGTCTGCGTCGTCACGGTCGTCTGGGTCTGCTGCGTGGGCGTCTGCGGCTGCGCGGGCTGCGTCTCCTGCGCCAGCGCCGCGGGCGCGAGGCCGAGCGCGAGCGCGCCGACGGCCGTAAGGTTAAGCAAACGTCTGCTCATACGAGATTGTCCCTCCTCTGTCCGTTGGTTGTACACATTTTGACCGTTGATTAAGGTCCGCCTCGCGGGCGGAAACGGGATGAGGTGCAACGCGCATGCCGCCGCGGGGAAGTCCAGGGCGCGCAAACACTTAGCCCCGGGGCCGCCCCGCGCCTACCCCGGCCGGACGAAGCGATACGGTACAAATCCGTGTACGACCGTACGCCGCGGCGGAAGAGTCCGGGTTTAAAAAGTGTGTGGGGGCGGGAGGCAGCCTGAC
>DASVUF010000142.1:0-17626 GCA_036387195.1 Pyrinomonadaceae bacterium | reverse complement strand
CCGGGGCGGCCGCCCGCCCGAACCAGACCGGAGCCTCGCGCCGCGGGGCTCCCGCAACGTCGCCCGCGCCGCGCCCCTACGCCGCGCGGGCGACAATTTTTTAACTCCGGATGAAGGGCGGATTTCCACGCATGAAGAGAGTGAAGGTCTTCGCGTTCTGGGCCGCCGCCGCGGCCTTCGCGGCGGCGGCCGTCTCGGCGGCGGCCGCGGGGCCTGGGCCGCAGCGGCGCGAGTCGCAGGCCGAGCGCGGCCGCGCGGTCTACGCCGACAGGTGCGTGCGCTGCCACGGCGCGGACGGGCGCGGCCAGACGCGCATGGGGCAGGACGTCGGGGCACCCGACATGAGCGACCCCGCGTGGCAGAAGGCGCGCGGCGACGCGCGCATGATAGCCTCGGTCGCCGACGGGCGCGGCCAGATGCCCGCCTTCAAGAAGAGGCTCTCGCGGCAGGACATCGCCGCCTCGGTCGTCTACGTCCGCACGCTCCGGCGCTGAAGGTTCGGGGGCCCGCGCGCGCGCGTATAGAGCGCGGCGCACGCCGCGAAGGGGGCGGCCACAACGCAGATGAAACCGCGAACGCCGAGGAAGTCCGCCGCGCGCCTGCTGGCCGCGTGCGCCTTCGCGCTGCTCGCCGCCGCCGGCGCGACGGCGCAGGGCGGGGCGGCCGCGCCGCCGCACGTCTCGAAGGTCGAGCCGCCGTCCTGGTGGGCCGGGCACACGGTCAACCCCGTCCGCCTGCTCGTGCGCGGGCGCGACCTGCACGGCGCGCGCGTCAGCGCCACGCGGCGGGGGACGCGCGCCGCGGGCGCGCTCGTCAACGCCGCGGGCACCTACCTCTTCTGCGACGTCTTCGTCGAGCCGACGGCGCGGCCGGGCGACTACCCGCTGACGGTCGAGACGGCCGCGGGGCGCGCCTCCGTCCCCTTCCGCCTGAACGCGCCGCTCGACGCGGCGGCGCACTTCCGCGGCGTGACCACGGACGACGTCATCTACCTCATCATGCCCGACCGCTTCGCGGACGGCGACCGCTCGAACAACGCGCCCGCCGGCTCGCCCGCCGAGGCCAACGACCGCCGCAACGCGCGCGCGTGGCACGGCGGCGACCTGCGCGGCGTCATCCAGCGCCTCCCGTACCTCAAAGACCTCGGCGTCACGGCGGTCTGGCTCACGCCCTGGTACGACAACTGGAACGGCCTCAACCGCTGCGACAAGCCCTGGTGCCCGAACACCTACTACCACGGCTATCACACGGTGGATTACTACGCGGTCGAAGACCGCTTCGGGACGATGGAGACGCTGCGCGAGCTGGTCGAGCGCGCGCACGCGCTGGGGATAAAGGTCATACAGGACCAGGTCGCCAACCACGTCGGCTCGCAGCACCCGTGGGTCAAAGACCCGCCGCTCGACGACTGGTTCCACGGCACGCCGGCCGAGCACCTGCGCAACCCCTTCCGCGGCGACCTGCTGCTCTCGCCGCACGCGCACCCGGAGGCGAGGCGCGCGACGCTCGACGGCTGGTTCTCCGACGACCTGCCCGACATGAACCAGGAGCAGCCCGAGGTCGCGCGCTACGAGATACAGAACTCGCTCTGGTGGGTCGGCATGACCGGCGTTGACGGCGTCCGGCAGGACACCGTCCAGTACATGCCGCGCCCCTTCATCCGCGACCTGAACGCCGCGCTCGACCGCCAGCACCCCGCGCTGTGGATGGTGGGCGAGGCGTGGGACGTTGACCCGGCGCACACCAGTTTCTTCGTCGGCGGCCGCGCCGGCTGGGACGGCGTTGACACGCTGATGGACGCCGTCTTCGACTTCCCGGCGTGGGACGTCTCGCGCAAGGTCTTCACGGGGAAGGCGCCGGCGGCGGCGCTCCGCCACGTGCTGCGCTCCGACGCGCTCTACCCGGACGCGCGCCGGCTCGTCACGATGACGAACAACCACGACACGCCCCGCTTCATGTCGCTCGAAGGCGCGACGCTCGAAGGCGCGATGCTCCACCTCGCCTACGCCGCGACCATCCGCGGCACGCCGCAACTCTACGCCGGCGAGGAGATAGCGATGGAGGGCGGCGACGACCCCGACAACCGGCGCGACTTCCCCGGCGGCTTCCCCGGTGACGCGCGCGACGCCTTCGAGAAGTCCGGCCGCACGCCCGCCGAGCAGCGCATGTTCGAGTGGACGCGCGACCTCCTGCGCGTGCGGCGCGAGCAGGCGGCGCTGCGCCGCGGCTCGCTCACCGACCTGCACTTCGACGACGACTCCTACGCCTTCGCGCGCACACACGAGGGCGAGACGGTCGTCGTCGCGCTCAACCGCTCGGCCGCGCCGAAGGCGTTGACGATTCCCGCGGCCTACCTCGACGCCCGCGAGGGCGCGCGGCTCGAACCGCTGTTCGCGGCCAAAGACCGCCCGGCGGTCGCCGCCGGCTCGCTCAGGCTGACCGTGCCCGCGCGCGCCGCCGTCATCTACAAACTCGGCGCCGGCGCGGAAGCCCGGCCGTGAGCGGTGGCGTCGCCGGAAGCCGGAAGGCGGACGGTTGAAGGGTAAAGGCGGAAGGTCGGCGGCCGGAGAATGAAGGCCGGGCGGCGCGGCCTCCACCGCCGACCCTTCCGCCTTCCTCTTACGTTGCCCCGGCGCGGCAATTGTTGTAGCTTTCAGGGAAACCAGTCCAGCGAGGTACAAGGTGAGCTTCCCAAGAGCGTGCGGCGTCCTTCTGCACCCGACTTCGTTGCCCGGCCGCCACGGCGTCGGCGACCTCGGGCGCGAGGCGTACCGCTTCGTAGACTTCCTCGCCGCCGCGGGGCAGAGCCTCTGGCAAGTCCTGCCGCTCGGCCCCACGGGCTACGGCAACTCGCCCTACCAGTGCTTCTCGGCCTTCGCCGGCAACCCGCTGCTCGTCAGCCCCGAGCTGCTGGTCGAGCAGGGCTTGCTCGCGCCGGGCGCGCTCGAAGGTCTGCCCGGCCTCCCCGACGACCGCGTCGAGTACGGCGAGGCGTTCGCGCGCAAGGAGGCGCTGCTGCGCGCGGCGTTCGAGAACTTCCGACGCTCCGAGCCGGCGCTCGTCGCCGCCGGGTTCGAGGAGTTCAAGCAATCGGCCGCGCCCTGGCTCGAAGACTACGCGCTCTACCGCTCGCTCAAGCGCGAGCGCGGCGAGGCGGCGTGGACGGAGTGGGAGGAGCCGCTCGTGCGCCGCGACCCGTCGGCGCTCGAAGAGGCGCGCCGCGCGCTGGCCGAACGGGTGGAGGAGGTGAAGTTCCAGCAGTTCCTCTTCTTCGACCAGTGGGCGCGGCTGCGCGAGTACTGCCGCGGCCAGAACGTGCGAGTCGTCGGCGACATCCCCATCTTCGTCGCGCAGGACTCGGCCGACGTCTGGGCGCAGCCCCGCCAGTTCAAGCTCAGAGAGGACGGCAGGCCGTCGGTCGTGGCGGGCGTCCCGCCCGACTACTTCAGCAGGACGGGGCAGCTCTGGGGCAACCCGCTCTACGACTGGGAGCGGATGCGCGAGGACGGCTTCAGGTGGTGGGTCGAGCGCGTGCGCTCGACGCTCTCGCTCGTGGACGTCATCCGCATTGACCACTTCCGCGGCTTCGCGGCCTACTGGGAGATTCCGGGCGGCGACGCGACGGCCGAGCGGGGCCGCTGGGTCTTCGCGCCGGGGCGCGAACTCTTCGACGCCGTCAGGGCGGAGCTGGGCGAGCTGCCCATCATCGCCGAAGACCTCGGCTTCATCACGCCCGACGTCATCGAGCTGCGCGACGAGTTCGGCTTCCCCGGCATGCGCATCCTCCAGTTCGGCTTCGCCACCGACACGACGAACAAAGACCTGCCGCACAACTACGTCCGCAACTCGGTCGTCTACACGGGGACGCACGACAACGACACGGCGGTCGGCTGGTTCCGGAGCCAGCCCGGCGGCGCGGCCTCCGTCCGCTCGGCCGAGCAGGTCGAGCGCGAGCGCCGTTTCTGCCTCGACTACCTCGGCTCGGACGGAGCGGAAATCAACTGGGACTTCATCCGCGCGCTCTACGCCTCGGCCGGCGACACGGCGCTCGTCCCCATGCAGGACGTGCTGGGGCTCGGCTCCGAGGCGCGCATGAACACGCCCGCCACGATGTCCGGCAACTGGGGCTGGCGCTTCCGCGAGGGCGAGCTGACCGAGGGGCTGGCCGCGCGCCTGCGCCGCCTCGCCGAACTCTACGGCCGACACCCGGCGCTCCCCCCCGAGCGGCGCCCGGAGCACACGGCCGAGAGCTACGACTTCAAGCAGACGTGGGGGTGAGGGGCGCCCCGCGAACCCGCCAGCCCGCCCGCGCGCCGTCCGCGCGGCCGCCGAAAGAGCATGAGAGCCAACAACACCTCCGCCGCACGCCTCCTACTCGCCCTGACGCTGCTGTGCGCGGCCGCGGCCGTCTGCGCGGCGCAGGCGCCGCCCTCCGTGACGAAGGTCGAGCCGCCCGACTGGTGGGCGGGCCACTCCGTCAACCCCGTGCGCGTGCTGCTGCGCGGGCGCGACCTCGGCGGCGCGCGCGTCGAGGCCGTCGGGCAGGGGATGCGGACGGGGCTCGTCCGCGTCAACGAGTCGGGCACGTACGCCTTCGTGGACGTCCACGTCGAGCCCGGCGCGAGCCCCGGCCCGCGCCGGCTCCGCGTGACGACCGCCGCGGGCGCGACGGAGGCGCCCTTCGCCGTCGCCGCGCCGCTCGCGCGCGCCGGCCGCTACCAGGGCTTCACGCCCGACGACGTCATCTACTTCATCATGCCCGACCGGTTCGCCGACGGCGACCGCTCGAACAACGACCCGCCCAAGTCGCCCGGCCTCTACGACCGCGCGAAGGGGCGCTACTACCACGGCGGCGACTTCCAGGGCGTCATCGACCGCCTGCCCTACCTGAAGGAGCTGGGCGTCACCGCCCTCTGGATAAACCCCGTCTACGACAACACCGACCGCCTCGACGAGCGCGAGATGTACCCCGAGGCCGTGGGCGGCCCGAAGCGGCCGACGACGGCCTACCACGGCTACGGCGCGATTGACTTCTACGGCGTCGAGGAGCACTACGGCACGGCGGCGAAGCTGCGCGAGCTGGTGGACAGGGCGCACGCCGCCGGCTTCAAGGTCATCCAGGACCAGATAGCCAACCACACCAGCCCCTACCACCCGTGGGCCGCCGACCGCCCGACGCCGACCTGGTTCTACGGCACGGTCGAGAGCCACCTCTCGAACAACTGGCAGAAGTGGACGACGATGGACCCGCACGCCTCCGAGATGACGCGCCGGCGCAACCTCGAAGGCTGGTTCATAGACATCCTGCCCGACCTCAACCAGGACGACGAGGAGGTGCGCCGCTACCTCATCCAGAACACGCTCTGGTGGCTCGGCCACTTCGGCTTCGACGCCGTCCGCATGGACACGCTGCCGCACGTCCCGCGCCACTTCTGGCGCGACTGGACGGCGGCCATCAGGGCCGAGTACCCGACCGTCAACGTCCTCGGCGAGCTGTTCGACGGCGACCCGGCGCTGCTGGCCTACTTCCAGCGCGGCCGGGTCGGGCGCGACGGGCTCGACGCCGGCATCGACACGCTCTACGACTTCGCGCTCTTCTACGCCGTCCGCGACGCCTTCGCCAGGGGGCAGCCCGTGCGCAAGCTCGCGCAGGTGCTCGCGCACGACCACCTCTACCCGCGCCCCGAAGTCCTCGTCGCGTTCCTCGGCGTCCACGACATGGAGCGCTTCATGCACGAGCCCGGCGCGACCGTCGCGGGGCTGAAGCTGGCGCAGACCTTCGTCATGACGACGCGCGGGACGCCGCTGCTCTACTACGGCGACGAGCTGGCGATGGAGGGCGGCGGCGACCCCGACAACCGGCGCGACTTCCCCGGCGGCTTCCCCGATGACGCGCGCGACGCCTTCACGAAGGCGGGGCGGACGCCCGTCGAGAACGAGGTGTTCGAGCACGTCAAGCGGCTGACGAAGCTGCGCGCCGATTTGCCCGCGCTCAGGCGCGGCTCGCTCGTCCACGTCTACGACGAGGAGCAGCAGGCGGTCTTCGCGCGCGTCCTCGGCGGCCAGGCGACCTTCGTCGCCTTCAACAACGACACGAAGCCCGCCACGCTCAGGTTCAAGCTCAGCGACGCCGGCCTCGACCCGCGCGGGCGCTACTCGACGAGGCACGACGGCCTCGGGCGCGGGGGCAACGTCGCCGGCGGGCGCTGGAGCGGGGACGACGTGGAGATGGAGATGGCGCCGCGCTCGGCCGCCGTCTTCACGGCGACGCCCTCTAAAAACTGACCGCCGCGGACGCGCATGGACTGGAAGACGAAGCCATTCACGGAGCAGGTCGCGCTCGTCACCGGCGGCGGCACGGGGATAGGCCGCGCCTTCGCCGGTGCCCTCTCGGCCGCCGGCGCGCGCGTCTGCATCGCGTCGCGCAGCGAGGCGGCGCTCAGGCGCGCGGCCGACGAGTTGAACGCCGCGGCCGGGGCCGAGCGCGTCTTCCCTTACGCCTTCGACGTGCGCGAGCGCGCGCAGTGCGAGGCGCTCGTGCGCTTCGCCGCCGACCGCTTCGGCTCGCTCGACGTGCTGGTCAACAACTCCGGCCTCGCCGTGCCCGAGACGGTCGAGGAGTTGACGGACGAGGGCTGGGAGACCGTCCTCCAGACGAACCTGAAGGGCGCGATGTGGCTGGTGCGCGCGGCGCTGCCCGGCATGGCGGCGCGCGGGTTCGGCGACGTGGTCAACGTCTCCTCGCAGGCGGGCAGGCGCGGCTACGCCGACGTGCCTTCGTACTGCGCGTCGAAGTGGGGGCTCCTGGGCTTCGCCGAGTCGGTCCGCGACCACGTGCGGAAGACGGGCGCGAACGTCCGCGTCTTCAACTTCTGCCCCGGCCTCGTGGACGTGGAGAACGCCGCGGCCGGGGCGAGCCCGCGCCCCGGCTTCGTGCACGTCTCGAACATGGCGAAGACGCTGATGTACGCGCTCTCGCTCGACCGCGACGTGGTGCTCGAAGACATCAACATCTACGCGAGGTAGAGACTAGGAGAGACGCAATGCGTGACAAGCCGCGCCTGAGCTTCTGGCAAATCTGGAACATGAGTTTCGGGTTCATGGGCATCCAGTTCGGGTGGGGGTTGCAGCTCGCCAACATGAGCGGCATCTACACCTACCTCGGCGCGAAGCCGGAGGAGGTGCCGATACTGTGGCTGGCGGGGCCGGTGACGGGGCTGCTCGTCCAGCCGGTCATCGGCTCGATGAGCGACCGGACGTGGAACCGGCTCGGCCGGCGCCGCCCGTACTTCCTCGTCGGCGCCATCCTCGCCAGCGTCGCGCTCTTCTTCATGCCCGACTCGGGCGTGCTCTGGATGGCGGCCGGCCTGCTCTGGGTGCTCGACGCCTCCATCAACGTCTCGATGGAGCCGTTCCGCGCCTTCGTCGCCGACAAGCTCAACACCGACCAGCGCACGGCCGGCTTCGTCATGCAGTCGTTCTTCATCGGCGTCGGCCAGACGCTGGCGAACGTGCTGCCGTACCTCTTCCGCCGCGCGGGCGTGGACGCGGCCGCCCCCGGCGCGGCGGCGCAGGCCATCCCGACGAGCATCAACTACGCGTTCAAGATCGGCGCCGTCGCCTTCCTGCTCTGCGTGCTGTGGACGGTCTTCACGACCAAGGAGTACCCGCCCGAGGACATGGAGGAGTTCGAGCGGATGCGGCGCGAGCGCCGCGGCGTCGGGGCGGGGCTGGCGGAAATCGCCTCGGCCATCCGCGAGATGCCGGCGACGATGAAGCAGCTCGCCGTCGTCCAGTTCTTCACCTGGCTCGGCCTCTTCTGCATGTGGATGTTCTTCGGGCTGATGACCTCGTACCACGTCTTCGGCGCGACGAGCGAGCGCGACCCGCGCTTCACCGACGGGCAGGCGTGGGGCGGCAACTCCTTCGCCATCTACTCCATCGTCTGCTTCGCCGTCGCCTTCCTGCTGCCGCCGCTGGCGAAGGCGACGAGCCGCAAGACCGTCCACGCCGTCGCGCTCGTCTGCGGCGCGCTCGGGCTGATGTCGGTCTACTTCATACAGGACAAGAACATCCTCCTGCTGTCGATGGTCGGCGTGGGCGTCGCGTGGGCGTCCATCCTCTCGATGCCCTACGCCATCCTGGCGGGCGCGCTGCCGGCGGCGCGGATGGGCGTCTACATGGGCGTCTTCAACTTCTTCATCGTCATCCCCGAGATAGTCGCCTCGTTCGCCTTCGGGCCGGTCATCCGCGCCGCCTTCGGCCCCGACAACCCGCGCGCGCCGCTCTACGTCGTAATGGCGGGCGGCGTCTTCCTGCTGGCCGCGGCCGCCTGCGTGGCGCTGGTGCGCGACACGGCCGACCGCGACGTGGCCGGGCGCGACGTCATCAGCGGCGACGAGCAGGCGGACTTCACCGTGCAGCAGTCGGCGCAGCCCGTCCCGAGCACGGGGCTGCTGGACGACAGGGACTAGGGCGAAAGGGGGCGCGAGCCGTGAGACGACGACGCGGGGTGCTGTTGACGCTCGCCTGCCTGTGCGTGCTGCTGGCCTCGGCCGCGCGCGCCGAAGCATGCACGTGCGGCGGGCCGGGCTCGCCGTGCGAGGAGCTGGGCTCGGCGGCCGCGGTCTTCGTCGGGACGGTCACCGACGTGGCCACGCGGCCGCGCAAGCCCTTCGACGAGAGCGGGGGGATGGACTGGGCGCCGACGACCGTGACGTTCGCGGTCGCCGAGGCGTTCCACGGCGTCTCGGGCGCCGAGGCGCAGGTCTCGACCGGGCTCGGCGGCGGCGACTGCGGGTACGGGTTCGAGCGCGGCGTCACCTACCTCGTCTACGCGCACCGCGCCGCGAAGGACGACGCGAGGCTCTACACGGGCATCTGCTCGCGCACGCGGCCGCTCGCCGCCGCGGCCGAAGACCTCGAATTCCTGCGGTCGCTGGCCGGGAGGCCGGCGGGCGTGACCATCTCGGGCCGGGTCGAAGGGCCGGGGGGCGGCCCCGGCGGCGAGGGCCCGCGCGGGCTGACCGGGGTGGCGGGCGCGCGCGTCACGGTCGAGGGCGAGGGCGAGCGGCGCGAGCTTCTGACGGACGCGCGCGGGCGCTACGGCGTCTCGGGGCTCGCCCCCGGCAGGTACAAGGTCGGCGTCCGGCTCCCCGATACGCTGACCACGCACCAGCCCGAGCGCGAGTTTCAGGTGGCCGACCGCGGCTGCGCCGTCACGGACTTCGAGGTCGCGCACAACGGCCGCGTCTCCGGCCGCGTCTTCGACGCCGAAGGGAAGCCCGTGAAGAACCTGAGCGTCGTCGTCGTGGACGCCGAGGGCAAAGACCCCGACCTCAGGTACGGCCGCCACGAGCGCACCGACGACGAGGGGCGCTACAAGTTCAAAGGGCTGCCGCCGGGGCGCTACCTGCTGGGCCTGCGCCTCGCGGGCGCGCCGCAGCCGGGCGACCCGGCCGGCGACTACCCGCGCACCTACTACCCCGGCGTCGCGCGCGCCGAGGAGGCCGAGGTCATCGAGCTGAAGGCGGGCGAGGAGTCCGCGGGGCGCGACCTGCGGCTGCCGCCGCGGCTCGCCGGGGCGGTCGTGCGCGTCCGCGTGGTCTGGGCCGACGGCTCGCCCGTGGCGGACGCGCTGGTGGTCTACTACGAGGCGGCCGCCGGCGGCCCCGGCCCCGGCCGCGCCGAGCGGGCCGACGCGCGCGGCGAGCTGACGCTCCAGGCGCACGCCGGCGCGGTCTACCACATCGAGGCGCGCAGGGACTGGACGCCCGGCGCCGGCGCGGGGCGGCCGGGGCGGCCGGAGCGCTCGGCGCCCGTCACGCTCAACGTCTCGGCGCCGGCCGAGACGGTCACGCTCGTCTAAGACAAGCCTTGAGGGGCGGTCTTCGGCTTTCAGGTTTTAGTCGCCGGCGTTCGGTCGGCGGCGTTCGGCCCGTGGAGCTTATGAGAGTGGAGCAGAGACAACGCAGCGCGCGCGCGGCCGTGGCGGCGCTCGCCCTCGTCGCGTCGCTGTGCGCGCACGCCGGCGCGCGGCAGCGCGACGTGTCGAAGGAGCGAGCGCGCGGGGCCGCGCCCGAGTGGGCGCGCTCGGGCGTCATCTACGAAATCTACCCGCGCACGTTCTCCGAGGAGGGGAACTTCGCGGGCGTCACGGCGCAGCTCGACCGCCTGCGCGACCTCGGCGTCAACGTCCTCTGGCTGATGCCCGTCCACCCCATCGGGCGGGAGAAGAAGAAGGGGCCGGTCGGCAGCCCCTACGCCGTGCGCGACTACTACGCCTTAAACCCCGATTACGGCGCGCCGGCCGACTTCAAGCGGCTCGTGGCGGAGGCGCACCGGCGCGGGATGAAGGTCATCATCGACGTCGTCGCCAACCACACCTCGTGGGACAGCGTGATGATGAAGACGCCCGAGTTCTACGTCCGCGACGCCGCGGGGAGAATCACCTACCCGCACGACTGGTCGGACGTGGCCGAGCTGAACTACGACAACCCGGCGTTGCGCCGCTACATGATAGACGTGCTCAAGTTCTGGCTGCGCGAGTACGACCTCGACGGCTTCCGCTGCGACGTGGCCGCCGAGGTGCCCACGGACTTCTGGGAGCAGGCGCGGGCCGAACTCGACAAGGTCAAGAGCGACATCCTCATGCTCGCCGAGTCGGACAAGCCCGAGCTGCTCGTCAGGGCCTTCGACCTCGACTACTCGTGGCCGCTGCACGGCGCGCTGACCGAGGTGTTGCAGGGGCGCCGGCCGGCGTCCGCCCTGCGGCGGACGTGGGAGGCGGACGAGGCGAAGTACCCGCGCGGGGCGCTCCGCATGCGCTTCTCCGACAACCACGACGAGCGGCGGGCGGTGGCGCGCTTCGGCGAGGGCGGGGCGCTGGCGGCCTCGGCGCTGATGTTCACGCTCGACGGCGTGCCGATGCTCTACAACGGGATGGAGGTCGGCGACACGACGGAGTCGGGCGACCCGGCGCTCTTCTACCGGCTGCCGGTCTTCTGGCCCATCGAGAAGCGGCGTCCCGAGTTCCCGCGCTTCTACAGGCAGATGATGGCGCTGCGCAGGGGCAGCCCGGCGCTGCTCGGCGGGCGCGTCGAGTGGCTGCGCAACTCGGACGAGTCGCGCGTCGTCACCTTCGCGCGGCGCGGCGCGACGGAGGACGTGGTCGTCGCCGTCAACTTCTCGAACCGCCCGTTCGACGGCACGGTCGAGGCGCCGGCGGGCGCGACCTTCGCCGACGTCACGCCCGACACGCGCCCGCCGCTCCCGGCCGACGCCACCGACGCGCAGCGCGCCGCCCGCGTCCGCGCCGTCGGCCTGCCCGCGCTCTCGCTCGACGCCTGGGGCTTTCGCGTCTTCCGCCGACCGGCGAAGGAGGGCGCAAAGTAAGGCGCGAAGTAGGGAGAGAAGTAAGGCGCGAAGTAGGACGAGAAGTAAGGCGAGGAGTTGAAACACGGAGGCGCGGCTCGAAGTTATCAGGCTTCGAGCCGCGCCTCGTCGTCTGCGGCGTTTGACCCTCCCTACTTCCGGCCGGCGCGGCGGAGGCCGACGAGGTCGAGCGCCCTGCCTATCTCGCCGTTGCGCATGAAGAGCCGCCAGACGAGCCCGTCGCGCAGATTCTCGGCGGCCAGGAGCGTGACGCCCTGGTCTATGCCGATGACGTCGGGGCCCGTCCAGCCCGTGTGCGGGTTGAAGGCGTCGGCGAAGCCGTAGCGGCCGTAGACCCTCTGGCCGTACCGCTCGCGCATCGCGCGCAGCGCCGCGAGCGAGATGTCGGGCGTGAAGGGGAGCGACCCGGCCGCCGCGTACGGCACGACCGTCCCGTCTATCGCCGGGTCGCGCGGCGGCCCGCCCCACGCCACGTAGCCGCGCTCGGAGTCCGAGGCCGAGACGCCCCACACGTCCGGGCCGTAGGCCGGGAACTCGCGCGCCAGGTCAATGCAGAATTGGCGGTGCGCGCGGGTCGCCGCGGCCGAGTTCTCGAAGTAGTCAGTGAACGGGTACCAGCCCTCCCTCCGGCCGCGCAGGTCAACCCAGGCCTGCGTGTACTGGTGTGTGAAGAGCGGGCCGTCGCTCATGTAGGTGTAGCCGGCGTAGGTGACGCGCCTGCGCGACCAGGCGCGCCAGGCGTCGGGCGTGACGGCGTGTGTGGGCGAGCCGACGGCGAGCAGTTGGAGGATGAGGTGCTCGCTGTACGTGTCCCAGCGCGGCTTGAGGAAGCCCGTCTCGGGGCGCCAGCCGTGCGAGAGGAGCGTCGGGTGGCCGGCGAGCATCCAGCGAAAGTCCACGCGCCCGTAGACGAGGGAGGCGAGGCGCGCGACCTCCGCGTCCTCCCGAAAACACTGGCGCGCGGTCAGCACGCCGGCGAGCAGGAGCGCCGTGTCGATGGAGGAGTATTCGCTCCGCCATCGGCGCTCGCCCGTCGAGGCGTCCATCCAGTGCAGGAACCAGCCGCGCTCCCGCGGGGCGCGCCCCGCGAGGAAGCGCAGCGCCGTCAGCGCGCGACCCCTCGCCTCGGCGCGCGTGACCCAGCCGCGCTCGGCGCCGACGCAGAGCGCCGTGAGGCCGAAGCCGGTGGCGGCGCTCGAAGCGATGTTGTGCGAAGGGTGTCCGGGCGGGTGCGCCGAGCCGTCCGTGCGCGCGCGGTCGAGGACGAGCCCGGTCTTCTCGTCCGCGTGCTCGACGAAGTAGCGGAAGGCGCGGCGCGAGAGGTCTTCGAGGAAGGCCGCGTCCGCCGGCGTCAGCGCGTGGCCGCCGCGCGCCTCGGCGGGCCGCGCGCGCGGCGCGGCCGTCGTCAGCAGGAGCAGCAGCGGCGGCAGCAGCGCCGCGAAGAGTCTGGTCGGGGCGGGCATCGGCGTCCGGTCGTCCGGGGCTCGACCATACTAAATCGAAATCCGCGGCCCGCCGAGTCGGGACCGCGCGCCGTGGCGCGCAGTCCCCGACTCGTGTCTTTTCCGGCCCGGCTCCCCGAACTCAGAACGACAGGCGGCCCTGCAGCTCGATGACGCGCCCGGCCAGCCCCCGCTCGGCGCGGCCGAAGTTGGGGTCGGTGATGGTCGTGCTCGGGCTGGCGAAGCCGAAGTTCTGGAGGTTGAGGACGTTGAAGGCGTTGAAGAAGTTCGCCCTGACTTCGAGGAACGTGGACTCGCCCAGCAGGCGCGGGACGCCGAAGCGCTTGGCGACGCTCATGTCCACGTTGAAGTAGCGCGGGCCGCGGAACGAGTTGCGGCCGACGCCCGGCAGACGGCCGGCCGACGCGCCCTGACCCGTGGCGCCGAGCGTGTCGAAGAACTGGCGGCCGCCGCCGGGGAAGTTGCTGCCCGCGATGAACGCCTCGTCCGAAAAGTCGTCGCCCGCGCCGCCGAAGTACGCGACGGGGCGCGCGGGGCAGATGATGGGGCGGTCGCTGCTCGGGCAGTCGCCGGTGACGGGCGTCCAGGGGAAGCCCGTGTGCGCCGTCACGATGCCGCTCAACTGCCAGCCGCCGAGGACGGAGCCGAGCGCGTCGCGCCGGTTGCGGAAGACGGGCAGCTCCCACAGGCCGGAGCCGACGAAGTGGTGGCGCACGTCGTAGTCGGAGGGGCCGCGCTCCTCGCGCACGTCGAGCGGGAAGGTCGGGTTGCTCGGCGCGCCCGGCCCCTCGTTCGAGGCGACGTCAATGCTCTTGGCCCAGCGGTAGTGCGCGTCGAACTGGAAGCCCCGGCCGAGCCGGCGCGTGAGCCGCGCGATGAGCGCGTTGTAGCTCGAAGTCGTGTCGGGCGTCGGGAAGAAGACGCCGCTGGCGAAGAAGCCGCCCGGGTCGTTCGGGAAGATGAAGCGCTGGTTGACGAGGCGGATGAGCTTACGGCCGGCGCTCCCCTGGTAGCCCACCTCGGCCGTCAGGCGGAAGGGCAGGCTGTACTGGCCCTCGAACGAATAGGTGTAGACGTACGGCGTCGGGACTTCCGAGGGCGCGCCGTAAATCTCGACCTGGCGGCTCGGGTCGGGGATGACGGGGATGCCGGTCGCCGGGTCGAACTGGAGGACGAGCGCGGGGTTGGCCGGGTAGCTGAACGGCGTGTTGTCGGCGCCGAGCGCGTAGAGAATCTGCCCGCCCGCGAAGGGCGAGCCGAAATCGCCGGCCGCCGTGCCGCAGCAGATGCGGTAGCGCGCGAAGAAGGGCGGGTTGCCGCGCGCGTTGGCGAACAGCACGATGGGCACGCGGTTGTAGGCGACGCCGAAGCCGCCGCGCAGCACCAGCCGGTTCTCACGCAGCAGCCCGCCGAGCGAGTCGCCCATCTCCGGGCTCCACGCGAAGCCGAGCCGCGGCGCGAAGTTGTTGCGGTCGGGCGGGTAGAGCCGGTCAACGACGCGCAGCGTCGCCGCCGTCAGCCCCGTCGCGTCCGTCGGCCCAAGCGCGAGGTTGCTCAGCCGCCCCTGCTTCTCGCTGAGCGGCGTGAAATACTCCCAGCGCAGCCCGAGGTTCAGCGTCAGGTTCGGCCTGACCTTCCAGTCGTTCTGCGCGAACGCGCCGTAGGCCGAGGTGCGGAAGTAGCGCTGCGACTCGGCCGGGCCGCCCGTGCGCGGGTCGGCGTTTATCTGGTAGAAGAGCGGCGCGTCGTTGGCGAAGTTGAAGGGGCCGGCGAAGCTGTAGAGCGGGCGCGAGCCGCCCGAGAGGTCGTTGTTGTCCTGCTCCTTGCGCGCCTCGACGCCGAAGCTCCAGGCCTGCTCGCCGCGCACCCAGCGGAGCGTGTCGCGGAACTCGAAGGTGTTCTCGGCGAAGACGCCCGGCGTCGTCTCGCCCCACGGCGCGCCGAAGCGCAGGCGGTCGCCCGGGATGGACTCTATCTCGACGCGCGGGATGCCGAAGTCCGTCTCGGACGACGACTCGATTTCGTTGAAGGCGAAGCGGGTGGCGTTGACGCGCGCCTCGTTGACCATGGTGTTGGTGAGCGTGCGCGTCCACGTCACCGTCCCGAAGAGGTTCTGCGGCTCGGTGCGGATGTCGCCCATCGGGCGGCTGCGCCCCGGCGAGTCGCCGCCCAGGCCCTCGAAGCGCGAGAAGTAGGAGCTGAAGGTCAGGTTGTCGCGCTCGGTGAGGATGAAGTCGAGGCGCGGGTTGAACTGGCGGCCGCGCGAGATGGTCGGCACGGAGAGCTGCGCGAATTGCAGGTCGGGGACGCCGTCGAGCCCGCCGCCGGTCAGGCCGCTCGTCTCCAGCGCCGTGCCGGGGACGGGGACGCGGAAGCGCAGGTACTGGCCGGTCGCGCCGGCGGGGCTGCCGATGTCGAGCCCGCCGGGGAGCTGCTGGCAGAGCGGGAAGTTGAACGAGGGGAAGCCCGCGGCCGCGCAGGTGACGGGCGTGACCGAGACGACGCGCGGCGCGACGCCCTGCGCGCCGAGGATGCGGGCGGCGACGCTGCCCGGCCGCGTCTGCCGGACGAGCTGGCGGAACTCCGGCGTCTCGACGAAGGCGTTGACGGTGTCGCTGTTGGCGCTGCTCAGCGCCTCGTAGGAGAAGAAGAAGAAGGCGCGGTCGCGCGCGAGGCGGAAGGCCGGCGGCCGCCCCTCGCCGAAGCGCAGGACGGGGATGGGGCCGCCGATGGAGCCGCCGTACTGGTTGAGGTGCTGGTTGACGCGCTGCGCCGGCGCGTTGTTCGGCCCGCCGTACTTGTTGAAGGAGTTGAGGCCGGGGCTGTTGTTCTTGAGGAAGAGGCTGCCGTGGAAGGCGTTCGTCCCGTTCTGCGAGACGGTCAGGACCTGCGCGCCGGAGTTGCGCCCGTACTCGGCCGAGTAGACGTTGGCGATGACGCGCACCTCCTTGACCGACTCTTGGTTGGGCGTGACGACGGCCGCGCCGCCGTAGGTCAGGCTGTTCACGCTCGTCCCGTCAATCTGGTAGTTGTTGGCCGAGACGCGCTGGCCGTTGGCGGAAATCTGCGGCTGGTTCTCGGTCTGGAAGATGGCGCGCGCCGAGCCGCCCGGCCCCGTCTGGTTCGGCAGCCCCACGGCGCCGCCCGTCCCCGAGCGCGCGCCCTCGCCGAAGACGCCGGGCGTCAGGCGCAGCAGCTCGTACGGGTCGCGCCCGAACTGCGGGAGCCGCCTGACCTCCTCGGCGGTGATGGACTTGCTGATGTTGGCGTTCTCGGTCTCCAGGGCGGGCGACCCCGTGTCGGTGACCGTGACGGTCTCCGAGACTTCGCCCGCGGTGAGGACGACGTCCACGCCCTGCACCTGCTCGGCGCCCACGACGAGGCTCTCGAAGGTCGTCTTCTTAAACCCGGCCTGCTCGGCCGTGAGCGTGTAGCTGCCGGGCGGCAGCTCCGAGATGCGGTAGAAGCCCTCGTCGCTGGAGGTGGCCGTCTGCGTGCGCCCCGTCTCGTTGTTCCTGAGCGTGAGCGTCGCGCCGGGGACGACCGCGCCCGACGGGTCGGTGACGGTGCCCTGGACGGCGGCGCGGAACTGCGCGCGCGCGGTCGCGGCCAGAGTCAACAGGACGAGCGCGGCGAGCGCCGCGCGCGCGAGAGCAGACAGTTTCCGCCTCATCTTGGGAAGCCTCCTCGTGTGCGTGTGGCGGCGTCGGGCGGCGTCGCGGCGTCGCGGCGCGCGTCCGGCGCGGGACGGGGGAAGGCGCGCGGGCCGTCAAAAGGGGGGAGCTTGACGGCGCTCGCTCAAGGACTTTTGTTGTGTCGGTTGACGGAGCAAGGAATAGCACTCGGGCGGAAAAAATACAATACAAATTTCCGGACGCGCCGCGCGCCCCGCCCGCCCGCGCGGCGCGCGGAAACCTCTCAGCCCGCGCGCACCCCGCCGCCGCGCCCCTCGTCCCGGGGCGCGCGCCGCGCGGCGGCCTCGGGGCGCCCGCGCCGACGCCGCCCGCCGAAGGGGCGGCGTCAATTGACTTGTGGGCCGAGTTGGCATAACCTTTCGGCCGTCCGGCGTTTTCCGACACCCTTCGCGCGCCTTCCCGGTCGCCGAAGCCGCGCCGACAAATCCCGACAGCGCGTTCGTCCAGCGGTCACCCGGCAGAGGCCACAAGCCCACTTGCCCCGGTCTCCTGAACCCTCAGTCCCAACCCGGAAAGGTTTTCCCCCATGTACAAGATTCTCTCGCTGATGCTCGTCTGCACACTGGCGTTCGGCTCCGCCACCGCCGCCTTCGCCGCCTCCGACAGCGCCTCCTACTACGGCGGCACGATGGCGGAGTTCAAGGACGCGAAGAAAGAGGTCAAGGGCAACCTCGTCACCTCCGACGAGAAGGCGCTCATCTTCAAATACGGCAAGGGGCAGACGGCCTCCATCCCCTACGCCAATTTCATTGACATGGAGTACGGCCAGAAGTCCGGCCGCCGCGTCGGCGCGGCCGTCGCCACGACCATCCTGCTCGGCCCCATCGGGCTGCTGACGCTCTTCTCGAAGAAGCAGGACCACTTCCTCACGCTCGGCTACACGGACGAGGCGGGGAAGGAGCAGGTCGCCGTCTTCAAGCTCAACAAGGGCATGGTGCGGACGACGCTGCCCGTCCTCGAGGCCCGCTCCGGCAAGAAGATTGAGTACCAGAGCAAGAGCGCCGAGAAGAAGGCGACGGGCAAGTAGGAATCCGCCCGCCGCTTCCGAAGGGCCCGCGGACGGAGACGCGCGTC
>DASVUF010000141.1:0-21940 GCA_036387195.1 Pyrinomonadaceae bacterium | reverse complement strand
CTTACCGCCCGCCGCCAGCCTCCTCACGGCAGCGCCTCGACGTTGACGTAGATTTTGAACCTGCCCGTCTGCTGTATGCCGAGCAGTATCTGGAAGTCGTAGTTCGCGCCGGGCGCGAGCGGCGTGGCGAGCGTGACCGTGCCGGCCGAGAGGCTTGAGTTGAAGCCGCCGCCGTTGGGCTGCGCGGGCGGCTGTTCGAGCGTCGTCCCGAGGATGGTCGCCGGCAGGCCGGTGCAGGGGTCGGACACGAGCGTCGCGGACGAGGTGCGCGCGCGCAGGTCCGCGAAGCCCGCCGGCGCGGGGAACGTCGTCAGGTCCATGACGCGGAAGCGGAGCCGCGTGACGTTCGCGCCCGTGGCGTTCGTCACCCTGATGCGGATCGCGAGCGTCCCGAAGGTCGAGTTGTTCGCCGGGTCGCTCGTCAGGTCGCGCGCGCGGTTCGGCGGCGACGACGAAGAGACGCAGGGGAAGACGCTGCCGCCCGGGAACTGCGCGTTGCGCTGAATCGGCGAGGTCGAGTTCTCCGGCCCCGGCGCGCCGAGCCGCTGCCCCGCCCCGGCCGACGTGCCGTTGGTGTCCACGAAGACGAAGTCCGCCGCGTTGTCGCCCGTGTCCTTCGGCGTTGACCTCGTACACGGGCCGAGCGTCGTGATGGAGCCGGACTTGCCGCACAGGTCGCGGTAGAAGGCGTGGTCAATCGAGAAGGGGACGACCGCCGGGTAGCCCGCGCCCTCCTTGTAGAGCGTGTTCGCCTCGGAGGTCGAGCCGACCGCGTCCAGCCTGTTGCCGGGCGTGAAGTTCGCCGCGTTCGCCGTGTTGAAGAGCGCGACGCCGGCGTTGTCGGCGATGTCCGTCACGTAGGTGGCGTCGCCCGTCGCCGAGGCGCTCGGGCCGGGCGTCGCGTCGCCGGCGTCGGCCGCCTTAGAGGGGCCGGCGGGGCGCTTCTCGACCCTCAGGACGTTGACGCGCGCGGTCTGCTTGCCGCCCCTCGCCGGGGGGGCCGCGAGCCGCGCTGAGGTCTTCGGCGCGCCCCGCGCGCCCGCGGCGTCGCCCGCGGCCGGCTGCGTGCTGGCCGGGTAGCCCGCCAGCGAGTAGCCGCCCGAGTTGACGCCGAGGTAGTGGCCGCGCGCGGGGATGACCGTCCCGTTCGGGATGGTGAAGCGCGCCACGCCGTCCGAGGCCGCGACGGCGAAGCCGGCCGAGCCGTCGAAGGCGTTGACCGTCACGTCCGAGTCGCTGTCGTTGTAGATTTCGACGTACTCGTCCAGCGCGTCGTCCCCGCTCGGGACGACGCCGTCGGCGCCCGGCCCGCGCAGGCGGAACTCCGAGATGATGAGCGGCGTCGCCGGCGCGGCGACGACGTTGTACTGGAAGGTCGTGGCGCAGCCCGTCGTCGAGTCTGTGCAGGAGAAGCAGCCCGAGCACGTGCCCGAGTTGGTGAAGACTTCGGGGCCGCCGCCCGAGTGCCACGCGCCGAGGATGTACCTGACGGTCGTGCCCGCCGCCTGCGGCGGGATGGCGCCCGTCAACACGTCAACCACCTGGCAGCCCTGCGTCTGGTCGGAGTAGGTGCAGGTGTAATTGGCCGTCGCCACCTGCGTCGTCCCGAAGGGCGTGCCGAAAGAGCCCGAGGGGTTCGAGCCGTCGGTCGTGTAGTAGACGCGCGCCTGGTTGGTGAAGAACTGGAACTCGACCTTGAAGTGAAGGCTGTAAGTCTCGGGCGAGTAAATCTGGAAGCCGGCGGCGCCGCTGCGGTCCGTGTTCTCGACGTAGCGGCCGCAAGCGGCGTCGGTCCCGCCCGAAGGGCAGGTCGGCGTGGCGACGAAGTTCGCGGTCTGCTCGTGGTAGACGAAGTTCGCGGTGGCCGTCGCCGTCGCCGAGAGCAGGCAGACGAGCGCGCCGGCCGCCGCCGACAGAAGAAGCTTTCGCATCAAAATCCTCCCGTGTAACGCCGCGCCCGCCGCCGGGCCGCGCCCGCCCCCGCGCCCCCTCGGGCGGACGGTCGGCGGCAATCTCCTCGCGGCGCGCCGGCTCAAGTCCTTGTATGGCAGTTTTCGTTAGTGTTTAGGGCCAGAAGCGCCGCCGATTTTACACGACGCGGCCCGGCCGTCAACTCAAATTCTCCCGGCCCCCTTCCCCCGCCCCCTCGACCGCCGCGCGCCGCCGGAGCCGGTCCCGGAGCCGCCGCGCCGCCGCCGGCCAGTCCACGAACAGCGCGTAGAGCGCCAGGTGGTACGGGAAGAAGAGGTTCAACGCGAGGAGCGTCCCCAGGTGGAACGCGACGCCCGCCGCGAGGACGACGACACGCGCGCGCCGCCAGAAGACCGCCAGCGGGAACGAAAGCTCCCACAGCAGCACGAGCGCCAGCAGCGGCGGCGTGTACTCGCGCCACGCGGGCAGCCAGAGCCCCACGCGGAACTGCGTGTCGTGCAGGTTGTCGAGCGAGTTGACGACCGCGAGCGCCGGCAGGTTGTCGGCGTTCAGGTAGCCGAGCCCCGCCACGCGCAGCTTGACGAGCGCCGAACTGAAGTACGACCACGCCAGCAGCAGCCGCATCAGAAGGATTGGGTAGCCGTAGCGTAGCGCGTCCCGCGGGGGCTCGCACGCCCCGCCGCGCCGCCCGCGCCGCAGCAGCGCGTCGAGCGAGAAGGCTTCGCCGCACGGCGTGAACGCCAGCACGAGGAGGACGTATGCGGCCGGCATCTCGTCGTGGTTGAAGTGCGAAAAGCTGCGCAGCAGCCCTTGATAAAAGATGAAGAGCGCGGCCGAGGTTTTCGTCGAGACGGGCGTCAGAAGCCCTGCCGCCGCCGCGAGCAGCGCCGCCGCGAAGAGCCACTTGAAGGCCGTCATCGCGCCCGGCGTCAGCAGCCGCTCGTAGAGCCCCCACGGCAGCAGCCGCATCGCGCCGGTTGGGCGCAGCACGGTCACGGGCAGGCGGCCGAGGTCGTCGAACGAGGTCAGCAGCACGTCGCAGAGGGCGAAGCCGCACACCCACGCGCGCAACGCCCCGAGCGCCGCGGCGCAGTCCGGCGCCAGCCGCTTTAAAGCTCCGCTCTCCACGATTCGACGAGGCGTCGGTAGTCGCCGTAGGCGCGGCCGTCCCACCTGTAGGCGTCGAGCCGCACGGCGCGCAGGCGGCGGGGCGAGCCCTCGGGCAGCCGCGCGTTGTGGCCCTCGCCCCACGCGCGCAGCAACTCGGGCAGGCGCGCGGCGCGCGGCAGTCTGTCCGCGCCGCCGGCCGCCGCCGCCAGCGCCGCGTTCGATGGGTGCGGGTCTTTGATGAAGAAGCTCTTGTTCTCGACGGTCGCGCCGACGAGCGACCAGTGGCGGCCGCTCAGCGCGTCGGTGAGCGAGGCGGGCGGGAGGTCGAACGTCTCGCCGCCGGCCGTCTCGCCGCGCAGGACGTAGTAGTCGGTCCCCTTCGAAGGGTCGCCGCCCGACATCATCATCGTGTAGGCCGGGAACGGGTAGAGGTTCCTTAAGGCGAGGAAAGACCAGGCGAGCGGCGCGCAGAGCGCGAAGGTCAGCAGAGCGTAACGCGCGCGCAGGCGGCGCGCCGCGGCGGCGTCCGCGCGGGTCGAGACGGCGCTCTCTTCGTCCTCGCTCAAAAGGAATCGGCGCGGCGTCCGCGCGGCTCAGGCCGGGCGGACGAGTTTGAGGGCGCGCAGGCTTTCCAGAAGCCGGCCGACGCTCTCGGCGGCGTGCTCCGGCGTGACGTCGTAGGCGTCGGTCATCTGCGCGACTATCTCTTCGAGCGTCTGGTTCTTTTCGAGCGCGCGCCAGACGAGCGTCCCCGTCTCGTTCAGTTGAAAATACTTCTTCGTGTTGAGGTCAACGAGGATGCCCTCGCCCGCCTCGAACTCGGTGAAGACCACGTGCTCCTGCGTCGCCCAGCCGGTCGTGCCCATCAGCTTAATCGCTCACCCCTCTTCAAACGTTCTGCTTCCCCGCGTCGGAAAATTTCTCCGCCCCGGCCGGGACGGCCCGGAAGACCGGGAGCGAGCGCGGCGCGGGGGCCGACGCCGCCCCCGCGCGCCACGGAAGCTTGCCGAAGCTCTCCAGGCAGTGGAGGCACGGCGAGCCGAGTTGGAGGTCGGGCTTGACGCCGGCGGCGGCCGCCGCTTCGAGCGCCGCGCGCCGGCGCGCGGCCTGCGCCTCGGCCACGCCGCGCAGCCGCGCGAAGGCTTCGGCGAATCCCTCCGCGTTCAGGTCGGCCACCACGTCGCCGTCGCCCGCCGCGCCGCGGTAGCCCGAGAGGTTGCAGCAGAGCGAGAGCCGGCCGCGGTAATCTATGTTGCAGCTCGTCCCGGCCAGCGCCGAGCACGGCGGCTCGGGGTCCGTGTTGTAGTAGCCGACTTCGAGGCTGACGCGCATCCTGAAGACGCGCGCCAGCACGGCTATCTCCTGCTCGGCCTGCGTGCGGTCTTCGGGGCCGAGCGCCAGCTCGTCCTCGGACGCGCCCGAGGTCGGCAGGTTGTAGCCGAAGCTCAGGGCGGAGGCGCCCATGCGCGCGGCGAAGAGCGCGAGCTGTTCGAGCAGCGGGAGCGTGTCGCGGCGCAGGCCCACCTTGACGACGAAGGGCAGGCGCGCGGCCTGGCAGCGCGCGAAGGCGCGGACGACGCGGACGAACGAGCCCTCGCCGCGCCAGCGGTCGTGCGTCTCGCGGGTCGGGCCGTCGAGGCTGAAGGAGACGTGGCTGACGGCCGCGCGGTTGGCGGCCACCGCCGGCCACACGCGCTCGAAGTGCCAGCCGTTGGTCACGAAGCTGCACGTCATCCCCTCGGCGCCGACCGCCTCGATGACCTCGCGGAAGCGCGGGTGGAGCGTCGTCTCGCCGCCGGTGAACATGACCTGCGAAGCGCCGACGGCCTCGCGCGCCTCGCGCGCGACGCGGCCGAGCAGCTCGACGGGAAAGTAGCTGGCGGGCGTGTGGTAGAGCGCGTCCTCGTCGCGCAGGCAGTAGGAGCAGTGCAGGTTGCAGATGTTCGTCAGCTCGACTATCAGGCGCGGCGGCCCGTAGTCGCGCGAGCGCCCGTGCTCGGTCGGCTCGAAGATCAAGACGCCTCCCCGCGCGCGAGCGCGCCGACGAGCGCGCTGGCGCGCCCCGCGTCATTGAAGAGGTCGAGCCCCGCGCGCAGCTCGTAGCCCGCCGCCTGCCGCGCCAGCGCCGCCAGCAGCCCGAGGTGCGCGGGCGCCGACGCCCGGTCGTAACAGGCCCAGGGGCACATGCGTATGAGCCCGCGCATCGTCTCGGCCTGCGAGAGCCGGCGCGCGGCGCTCGACGCCTCGCGCGTGACCGCCGGGAACAGGACGGCGCGCGGGACGCAGGCTTCCGCGAAGCGGTCGGGGAAGACCCGCGCGGGCTCGAAGCGCCGCTTGAGCGGGTCGAAGGGCGCGGGCTCCGTCAGAAGGTCTTCGAAGCCTTCGAGGACGCCGGCGGCGATGGTCGGCTCGGTCACCGCGAACTGCCGCCGCAGCGCGCGCGCCTCGACCGCGTCGGCGCGCGCCGAGAGCAGGAGCGAGTCGTCGGAGAGGTAGAGCCAGCCGGCGGAGGCGAGCCGCGTGGCGAGCGTTGACTTCCCGCTGCCCGAGGGGCCGACGACGAGGACGCCCGCGCCCGCGCCCGGCTCGACGAGCCCCGCGCCGTGCAGCTCGAAGAGGCCGCAGCGCCGCAGCGCCGTCATCGAGGCGTCGAAGACCAGCCGCGCCAGCGCCGCGCGCTCGCGCGAGGCCGGCGACGTCCCGACCCAGACCTCGACGCGCCGCGGCGTCTCGGCGCGGACGCGCACGGCCGAGCCGTCGCTCTCGAAGAAGTACGTCCCGCCGTCGGTGTGGCAGAGGCCGCCGCCCGCCGTCTCGAAGCGTTCGAGCCCCGGCGGGGCCGCCGGCGCGCCGCCCGACCTGACGACGACGGTCGCGTCCGGCCCGGCGCCGGCCGGCGCGCCGTCGAGCGCCGAGACGTGCCAGCCCTCGAAGTAGCGCCGGAAGAGCAGCGCCGTCTCGGCCGAGTCGGCCTCGACGCAAATGAAACGACCGGCCGCCGCGTAGAAGTCAGCGAGGGCCGGTCTTTCTTTTTGTCCTGCGCCCCCGGCGCGCGGCTCGGGGGTGGTCGCTTTAAGCATGGCGCCGGATGACGCGGGCGCGCGCCCGTGCCTAGTTGGTCGCGCCGCTGTCGGTGAGCTGGAAGAAGGTCGTAGCTTCGAGCACGTCTATCGGGAACGAGACTTCCGGCTCCACGAACGCCCTCTTGGCGGCGGGCTCGGGGCGCTCAGTCGGTTCCACGTCGCTGACCCTGGAAAGCCGCGCGGGGATCAGGTTCTCGGTCTTCGTCGTCAAGGTTCATTGCCTCCTGTATGTGTGTATCTCTTTAGAAAGATTTGGCCGAAGCCGGTGACAAAAGCGCGAGGCGAAGGGGTTGCACCTGAAAAGTTTGCAAATCCAGCCGGTAGTAGAAGCGCACGCCGGGCGACAGGTTCTTGACGGCCTGTTCGAGCGGGTAGTTCTGGAACTCGACGTCCACCAGCTCGTTCGACTCGTAGCGCAGCTCGAAGGGCACCCCGACCTCGCTGGCGATTTTGAAGAGCACGACCGAGAGCGGCTGCTTGCGCGCGCGCACGCTCAACTGGTTGTTCGCCCACGAGACGCGCAGCGGGTCTTCCTGCTCGCGCTTGCGCTGCGCCTCGCTGTCGGTCCCCTCCTCTGTGTCGCCCTCGATGAGGATGGCCTCGGAGGAGCCGCGGACGGCGGCGTTGGGCAGCGGCGGGCGCTCGTTCATGCCCTGGAGGTAGACGGCCAGCGGCTTCGGCTCGGCGGCGCCGTCGCCGCCCGCGACGTAGTCCACGTAGGACTGGGGCGCGAGCATGCGCAGCGCGGCTTCGAGCGGGAGGCCGCCGAAGTCCACCGTCACCTTCTGCTTCGAGAGCAGCGGGCTCAGCGTGAACGGCGTCCGCAGCAGGCGCGACAGCTCGGCCGTAATCTCGGGGAGCGCGGACTCCTTCGCCTTGACGGTGAAGGTGTGCGGCGCGCCCTTGCTCATGACGACGCTCCAGGACTTCGCCGAGGGCTTGTCCGCGGGCTTCGCGGCGGCCTGCGTCGCGGCCGCCGGGCCGGGGGCGGCGGCCGGCTTCTGGGCCGCCCGCGCCGCGTGCGGCGCGAGCGCCAGCGCCACGGCGAAACCGGCGACCGACAAAAGGCTCCGCCGGTTAAGAAGGCTCTCAGACATATAAAAGCAAACGTCCCCGCAAGTTAATGCTCGAACCCGGTTGACTGTTGGCCCGAATTGAGGAAGGCCCTTTATGACGGTTATGGCCGAACGGCTGATTTCAATTGAATCATTTTCGGGCAAGCGGAAGCTAACATAAATGAACAACGAGGTCAACGGCTTAGGGGTTTCGGGCGCACGCGCGGCGCGCCCGGCCGTCAGTGCGAGTCGCCGCCCTTGAGCGCCAGCCGCACGGGACGCAAAAGGTAGTACAGGAAAGAGATGCCCTCGGGCAGCGCGACCGCCGTCAGGTCGCCGTCGGTCGGCGTGAGGATGAAGCGCAGGTAGGCGGCCTTCTCCCTGAGCCGCGCGCGCGCGCGCAGGTTGAAGCGCACGTTGCGGACGAGTCCGGCCGGCTCGTATTCGCGCCCGCCGAACAGCGCCGCGGTCGCCTCGGCCGCCAGCGCCGCGGCCGCGCGGTCGCCGCCCCCTCCCTCGGCGAGCGCGGCCGGGGGCACGCGCGCGCCGAGCAGCCCGCGCGCGAGCCGGAGCGCGAGCCGGAGCATGCGCCCGACGCGCGAGTCGCGCGCGCGGCCGAGGACGAAGTCCCAGTCGAGCGAGGGTTGAGAGTTGACGAGCGCCGCCACGTCGCAGACCCACGCCAGCCGCTCCCAGAGGTGCTTCGTCCCGTGGACGGAGAGCGCGAGCAGCAGGTCTTCCGGCGAGAGGCACTTCACCTCCGCGCCGAAGAGCGTGACCGCGCCGGCGCGCTCCCAGGTGCCCTCGCCCAGCGGGACGGAGGCGAACGGCTCGGGCGCGACCTCCCAGTGCAGCTCGACGATGAGCTTGCCGCCCCCGGACGTGTAGGCGAGGTTGTGCTGACGCCGCAGGAGGAAACGCTCGTGCGACTCCGTCAGCCCGTCGGGCTTGACGAAGCCCTGCGCGCGGAGCAGCGCGCCGGCGCGCGCCACGTCGCGGCGGCGCACGACGACGTCGAGGTCTATGAAGCGCCTGAGCGACAAATCGCCGTACGCCTGCACGGCGAGCGCGGGCCCTTTGTAGGCGAGCAGCGGCGCGCCCCCCGACTCGAACAGCCGCGCGAGCCGCGCCAGCTCTCCCGCGAGGAGCGTGTTGCGCGTCGCGTTCTCGCGGAACTTCGCGCGCAGCCTCTCGCGAATCGCGCCCGGCGCGCGGCCGCCCGCCGCCCGTTCGAGCCCCCTGTGAAGTAGCGGCAGGAGCGCGTGCCTGTGCGCGAGCCTGTAGAGGTGTTCCCAGTCAACTTCGCCGCGCGCCAGTTCGACGACGCGCGCGTCGGCCGCGGCGGCGTCGCCCCTGTGCGCGCACAGCAGCAGAATCTCGTTCTCCGCCCGCTGCGCCGCGAGGCTGTAGAGTTCGGCGTCGGGGAAGAGTTCGGACATCTGTCGGCGGAACCGTCGGGCGGTTCGGAAGGGGTGAGCCGCGGCGGCGCGGCCCCTGGCTCTCAGCCGCGGGCTCTCAGCCGCAGGCTCCTAGCTCTTACGTTGGCCCTCAGCTCTCAGCCGCCGGCCTCCAGCTCTCAGCCGCAGGCTTCGGCGCCGTGTCCCCGCGGTTCGACTTAGGGGCGTGGCTCAGCCCGCCTTGACCGCGTAGCCGAGGCCGTCGCCGACGGGCAGCACGACCGAGAGCAGTTGCGGGTGGCGGATGAAGATTTGGTTGAACTCGCGCAGCGCCTGCGTCGAGGCGGTCTGGTCGGGCGCGCGCACTTCGCCCGCCACCTGCCCGCCCCACAGGAGGTTGTCCACGAGCACCACGCCGCCCGCGCGCAACAGCGGCAGCGACAGTTCGAGGTACTGCGCGTACTCCTCCTTCAAGGCGTCGAGGAAGACGAGGTCGAACGTCTCGCCCGCGAGCTGCGGCAGCACTTCGAGCGCGCGGCCGCGCTCGACGCGCACGCGCCCGCGCAGGCCGGCGCGTCCAAGGTACTCTTCGCTGCGCGCTATCATCTCCTCGTCGGGCTCGATGGTGACGACCTCGCCGCCGTCGCCCATCCCGCGCAGGAGGTGTATGACCGAGTAGCCGATGGCCATCCCTATCTCAAGCGCGCGCCGCGCGCCGGTCGCGCGGGCGGTGATTTCGAGGAAGCGCGCGACCTCGCGGTCGGCGATGGGGACGCGGCGCTCCTCGGCGTGCGCCTCCATCTCGGCCAGCAGACCCGTGTTGGCGGGCAGCAGGCGTTCGAGGTATTCGGCCTGTTCGGGCCTGACGATGGCGTCGAGTCGTGCTTTCATCTTTTCAGCCCCCCCGCAACCTGGTTTGACGGCGCGCAAGTCTAGCTCTTAAGAGGAAGGCTGGCAAATTCGCTTTTCAGGTGTCGGAATTATCCTGCGCGTCCGCGTCGGCGTCGGCCACGCTGACGTAGCGGCGCGCAAGCCCCAGCTCGCGCAGCTTGTGCTGGAGCGACTGGCGGTGCATGCCGAGGATGGAGGCGGCGCGCGTGACGTTGCCGCCCGTCTCTTCCAGGCAGCGCGCGATGTAGCGGCGTTCGAACTCGCGCCTGTCCTCGCGGAAGTCGGACGTGAAGGGGACGGCGAGCGCGCCCGGCTCGGCGGCCGGCGCGGGCGCGGCCGCCGCGGCGGCCTCCTTCGACGGCGGCTTCCCGCCCCCGCCCACCTCCTCGGGCAAATCTCTGGCGCCGACCTCGTCGCCCCCGGCCAGAATCATCGCGCGCTCGACGGCGTTGCGCAGCTCGCGCACGTTGCCCGGCCAGTGATACTCGACCAGCCGGCGCAGCGCCGACGCCGCGAGCGAGCGCGGCGGCAGGCCGTAACGCTCGGCGGCCTGGCGCGCGAACGTCTCGGCGAGGACGGGGATGTCCTCGCGCCGCTCGCGCAGCGGCGGTATCTCGACGGTGACGACCTGTAGGCGGTAGAAGAGGTCCGCGCGGAAGCCGCCGCGCTCTATCTCCTGTTCGAGCGGGCGGTGCGTGGCGCTGACGATGCGCACGTCAACCGGGATGGAGTCCGAGCCGCCGAGCCTTTCGATGCGGCGCTCTTCGAGCGCGCGCAGCAGCTTCGCCTGGACGTTGGCGCTCATGTCGCCTATCTCGTCGAGGAAGAGCGTGCCGCCGTCGGCCTGCTCGAACTTCCCGCGGCGGCGCGCGGCCGCGCCCGTGAAGGCGCCCTTCTCGTGGCCGAACAGCTCCGACTCTATCAGCTCCGAGGGGAGCGCCGCGCAGTTGACGGCGACGAACGCGCCGCGCCGCCTGTGCGAGCTGCGCTCGTGCAGCTCGCGCGCGACCAGCTCCTTGCCCGTGCCCGACTCGCCGCGGACGAGGACGGTGGCGTCCGTCTCGGCCACCTTCTCTATCAGCGAGCGGACGCGCCCCATCGCCTCCGAGGCTCCGATGAGCGTGCCGCGCTGCGCGCCCTCCAGCTCGATGCGCTGGCGCAGGGACCTGTTCTCGCGCCGGAGGCCGACCGTCTCCAGCGCGTTCTTGACGACGAGCCGCAGGTCTTCAATCTCGAACGGCTTCGAGAGGTAGTCGTAGGCGCCCGACTTGATGGCCTCGACCGCCACGCGCTCCGAGCCGTAGGCCGTGACCATCACGACGAGCGGCGCGCGCTCGCCCTCGGCCGCAAGCTCGCGCAGGTATTCGAGCCCGCTCACGCCGGGCAGGTTCACGTCGAGCAGAATCAGGTCGGGCCGCCGCGCCGCCACGGCCGCGCGCGCCTGCTCGACGCCCCCCGCCTCCTCGACCTCGTAGTTGAAGCCGCCGAGCGCGCGCCGCATCCCGTAGCGCGCCGCCTCCTCGTCGTCCACGACGAGCACGCGCCACTTCACACTCATGTTCTCCGCAGTCATCCCGTTCTCCATGCCCCGAATGATTAGCACGCCCCGTGCCACGGCGGAAGGCGGGAGGACGCAGGGACGGAGGGACGAAGGCCGGGCCGTTAAGCCTCGCCTTCGTCCTTCGGCCGCCCGCCCTCTTCCTTCCGAAGCGGCAGCGTCAGCTCGAAGCGCGCGCCCTCGCCCGGCCTTGAGGGCGCGAGCCGCGCGAGGCCGCCGACCTCCTCGACGCGCTTGCGGACGATGGCGAGGCCGAGGCCCGTGCCGCGCTGCTTGGTCGTGAAGAACGGCTCCCAGATGCGCTCGCGGCGCTCGTGCGGGACGCCGGGGCCCGTGTCCTCGACCGCGACCGTGAGTTGGCCGCCCTCGGCCGACGACGTGAGCCGGACGCGCCCGCCGGCCGGGGTCGCGTGGAGCGCGTTCAGCAAGAGGTTGGTCAGCGCGTCACGCAGCGAGGCCGCCGCCGCGCCGTCCAGCTCGGCCTGCGCGGCCCCCGCGTCGGCCGTGAGCGCGACGTCGCGGCCCGCGGCCTCGCGCTTGAAGAGTAGCAGAAGGGATTCGAGCAGTTCGCCGACGCGGCGCGGCTCGCCGGCGTGCGGCTCGCTGCGCGCGAAGCTGAGCATCTGCGTGACGCTGCGCGAGAGTCGGTCCGTCTCGCCGACGATTAGTTCGAGGTCGCGCGCGTACTCTCGCTTGATGTACTCGTCCTCGCGCAAGACCTGCGCGATGGACTTGATGGCCGAGAGCGGGTTCCTGACCTCGTGCGCGACCGTGGCGGCCATCCGGCCGAGCGCCGCCAGCCGCTCGCTCTGCGAAATGCGCCGTTCGAGCCGCACGTTCTCCTCGACGAGCCGGCTGTCCTCGATGGCGATGGCGACCTGACCCGCCAGCAGTTCGAGCGACGCGCGCACGTCGTAGGTCAGCGCCTCGGGCGCGGCGTCCACCAGCATCAGCCCGACGACGCGCTCCTCGCGCCTGAGCGGGTAGGCCGTCTCCCAGCCGCGCTCGCGCAGCAGCGCCGAGCCCTCGGCCACCTCCGGCCCCTGCCCCGCGCCGAGCGCCAGCACGCGCTTCGCCCACTCCTCCTCTTCAGCCCGCGCGCCCGGCGCCGCCCCCTCCCCGGCCCCGTCGGCCGCGACGACCGCCGCCGCCGCCGCCGCGTGGGCGGCGGACTTCAGACCCGCGCCCGCCGCCTCCTTCAACAGCCCCGGCACGTTGGCCTCGAAGTGCGTCTGTAGGTTCGCCCCGGGCTCGCCCGCGCCGTTGCCGACCGGCTCGGCGGGGCCCGAAGGCTTCGCCGCGTCCCCTTCGTTATCGGACGGGGAGTCGGCCGCGGCGTGCGCCAGTATCCGCACGCGACGCAACCCCAGACCCTCGGCCGCGCGCTCCTCGACGAAGCGCAGAAACTCCGGCAGCCGCCCGTGCCGCCCGGCCGACTTCCCTATCCGCGCCGCCACGTCGCGGAACAGCCCCGCCTCCTCCTCGAACAGCCGCCGGAACCTCCTGTCGAGCCAGCGCCGCAGGGGCGCCGCCACCAGCGCCAGCAGCAGAATCATCAAAGACTCGACCGCGCCCGGCCGCAGGTCGAACCGCTCGGTCGTCCACAGCGCCAGCGTCCGTATGCCGTAGAGGTAGACGACCAGCACCACGGCCGCGAACGACGCGAGGATGAGGCTCTCCTTGAAGATGAGTTCGAGGTAGCGGTAGCGGTAGATGTGGTAGGCGAGCAGCGCCGTCGGCAGAAGCGAGCCGAGGTTGGCCGCCGTCTGCAGGTAGAGCCCGAGCGGCGTCCCCCGCCCCGCCCCCAGCCCGTAGACGGCGAGTATCAGCGCAGCGATGCCGACGAACGAGGCCGCGAGCGTCGTCAGCAGCCGGCGCTCCGACTGCGACTTCGACATGCGCGCGATGAGAAAGTCCGTCCCCGCGCACAGGCAGAGCACGTACGCCGCCCACAGCGCGAACGGCACGAGCAGGTGGGACAGGCGCGCCGGCATCGGTGCGTAGGCGCCCGTCCAGAGCTTCGGCGCGGCGTAGACGAGGAAGACCGACGGCAGGTACGAGAGGTGGACGCGCGCCCGCTCGCTCCAGGTCAGCCCCCGCCCCCGCGCGTTCGCCCAGAGGTGCAGGTGCAGGTGGAGCAGCAGCGAGTAGGTCAGCGTCACGCTCGTCACCGCGAGCGTGTCGGCGAGGCGCAGCAGGGGCGTCCAGCGCCCCTCCGACAGCCCGAGCATGGTGTGGAGCGCGACCAGCAGGCTCGACGCGTGCCACACGCCGAGCGCGGCCGCCAGCGCCAGCAGCACGCGCTCCAGACGCCCCAGCGCGCGGCGGCTCCCCGCCAGCAGCGCCGCTATCCACACGTGCAGCGCCGCCGCCGTGCTGTACCCGATGAGCTGTAGGACTTCGAGCAGCGCCATAAAAAAAGGAGGCCCGAAGTCAGAGTTTAGAGGTCGGCGGTAAGGCGCCCCGGTTCGGCCGCCTGCAAAACTGACGACCCGCCGGGCCCGGACCACCGACCTCTAAGCTCCGCCCCTGACCCCTAGTTACCCTGCGAGGCCGCCGACTCGCCCGCCGCGGGCGTGAGCGTTATCTCGACGCGACGGTTGCGCTGGCGGCCGGCGGGCGTGGTGTTGGCCGAGACGGGGCTCGCCGTGCCCATCCCGTTGGCCTGTATGCGCGCGCCGTCCACGCCCGACGAGACGAGGCGGCCGGCCAGCGCCTCGGCCCTGTCCTGCGTCAGCCGCTGCAACTCGGCCGCGTCGCCGCGCGCGTCGGCGAACGCCTCGATGCGCACGCGCAGCTCCGGGTTGTTGGCGAGCAGCGCCGCCAGCGGCTCGATTGTCGCGGCCTGCGCCTTGGGCGTCAGCTCGGCCGCCCGCGCGCCCGCCCAGAGCGTGTCGGGCAGGACGAGCACGAGCCCCTGCGGCGTCTCGCGCACGGCGCCGAAGCGCGCCAGCGAAGCCTTCAGCGCGCCGAGCGCCTGCTGCTGCGCGGCGGCGCGGCGCTCCGACTCGACGCGCGCCTGCTCGGCCGCGCGCTCGCCCTCGATGCGCGCGAGCCTGAGCCGGGCCGCGTCGCCCTCCGTGCGGACGGCGGCCAGCTCGTCGCGCAGCCGCGCCACCTCGCCGCGCGCCTCGCGCAACTGCTGGTTGGCGTTGGCGGCGTCGCGCTCGGCCATCTCGCGCGCCGACTCCTCCCTGCGCAGCCTGTCGCGCAGCTCGCGGATGGTGTTGGCGGACTCGGCGGCCGTCGCCTCGGCCTCGCTGACGGCGCGGTCGCTCGCGGCCTTCTCGTCGCGGCGCCTGCGCGCGGCCGCGCGCAGCTCGGCCGTCTCCTCGGCCTTCACGCCGAGGCTGATGGCGCGGCGCGCGAGCGTGTCCACCTCCGCCTCCGACTGGTTCAGGCGCCAGGCGTTCTCGGCCTGTTCGAGCATCGAGCGCGCCTCCTGCAACTCCTGCGCGGCGTCGCGCTCGGCGCCCGAGTAGCGCGCGAGGCTGACGGCCTGGCGCGCGCCGAGCAGCGAGACGGGCGTGCGGATGTAGTCGCGGTCGGCGAGGTCCGGGACGCGCGGGTCGCGGAAGTAGTCCGAGGCGTTGCCGATGTACTGCACGGGCACGGTCGAGACCTGCGCGTCGCCGGGGTCGCGCGGCGGCAGGTTTTCGAGCACGACCATGCGGCTCGGGCTGCGCACGAGGTAGTGCGGCTCGGCCGTCACGATGAGCGCGAAGGTTTCGAGCGGCGTCGTCACGTCCACCTTGGTGTCTATGAACTGGCTGCCGCTGCGCTTCAGCTCGCCGAGGTTGTCGGCGCGCCCCTCGGGCGAGATGGCCCACAGCACGTAGGTCGTGTAGACGCTGCCCAGCTCGAAGGCGCGCGGCAGGTTGTCAATGTTCATCTCGACGCGCGTGTTGCGCCGCCCCGTGCGCTTGACCTTGGCCGAGCCCGACAGGCGCGGCAGACGCGTCGTCCCGCGGAACTTGAGGCTGACGGTCTGTTCGAGCGGGTACGAGACGGCGACCGTCTCGCGGCGGATGTCGGACTGCGCGCCCGCCGCGGCGGCGGCGCACAGCAGGAGCGCCGCGAGCGCGGCGGCCGTCGCGCGTAGATGAGAGCCAGCGAATCTCATAAACCGTACTCCTTCTGGTCGAGTGGATGGCGCGCCCTGGGGAGCCCGTAGCGTCTAGCGCGGTGAAAAACTCTCCGACAGCCTGATTGATGCTTTGACGCGCCCGCCCGGTTGCAGAAAAACAGCGCCGCGGGCGGCGGCGGGCGGGCGTGACGTTCGAGGTTCCGCCCTACTGCCGGGCGGCGCGGCGCTCGTGGACGAGTTGGACGACGCCGACGGCGACGGCGCAGAGCAGGAGGATGTGGACGAAGCCCTCCCCGCCCAGCACGAACTTTCCCACGAGCCACGCGGCGAAGAGCGAGGCGGCGAACAGACGGACGTACAAGTCAGCACCTCACGACGCGCCCGGCCGCCCGCGTCACTTCGCGGCCGTCTTGACGGAGCCCTTCGGCAGCTCGACCGCGCGCAGGCCCGTCCCCGAGGGGTCGCCGCCGACGAGCCAGCCGCCGCCGCCGAGCGCGGGCGCGACCACCAGCGAGCGCGGCGCGGCGCCCGGCCTCGCCGGCGATTTGCCGCTCTCCTCCACCCGCATCACGAGCGAGCCGTCGCGCCCCGAGAAGGCGAGCGCGAAGGTCTGCCCGCCGCCGGGCACGATGACGTCGAGCACGCCGTCGGCGTTCACGTCGGCGAAGGCGGCCGACGCGGCGTCTTCGGCGCCCTCGGCGTACCAGCGGACGCTGCCGTCCACGGTGCTGACCAGCGCCACGCGCCCGCGGCGCGTCACCATCACTATCTCGCTGCTGCCGTCGCCGTCCACATCCGCCGCGCTGAGCGTCCCGCGCACCGAGTCGTCGTCGGCCCTGATGGCGCCGAGCGCCTTCAAGTCCGGCATGCTGAAGGCCCACAGCCCCGTGTCGCTCCCGACCGCCATGAAGGGCGTCGCCCCGCGCATGGTCACCAGCGGCGCCGTCGTCACGTCGCCTTCGAGCTTCGACTCTGCGATGACCTCGCCGTCCGCGCCGCGGAACTCGACGCGCCCGCCCTCCTTCAGCCCGAGCAGCACGCCGCGCCGGCCGCCGGCCTCGAACGGGTAGGGCGCGCCCGCCACCGCGCCCGAGAGCTTCCTGCTCGCGACGACGCGCCCCGAGAGCGGGTTGATGACGTAGAACATCTCCGGGCCTTCGGTGACGACGACGACCTCGGTCTTGCCGTCGCCGTCAACGTCGGTCGCCGCGCCGGCGGCCGCGCGCCCTTCGAGGGCGGCGCGCCACGTCTCGCGCCCCGTGTCGCCGAGCAGCGCGCGCACGCCCCCCCGCGTCGCCACGACGACGTAGGCCCCGCGCTGCGGGTCGCCGAAGACGAGCGGCGCGAAGGTCACGTCCTTCGCCTCCTGCCCCCGCGCCCCGGCCGCCGTGTCGTAGCGCGACGTCCACAGCGAGATGCCGCTCGCGCCGTCCACGGCGAAGGCGCGGCCGTCCGCGCCCACGCCGACGAAGTCCACCACGCCGCCCGGCCTGAGGCTCGCGGGCGTGAGCCGCAAAACCTCGCCCGTCGCCACGCGCCACCCCGTGGCGTCGGCCGGCATCACGACGCTCGCCACCTCGACCTTGTTCTCGCCGCCCAGCCTCAGCCGCTCGGGGCGCGAGTAGCTGATGCTCGTCTCGGCGGCGGCGGCCGCCACGCGCCAGAAGTAGTCGCCCGGCGGCAGCCCGCGGACGACGTGCTGCCGGCCCTCGACCGCCTGGTCGAAGACCACGTCCTCGAACTTCTCGTCGGTGGCGAGTTGCAGGCGGTAGCGCTCGACGCCGGGCCGGCCCTGCCAGCGGACGAGGATGGAGGGCGGGAGCTGCGTCGCGACGGGGCGCCGGCCCGGCTCCTGCCCGCCGGCGTCGGGCCGCGGCGTCGCGGCCGGCTTCGCCTGCTCGGCCTTCTTCTTCGGGGCCGGCCTCCTCTGCGCACGGGCGGCCCCGGCGGCGAACGGCGCCGACGCGAGGAGGGCCGCGAGCGCGAGCGCGCCGGCGCGTGTGGGTGCGTGGGTCTTCATGGGGCCTCGTTCAGTTTGTAGCCGACGCCGCGCACGGTCAGGACGTAGGTCGGGTTCTTGGGGTCGGGCTCTATCTTGCGGCGCAGGCGGTTGATGTGCGGGTCTACGTTGCGCTGGTAGCCCTCGTACTCGGTGCTCCAGACCTCGTCGAGCAGGTCGTTGCGCGACCAGGCGCGGCCGGGCTCGCTCGCCAGGCGTTCGAGGATGTGGAATTCGAGCGGCGTGAGGTCCACGCGGCTGCCCGAGACCGTGACCTCGTGGCGGCGCTTGTCGATGACGAGCAGGCCCACCTCGATGCGGTCCTTCTTCTCGTCGTCCGGCTTCGCGCCCCACTTGCCCGCGCGCCTGAGCAGCGCCTCGACCCGCACCTCCAGCTCGCGCGGGCTGAACGGCTTGGCGAGGTAGTCGTCGGCGCCGGCCTGGAAGCCGGCCACCTTGTCGTCCACCGCGTCGTGCGCCGTCAGGAACATGGCGGGCGTCTCGACGCCGCGGTCGCGCACGCGCCTGAGCAGTTCGAGCCCCGACATGCCCGGCATCGAGACGTCGAAGATGAAACAGTCGAACTGGCCCGAGAGCGCACGCTCCAGCGCCTCCTCGGCGCTCTCCTTCTCCTCGACCTCGAAGCCGAGGCGCCGGAAGTACTCGGCGAGCAGCATCCTCATGCTGAGGTCGTCGTCCACAATGAGAATCCGAAGGCTCACGCGTCCCACCTGAAAAAGTTGTCGTGGAAGAGCTTAGCTTACGTCCGTCGTCGCGCGCCGGGATTATAGCGCAAGAAGCGCGAAATGGCGCGCGCCGCCGGCTTTGGACTCTTTTCGCAATCCTTGACGCCCCGCGCCCCCGCTCCGTATAGTCTCGTTTTACCGAGAGGCGGCCGAGAGAACCTTCCACTCCAAAACCTTCGAGCGAACGAGGCGGGCTTCGGGGCCAGGACTTCATGCGCGACCTACGGCGACTTCTATACTACCTCAAGCCGCACTGGGGGAAGTTCGCGCTCGCGACCGTCGCGATGCTCTTCGTCGGGCTGTTGCAGAGCGCCATCGGCGCGCTCATCGTCCCCATCTTCGACCAGGTCTTCCGCCCCGACGGCGCCGACGGCCCGCGCACGCCCACGCTCTTCGGCCTCCAGCGCGTCATCCCCGACACGGGGTTCGAGGCGTGGGGCGCCATCGCCGTCCTGCTCATCGCCTTCACCCTGGCCAAGGGGCTGGCCGAGTACCTCTCGACCTACTTCATGGCGCGCGTCGGGCAGGAGTCGGTGCTGAGGCTGCGCACGGACATGTACGCGCACCTGCACGGGCAGTCGGCCGACTTCTTCGAGCGCCACCGCACGAACTACCTCGTCTCGCGCCTCGTCGGCTCGGCCGCCGCCATCGAGACGGCCGTCTCGAACACGCTGCGCGACATGCTGCGCGAGGGCTTCACGCTCGCCTGCTTCCTCGCCGCCTCGTTCTACTACTCTTGGCGGCTGACGCTCGGCTCGCTCGCCATCGCGCCGCTCATCGGGTTTTTGACCGCGCGCTTCGGCCGCGCGCTGCGCAACCTGGCGCGCGAGTCCTACGAGGGCGGCCAGCGGCTCTCCGACACCGCGCAGGAGGCGCTCGCCAACCAGGCCATCGTCAAGGCGTACGTCGCCGAGGGGCGCGAGCTTTCGAGGTTCGAGCGCGTCGCGCGCCAGATCATGCGCGCCCACCTGCGCGCCGCCAAGATCAACGGCGTCGCGCCCAACGTCATCGAACTCATCGGCGTCTTCGCCGTCGCCGCCCTGCTCTTCTTCGCGCAGCGCGAGATTATCGCCGGGCGGATGAACGCGGCGCTCTTCGTCACGTTCCTCTTCTTCCTCTTCTCCAGCTACGACCCGATGCGCAAGCTCTCGCGCCTGCACAACGGCATGGAGCAGGCGCTGGCCGCGGCGCGCCACGTCTGGGAGGTGATGGACGAGCGCGCGCAGATGCCCGAGCGGCCGGACGCCGTCGCGCTCGGGCCGCTGCGCGACTGCCTGGAGCTGAGGAACGTCTCCTTCGGCTACGGCGCCGAGGGGCGGCCGGTGCTGCGCGACATCTCCCTGCGCATCCCCGCGGGCCGCATGGTCGCGCTCGTCGGCGAGTCGGGCGGCGGCAAGTCCACGCTGACGAAGCTCGTCCCGCGGTTCCACGACCCCACGCAGGGGGCCGTGCTCTGGGACGGCGTTGACCTGCGCGACGCCGGCCTGCGCAGCCTGCGCTCGAACACGGCGCTCGTCACGCAGGAGACGGTTCTTTTTAACGACACCGTCCGCTACAACATCTCCTACAGCCGCCCCGGCGCCTCGGACGCCGAAATCGAGGCGGCCGCCCGCGCCGCGCACGCGCACGAGTTCGTCAGGGAGCTGCCCCACGGCTACGACACGGTCGTCGGCGAGCGCGGCATCTTCCTCTCGGGCGGCCAGCGCCAGCGGCTCGCCATCGCGCGCGCCGTGCTGGCCGACGCCTCCGTGCTCGTGCTCGACGAGGCGACCTCGGCGCTCGACGCCGAGTCGGAGCGGCTCGTGCAGAAGGCGCTGGCGAATCTGACGCGCGGGCGGACGACCATCGTCATCGCGCACCGCCTCTCGACCGTCCGGCGCGCCGACCTCATCGTCGTCATCGAGCGCGGCCGCATCGTCGAGACGGGCAAACACTCCGAGCTGCTCGCGCTCGGCGGCGCGTACCGAAGGCTCTACGAACTCCAGTTCGCGGACGAGGAGGAGGACGAGCAGGTGGTCAGCAGCCAGTAGGCCCGCCCGCCGGGCGCCGGCGCCGACGACCAGAGCCGTCCGACCAACGAAATGCTTTTCCAACGTCTACCGTCTACTGACCACTTATGAAATCCATGACCGGATTCGGCCGGGGCTCGGCGCAGGGCGAGGGGTACAGCGTCGCCGTAGACCTGAAGACCGTCAACAACCGCTTCCTCGACGTGCACCTGCGGACGAGTTCCGAGCTGGCGCAGGTCGAGCCGCTGGTGCGCAAGCGCGTCGGCGAGCGACTCTCGCGCGGCCGCGTGGACGTCAACGTCTCGGTCGAGCGCACGAGCGAGGTCAGCTACGAGGTCAACCGCCCGCTCATCGCCGGCTTCATCCAGGCCATGCGCGAGATGCAGCGCGAGTTCGGACTGGCCGGCGAGCCCGACGTCAACGTCATCGCGCGCCTGCCCGGCGCGATGCAGACGGCGCGCACGGGCGTCTCGGAGGGTGCGCTCAAGGGCGTCGAGCAGGCGCTCGAACAGGCGCTCGGCGAACTCGAAGCGATGCGCGAGCGCGAGGGCGCGGCGCTCGCCGCCGAGATGGGCGCGCGCCTCGACGAGATAGAGCGCCACCTCCCCGTCATCGAGTCGCTCTCGGGCGAGCAGGTCGAGAACTACCGCGCGCGCGTCTACAAGCGCATCACGGAGCTGCTGGCGCGCGACGGCCTGGAGATAGTCGAACTCGACCAGGGGCGGCTCTCGCAGGAGGTCGCCTACCTCGCCGACCGCAGCGACATCACCGAGGAGACGGCGCGGCTGCGCAGCCACGTCGCGCAGTTCCGCGCCGCGCTCGCCGAGTCGGGCGACACCGGCAAGCGGCTCGACTTCCTCCTCCAGGAGTTCAACCGCGAGGCCAACACCGTCCTCTCCAAGTCCACCGACCTCGCCATCAAGGAGTCGGCGCTCGCCATCAAGGCCGCGGTCGAGAAGCTGCGCGAGCAGGTGCAGAACGTTGAGTGAGTCCCCGGTGACAGACGGCGCGAACCCCGCCGGCGGGGCGGACGAGGGGCGGCGCGGCATCCTCTTCGTCATCAGCTCCCCCTCGGGCGGCGGCAAGGGCACGCTCATCCGAAGGCTTTTGGAGGAGGTGCCCGGCGTCGCCTACTCGGTCTCCTGGACGACGCGCCGGCCGCGGCCCGGCGAGGCCGACGGCGTCAACTACCACTTCGTCTCGCGCGAGGAGTTCGAGCGGAAGAGGCGCGCGCGCGGCTTCCTCGAATGGGCGGTCGTCCACGGCAACCTCTACGGGACGACGCGCGCCGCCGTCCGGCGCGAGCTGGCGCAGGGGCGCGACATCGTTCTGGAGATAGACGTGCAGGGCGCGCTCGCCGTCCGCGCGGCGATGAAGTCGGTCGTCTCCGTCTTCATCCTCCCGCCCTCGTTCGAGGTCCTGCGGGCGCGGCTGACGGCGCGCATGACCGAGCGCCCGGAGGAGCTGGAGCTGCGGCTGGCCAACGCGCGGGGCGAGGTGGAGCAGTACAGGCACTTCCACTACGTCATCCTCAACGACGTGGTCGAGCGCGCCGCCGGGCAGCTCGCCTCCGTCGTGAGGGCCGAGCGGGCGCGGCGCGGGCGGCAGGAGGCGCTCGCGCGGCGCGTGCTGGCGACATTCGGGACGACCGCCGCGCGTTGAATTAATGGCGCGGAAAGTTTATAAAAGAGTGTTCATCTTAACGCTGGAATTTTGAGGAGGCCGGCCGGAGAAGACGGCAGAGCCGGCCGGGGAGAGACATGGCAAAGCCCGCAGACGCGACGACGAAGACCGAAGAGCAGGACGAGCAGGGGCACGAGACCCCGGCGCTGGACTCCAAGTACCGCCTCATCCTTGTCGCGGCGCAGCGCAGCAAGCAGCTCCAGAAGGGCGCGCGGCCCCGGGTCGAGATGGACTCGCAGCGCCACAAGCCCACGCGCATCGCGCTCGAAGAGGTGCAGCGCGGGATGATTCACTTCTCCATCCTCGAAAAGGAATAAGGCGCGGCCCCCGCCGGGCTTTAAAGAGGCGTGCCCGCGGGCGGCGCGCGCTTTCGACGGAAAGCGCGCGCCG
>DASVUF010000140.1:0-18394 GCA_036387195.1 Pyrinomonadaceae bacterium | reverse complement strand
ACCAGCTCGCGGTTCGCCGCCCCCCAGGCCGCCGGGTTGAGCCCGCCCACCGCGGGCTCGGCCAGCAGCGGGAGAGGCTCGCCGGCGGCGAGCGCGCCGAACCTCACCAGCCCCTCCTGCGTCAGGCTCAGCGTCTTGCGCTTGATTGCTTTGAACGTGCCGACGTTGGTTGTCAAAGGGTTCCGTCCTTCCTTCGTCATCGCTCGCGCGGGGCCTTAATCGCCGGCCGAAGCGCCCTCGGCGGGCGATGGCTGCGCGTCGGCCGCGGCCGGCTGTGGCGCGCCGACGAACTTGCGGCGGGCGCTGCGCAGCCTCTTCCTGTTCGCCTCTTCGCGCCCCTGCTTCTCGGCCTCGCGCAGCCGCCTCTCCTCTTCGGTGAACATCTCAAGCTCGCTCAGGCGCGCGTCCGGCGACGCCACGACGCTGCGCAGAAGCGTCTCGAAGCGCCCCTGCATCCGCGCGATGGTCGCCGCGTCGAAGAGGTCCGTGTTGTAGTACCAGGTGGCGCGCAGCTCGTCCGCGGGCTTGTCGAACCAGAGGGTCAGGTCGAAGCGGCCCGCGTCGTTGTCGAAGGGCAGCGACTCCAGCGTCAGCCCCGCCAGCTTGAACTCCTGCCGCGGCGCATTGTTGAAGCCGAACGCCGTCTGCACGAGCGGCGTCTGGTTGGTGGCGCGCGCGGGCACGAACTCCTCTATCAACTTCTCGAAGGGCACGTCCTGGTGCGCGTACGCCCCGAGCGCCACGTCTTTCACGCGGCGGAGCAGTTCGGCGAAGGGCGGGTCGCCCGAGAGGTCTGTGCGGAGCACGAGCATGTTGATGAAGAAGCCGATGAGCGGCTCGACTTCGGCGCGGTTACGGTTGGCGATGGCGGCGCCGATGAGGATGTCTTCCTGCCGCGTGTAGCGCGACAGCAGAACCTTCCAGGCCGCGAGCAGCAGCATGAACATCGTGACGCCGCGCCGCCGGCTCAACGCCTGAAGCGACTCGCTCAGTTCCGCCGAAAGCACGAAGGACTCCTGCCTGCCGTGGAACGTCTGGACGGCCGGGCGCGGCCTGTCGGTCGGCAGCTCCAGCACGGGCAGCTCCCCGCCCAGTCGCCCGCGCCAGTACTGAAGCTCGCGCTCCAGCACTTCGCCCTGCATCCACCCTCTCTGCCACGCCGCGAAGTCCGCGTACTGCACGGGCAGCTCAGGCAGAGGTGAAGCCTCGCCCTTGAGGAAAGCCTCGTACAGCCGCGCCACCTCATTGACGAGCACGCCCATAGACCAGCCGTCCGAGACGATGTGGTGCATCGTGAAGAGCAGCACGTGCTCCTCCTCACTCAGCCTCAACAGGCGTGCGCGCAGCAGCGGCCCCGCCGAGAGGTCGAACGGACGCCGCGCCTCTTCGCCCGCGAGACGGCGCGCCTCTGACTCCCGCTCCGACTCCGCGAACGCGCAGAGGTCTTCGACCTCCAGCGTCATCTCGGACGCGGGGTGAATGACCTGCACGGGCTGGCCGCCGGCGACCGCGAAGGTCGTCCGCAGAGACTCGTGCCGCCTGACCACCTCCGTGAGCACACGCGCGAGCACGCCCGCCTCCAGCCGCCCGCTGAGGCGGACGGCCGCCGGGACGTTGTAGAAGGCGCTGCCCGGCTCCAACTGGTCGAGGAACCACAATCGCTGCTGCGCGAACGACAGCGGCAGCGCGCCTGCGCGCCCCACCGGCGTGACCGCCGGGGCCTGCTCGCCCGCCCCGGCGCGCAGCCCCGCCTCGACGCGCCGCGCCAACTCCGCCACGGTCGGCGACTCGAAGAGCAGCCGCAGCGGCAACTCCACCGCGAAGGCCGCGCGCGCCCGCGACATCAACTGCGTCGCCAGCAGCGAGTGCCCCCCGAGGTCGAAGAAGTTGTCGTGGACGCCGACGCGGGCGAGGCCGAGCAGATCGGCGAAGATGCCGCAGAGCACCTCCTGCGTGGGCGTGGCGGGAGGGGCGAAGTCGCGGCCGGCTTCTGAGGCGTCGTAGGCGGGCGCGGGCAGCGCCTTGCGGTCCACCTTGCCGTTGGGCGTCAGCGGCAGCGCGCCCAGCGTGACGAACGCCGAAGGCACCATGTACTCCGGCAGACGGCCGCGCAGGTGCTCCGCCAACTCGGCGGAGCCCGCAACCTTCTCGCCGGCCACGTAGGCGACCAGACGCTTCGCGCCCTGCGCGTCTTCTCTGACGACGCACACGCACTCGTTGACCGAAGGGTGCTGCGCGAGCGCGGCCTCGACCTCGCCCAGCTCGATGCGGAAGCCGCGCACCTTCACCTGGTGGTCCACGCGCTGTAGGAAGTCCAGGCGCCCGTCGGGCAGGTGGCGCACGAGGTCGCCCGTCTTGTAGAGGCGCGCGCCTGGGGTTTCGCCGAAGGGGTCGGGGATGAAACTCAACGCCGTGCGGCCCGGGTCGGCGCGGTAGCCGCGCCCGACGCCGACGCCGCCGACGTAAAGCTCGCCGCCCACGCCGACCGGCGCCGGCGACATTTTCCTGTCGAGCACGTACATGCGCATGTTCGAGAGCGCGCCGCCGATGGGCACGCGCGCCAGCGTCCGCGGCGGCGGCGTCTGTATCACGTGCTGCGTCACGTCGTCCGAGCACTCGGTCGGGCCGTAGGCGTTGATGAGCGGGGTCGCCGGGTAGAGGTCGAACCACTGGCGGCAAAGCTCCGGCAGCAGCGGCTCGCCGTTGACGATGAGCCAGCGCAGCGGCGAGAGGTCGGGGCGCTCCGGCGCGGGCATCCGCCCGACGCCGTCCACCATCACCCTCAACTGCGACGGCACTATCTCAAGGATGGTCACGCCCCGCTCGGCGATCATCCCGAGTTGCCCGATGGAGTCGAGCGCCAGCTCCTCGTCGGCGATGTAGACGCCGCCGCCGGCGAGCAGCGCCGAAAGCATCTGCCAGACGGAGACGTCGAAGCACTGCGTCGCCGTCTGCGCGACCACGTCCGCGCCGGTCAGCCGCAGCGACTCGACCTTCGCCAGCAGGTGGTTACACATGCCCCTCTGTTCGAGCATCGCCCCCTTCGGCAGCCCCGTGGAGCCGGAGGTGTAGATGACGTATGCGAGGTTTTCGGGCCGGTTGCGCGCCGGCAAATTCTCGCCCGCGTGCCCGCGCGCCAGCAGACCTTCCAGCGAGACGACGGGCGGGCGCGCCGGCGCGTCCGCGAAGTGGCCGCCGTCGAAGACCTGCGCGACCTTCTCCGCGAACTCGTCGGCCGCGAGCACCAGTTCGCTCCCGCTGCGCGACAGCACCTGCGCCAGGCGGCGCGGCGGGTGCAGCGGGTCGAGCGGGAGGTACGCGCCGCCGGCCTTGAAGACCGCGAGCACGGCCGTCAGGAAGTCCAGGCCGCGCCGCGCGAGCAGCGCGACAAGGAACTCCGGCCCCACGCCCATCTCCGCGAGGTGGCGCGCCAGTTGGTTGGCGCGCGCGTTCAACTCCGCGTACGTCAGGCTCTGCGCGCCGTAGACGGCCGCGACCGCGTCGGGCGTCCTCGCCGCCTGCTCCTCGAAGAGCTGGTGAACGCACTTGTCGAGGGGAAAGTCCCTGCGCGTGTCGTTGAACTCGGCCAGCACCAGCCGGCGCTCGGCCTCGGCCAGCAGCGGCAGCTCCGTAATCCTCCGCTCCGGGTCGGAGGTCGCCGCCCAGAGGAGTTGTTCGAGGTGACCGGCCATCCGGCCGACGGCCTCCGCGTCGAACAGGTCCGTGTTGTAGACGATGACGCCGGCCTGCTGCTCCCGCCCGTCAACGATGTAGAGCGACAGGTCGAACTTCGCCGTCCCGTCTTCAAACTCCACGGGCTTCAGCGAAAGCCCGGGCAGCTCCAGCGCCTCGTCCGGGCGGTTCTGCAAGGTGAAGAGAACCTGAAAAAGCGGCGTGCGCGAAAGGCTCCGCTCGGGCTGCAACTCCTCGACCAGCCGCTCGAACGGCACGTCCTGATGCCCGTACGCGCCGAGGCACGTCTCCCTCACCCTGCCCAACAGCTCCCTGAAAGTCGGCTCGCCCGACAGGTCGGTGCGCAGGGCGAGCGTGTTGACGAAGAAGCCGATGAGCCCTTCCGTCTCCGCCCGGTTGCGGTTGGCGATGGGGCTGCCCACCACCACGTCGTCCTGCCCGCTGTAGCGCGAGAGCAGCGCCTGCCACGCAGCCAGCAGCGTCATGAAGAGCGTGACGCCCTCCCGCCTGCTCAGTCCCTCCAGCCGCCCGGCCAACTCCTGCGGCAGGGTGAAGGAGTGCCGCGCCCCTCGGAACGTCTGGACGGCCGGGCGCGGCCTGTCGGTCGGCAGCTCCAGCACGGGCAGCTCCCCGCCCAGTTGCCCGCGCCAGTACTGAAGCTCTCGCTCCAGCACTTCGCCCTGCATCCACCCTCTCTGCCACGCCGCGAAGTCCGCATACTGCACGGTCAGCTCCGCCAGCGGCGACTCCTTGCCCTTGAGGAAGGCGGCGTAGAGCGCGGCGACCTCTTTGACGAGCACACTCATAGACCAGCCGTCCGAGACGATGTGGTGCATCGTGAAGAGCAGCACGTGCTCCTCTTCATTCAGCCTCAACAGCCGCGCGCGCAGCAGCGGCCCCGCGGAAAGGTCGAACGGCCGCGCCGACTCTTCAGCCGCGAGACGCCGCGCCTCTGACTCGCGCTCGGCTTTGGCGAATGCGCCGAGGTCTTCGACGGGAAGCGTGACGGGCGCGGCGTCGTGGATGACCTGCGTGGGCTCGCCGTCTGTGACCGCGAAGGTCGTGCGCAGAGACTCGTGCCGCCTGACCACTTCCGAGAGGGCGCGGCCGAGCACCCGCGCGTCGAGCGAGCCGCACAGCCGGACGGCCGCCGGGACGTTGTAGAAGGCGCTGCCCGGCTCCAACTGGTCGAGGAACCATAATCGCTGTTGCGCGAACGACAGCGGCAGCGCGCCCGCGCGCCCCACCGGCGTGACCGGCGGGGCCTGCTCCCCCGCCCCGGCGCGCAGCCCCGCCTCGACGCGCCGCGCCAGCTCCGCCACGGTCGGCGACTCGAAGAGCAGCCGCAGCGGCAACTCCACGGCGAAGGCCGCGCGCGCCCGCGACATCAACTGCGTCGCCAGCAGCGAGTGGCCCCCGAGGTCGAAGAAATTATCATTGACGCCGACGCGGGCGAGGCCGAGCAGGTCGGCGAAGATGCCGCAGAGCACCTCCTGCGTGGGCGTGGCGGGGGGGGCGAAGTCGCGGCCCGACTCTGCGGCGTCGTAGGCGGGCGCGGGCAGCGCCTTGCGGTCCACCTTGCCGTTGGGCGTCAGCGGCAGCGCGCCCAGCGTGACGAACGCCGAAGGCGCCATGTAGGGCGGCATGCGTCCCGTCAGGTACTCGCGCCACCGCGCGGCTTCGACGGCCGCCGCGCCCTCCTCGCACGTCAGGTAGGCCACCAGACGCTTGTCGGCGCCCTCGCCCAAAGCGACTACGACGGCCTCGCGCACGTCCGGGTGCGCGCAGAGCGCCGCCTCTATCTCGCCGGGCTCCACGCGGAAGCCGCGCACCTTCACCTGATGGTCGCGGCGCCCGACGAACTCGATGCGCCCGCCCGCCCCGCGCCTCACCACGTCGCCCGTCCTGTAGAGGCGCGCGCCCGGCTCGCCCGAGAACGGGTCGGGGACGAACCGCTCGGCCGTCAGCGCCGCGCCGTTCATGTAGCCGCGCGCGAGGCCGTCGCCGCCCAGGTAGAGTTCCCCCGCGACCCCCTCCGGCGTCAGCCCGTAGTTCTCGTCGAGCACGTAGGCGGTCGTGTTGGCGACGGGGCCCCCGATGGCGACGGTCGTCGCCTCCTCGCCGACCTCCGTCACCTCGAACCACGTGCTGAAGGTCGTATTCTCCGTCGGGCCGTAGACGTGCAGCAGTTGCGCAGGCCTGGCGCCGCGCGCCACGCGCCGGACGGCGCCCGCGTCACACGCCTCGCCGCCGAACAGAACGTAACGCAGAGAGCCGAAGACGTCGGCCGACATGTGCGCCATCTGGTTGAAGAGCGCCGTCGTCATGAACAGGGCGGTGACGCGCCGCGCCCCGAGCGCGGCCGCGAACTCACGCAGGTCGAGCGCCGTCTCCTTCTCGATGATTTCGAGCCGCGCGCCGTTGAGCAGCGCCCCCCACAGCTCGAAAGTCATAGCGTCGAAAGAGGAGTTTGAGATTTGCGCGATGCAGTCCGACGGGGACAGCGAGACGTAATCGGTGTTGAGGACGAGGCGCGCCACCGACCGCTGCTCGACCATCACGCCCTTGGGTCGGCCCGTCGAGCCAGACGTGTAGATGACGTAGGCGAGCGATGAGCCGCCGACGCCGCGCTCCTCTTCGGGGAGGTCGTCGCCCGGAAGCGCCGACAGCTCCTCCTCCAACTCATCCACGGCCACGACGCGCCCCTCGTAACCGCCCGCCGCACGGCGCAGCCGGCTCTGCGTGAGCAGGACTGGAGCGCGCGAGTCTTCGAGCATGAAGGAGAGCCGCTCCAGCGGGTACTCCGGGTCGAGCGGGACGTACGCCCCGCCCGCCTTCAGCACCGCGAGGAGCGAGACGACCAACTCCGCCGAGCGCTCCATCAACACGCCGACGCGCGTCTCCGCACCCACCCCGAGCGAGCGGAGGTGGCGCGCCAGCCTGTTGGCCTTCTCGTTCAACTCGGCGTAGCTCATGAGCCCGTCCCCGAAGGCGAGCGCGGCCGCGTCCGGCGAGAGCGCGGCCCGCCACTCGAAGAGCGAGGCGAGCGAGGCTTCGCGCGGGTAGGCGGAGGCCGTGCGGTTGTAGACGTCGGCGAGCAGGCGGCGCTCCTCGCCCGAGAGCAGGTCCAGAGACTCAACGGGGAGCGAGGGGTCGGCGGTTGCGGCCGAGAGCAGCGCCACGAGGTGGCGGGCCATGCGCTCGGCCGTCCCCGCCTCGAAGAGGTCGGCGTCGTACTCGAGCGTCGCCCCGACGCCCCCCTCGCGCTCCTCGGTCAGCAGCGTCAGGTCGAACTTCGCCGCGCGGCTCTCGGCCGCCGCCGGCAGCAGCCGCAGCCCCGGCAGGCTCAACTCCCCGACCGGCGCGTTCTGAAGCACGAAGGCGGCCTGGAACAGCGGGTTGCGCCCGAGGCTGCGCTCCGGCTCCAGCTCCTCGACCAGCTTCTCGAACGGCACGTCCTGGTGCGCGTACGCCCCGAGGCACGTCTCCCTCACCCTGCGCAGCAGTTCGCGGAAGGAGGGCGAGCCGGAGAGGTCGGTGCGCAGCGCCAGCGTGTTGACGAAGAAGCCGATGAGCGGCTCCGTCTCCGCCCGGTTGCGGTTGGCTATCGGCGAGCCGACGACCACGTCCCGCTGGCCGCTGTAGCGTGAGAGCAGCGCCTGGAAGCCGGCGAGCAGCGTCATGAACAGCGTCGCGCCTTCTTCACGGCTCAGCCTGCGCAACCGCTCGGTCAACTCCTGCGGCAGCGCGAAGGAGTAAGTGGCCCCGCGGGGTGTTTGCACGACCGAGCGCGGTCTGTCGGTCGGGAGTTCGAGCACGGGCGGCGCGCCTTCCAACTGCGTGCGCCAGTACTGAAGCTCTCGCTCCAGCACTTCCCCGCTCATCCATTCTCTCTGCCAGGCGGCGAAGTCGGCGTACTGCACGGGCAGTTCCGCCAGCGGCGACTCCTCGCCTTCGAGGAAGGCGGCGTAGAGGGCGGCCACTTCGTTGACGAGGACGCCCATGGACCAGCCGTCGGTGACGATGTGGTGCATCGTGAAGAGCAGCACGTGCTCCTCATCACTCAGCCGCGCCAGGAGCGCGCGCAGCAGCGGCGCCCGGGAGAGGTCGAAAGGGCGGGCCGCCTCCTCGCGCGCGAGTTCCTGCGCCGCCGCTTCGCGTTCGGCGTCCGCGAGGTGGCTCAAGTCTATGAAGTCCGGCTTGAAGGGCTCCGCCGGCTCTACGACCTGCACGGGGTCGCCGTCGGCCAGGACGAACTTCGTCCGCAGCGCCTCGTGGCGCCTGACAATCTCCGTGAGCGCGCGCCCGAGCGAGGCGGCGTCCAGACGCCCCTGGAGACGCAGGGCGGCGGGGACGTTGTAGACGGCGCTCATCGGCTCGAGCTGGTCAATGAACCAGAGCCTTTGCTGCGCGAACGAGAGCGGGAGTTTGCCGGCGCGGTCGGCCGGCGTGATGGGCGGCGCGGCGACCCCGCCCTTGTCCGCCACGGCCAGGTCAATCAGCCTCGACAGGCCGCGCGCGGTCGGCGCGCCGAAGAAGCCGCGCAGGTGCAGCTCGACGCCGAAGGCGGCGCGCACGCGCGACATCATCTGCGTCGCCAGCAGAGAGTGGCCGCCGAGGTCGAAGAAGTTGTCCCCGGCGCCCGCGCTCTCTACGCCGAGCACCTCGGCCCAGATGGCGCACACCATCTCTTCGGTCGGCGTCCGCGGCGCGAGGCGCTCCGTCTCCTCCGCCTCGCGGCCCGGCGCGGGGAGCGCGTGACGGTCGAGCTTCCCGTTCGGCGTCAGCGGCAACTCGTCGAGCAGCAGCACGTGGCTGGGAATCATGTACTCGGGCAAACGTTCGCGCAGGTGCGCGCGCACCTGCGCGCCGCTCAACACTTCGTCGCCGAACTCCTCGCGCGGCGTCACGGCGCCCGCCTCGGCCGGCGCGGGGGCGTACGCCGCCCCGGCGCCGCGGCCTCTCCGCACAGCGTAGAGGTTGTGGCGGTCGGTGCCCTTCAGCGCCTCCCCCTGCTCGGCGACGACGGAGAAGCCTCGACCTTCGAGCAGCGAGACGGCCTCGCGCAGGCGGCCTTCGCTCGCCTGCCCCGGCGCGTCGTGCACCTCCATCGCGACCTGTCGAATCTTCGGCCAGTCCTCCTCGTTGACGCCGCGCAGCACGTCCAGCTCGGCGCGCTGCACGTCAATCTTGAGCAGGTCTATGCGCTCGACGCCCTCCTCGCGCATCACGTCCGAGAGCCTGCGCAGCCTGCAAGCCTGAGATTGCGCGGCGAAGCTCCCGCGCAGAAGCTCCTCCACGTCCCGCGCGTCGTCGGCGCCCCGCGGCGCGCGGCCGAGCGCGCCCCTGACCACCTCCATCTCGTATGCGGCGTCGGCGTAGGCGCTGGCGCCCGACATCACGGTCTGCTGCGGGTAGTAGGTGAAGGCCGCCTGCTTCTCTTCGTCCGACAGCCCGTGGTTGAACACCTTGACGCCCGGCCCGCCGTACAGCTCCGCGTTGAGGCGCAGCGCCTCGCAGACTTCGCCGATGGGCTCGAAGGCGTAGACCTTCGCGTTCGGGCCGCGGCCGGCGAAGAGCGTGAACATGCCGATGTTGGCGCCCACGTCGAAGACGCAGGCGTCGGCCGGCAGCTCGACGCCGTGGCGCATGTAGCCGGCCTCCTCGAAAATCTCTCTGAAGAGGTATTCCGTCTCGCTCCTGTTCTGCTGCACGATGGCCATGCCGTTCGGCAGGCGGAAGCGGCGCCGCCCTTCGATGACCTCGCGGTGACGACGCCCCGGCACGACGTAGCCGGTCAGACGCCTCTCGCCCGCCTCGTCCTCGTGCGCCGTGACGACGGCCTCGCTCACGGCCGGGTGCGCGCGCATCGCCGCTTCTATCTCGCCCAGCTCGATGCGGTAGCCCCTTATCTTGACCTGGTCGTCGGCGCGGCCGAGGAACTCCACCGCGCCGTCGGGCAGGTGGCGCGCGAGGTCGCCCGTCCTGTAGAGCCGAGCGCCCGGCTCCGAGGAGAACGGGTCGGGGACGAACCTCTCGGCCGTCAGCGCGGGCCGGCCGAGGTATCCCCTGGAGACTCCCGCGCCGCCAATGTAAACCTCGCCGGCCACGCCGACGGGCAAAGGGCGACGGCGGCGGTCGAGCACGTAGACGCGCGTGTTGGCGAGCGGCTTCCCGAGCGGCAGCGTGGCCGAAAACTGGTCGCGCGCCTCGCCGCGCGCGCTGTGGGTCAACACGCCGACGGTCGTCTCCGTCGGGCCGTAGTGGTTGATAATCTGGACGCCGGGCGCCAGCTCGCGCAGCCTCTCGAAAAGGGGCCAGCGGGTGGCCTCGCCGCCGAGCACGAGCCGCCGGCGCGGCAGGGACTGCGCCGCGTGCGGCGAGTTGAGCAGCGCCGAAAGGTGCGACGGCACTATCTTCAGGCAGTCAACGCGGTGGCGCGTGAAGTAGTCGGCGAGCAGGGCGGGGTCGGTCGCGCGCTCGGAGGTGATGACGTGCAGCGTGCCGCCGCCGCACAGCGACGGGTAGACGGCCGTGTTGCCGAGGTCGGCCGCGAGCGTCGAGACGGTGGCGAAGCCGGAGCCCCGCGGCAGGTCCAGCACGTCGCCGACGGCGCGCAGGTAGTTGAGGAGTTGCCTGTGCTCCACGCCGACGCCCTTGGGCCGGCCCGTCGAGCCGGAAGTGTAGATGACGTAGGCGAGGTTTTCGGGCCGGACGGCGACGCCGAGGTCGGACGAATCTTCGGGGGCGGCCGCCCCGCCTTCGGCGTCAACGCAGACGGCCTGCGCCGCGCCCTGCGGCGCCGCGTCGAGCAAACTCTCCTGCGTCAACAGCACCTTCGCGCGCGTGTCTTCGAGTATGAAGGAGAGGCGCTCGCGCGGGAAAGAAGGGTCGAGCGGGACGTAACAGCCGCCCGCCTTCAGGACGGCGAGCAGGCCGACTATCATCTCCGCGGAGCGTTCGAGCAGGAGCCCGACCTTCGCCTCCGGGCCGACGCCCATGCGCCGCAGGCGGCGCGCGAGCCGGTTGGCGCGCGCGTTCAACTCGCCGTAGCTCAAACGCCCGCCTTCGCAGACGACGGCCTCGGCCTCCGGCTCGCGCGCCGCCTGCGCCTCGAAGAGCGCGTGCACGCTCGTCACGCCGGCGTAGGCCGCGGCGCGGCCGTTGAAGTCGGAGAGCACGCGCCGCCGCTCGGCCTCGCCCACGACCTCAAGCCCTTCGACCGTCTCGTCGTCGGCGCCGGCCGCGCTCTCGAAGACGCGGCGCAGCCCTTCAGCGAGGCGCAGCATCTCCTCTTCCGTAAAGAGGGCCGCGTCGTAGTGCAACTCGGCCGTCAGCCCGTCGGCGCCGCGCAGGCACGCGAGCCTGACTTTGAAGCGCTCGGCGCAGACGTACTCGCTCTCGACGGAGAAGGTCAGGCCCCCGTTCGTGTAGCTTTCGGGGCGGAGCGCGTAGTCGAAACCGAAGTCGAAGAGCGGCGCGCGCCCGGCGTCTCCGGCGAAGTCGTCCCAGGAGAAGTACTCCTGGTACTCGCGCCCCTCGGCCACTGACTCGTCCAGGCGGCGGAGGAGTTCGCCGAAGCGGAGCCCTTCGTCCAGAGAGCAGGCGACCGGCAGATACCTGACGAAGAGGCCGAGCGCCCCTTCGAGCCCTTCGTAGTTGCGCCCGTCGAAGGCCGCGCCGACGACCACCTCCGGCCGCCCCGTGACGCGCGACAGCAGCGCCTGCCAGCACGCCAGCGCGAAGACCTCTTCCGAGACGCCGTGCGCCGCGGCGCGCGCCCCGACCTTCGCCGCGCAGTCCGCGCCGAGCGGCGCCGCCAGCACGCGCGGCGAGAACTCTCCCGCCGGCGCCGGCGGCTCGTACGGCAGCCGCGCCGCGCCCCGCGCAGTCAGGCCGAGGCGGCGCCAGTAGGCGCGGTGGTCTTCGGACTCTTCCGACTCGACGAGTTCGTTCTGCCACTGCGAAAGGTCCGCGTACTGCATCGGCTCGTCGGGCGTCTCCGCGCCGGAGGCGAGCGCCGCGTAACAGTCGCCGACGTCTTTGAGCAGGTTGCGGAGCCCGGCCGCGTCCGCGCAGAGGGCGGGCAGCGTCAGTATCAGCGCGTGCGCGTCGGGCGAGAGGCGGACGAGTTGCGCGCGCAAAGAGGGCGTCCCGCCGGCGGGGAGTTCGGCGCCGAGCGCGCGCTCGCGCAGGGCGCGGAGTTGCGCCTCCTGCCGGCGCGCGTCTTGGCCCGAGAGGTCGTGCAGCTCTGCGGAGAAAGGCTCGCCCGCCTCCGAGATGACCTGCACGGGCGTGGTCAGGCCGGGCGGCGTCTCGAAGGAGGTGCGCAAAATCTCGTGGCGGCGCACGACCTCGGCGAGCGCCGCCTCCAGGGCGGGCGCGTCCAGCCGCCCCCCGACGCGCGCGGACACCTGCGCGCGGTAGGGCGACGCGGACTCTCCGCGCCGCGACAACCAGAGGCGCCGCTGCTGGGGTGAGAGTTGGAATCCTTCAACAGTTATCTCTTGCATGTCTGCTCCCTCGCTGCCGTCGTTTGCCCCGCCGGCCCCGTCCCCGCCCCGCGCCGCCGTCACCTGCACGACTCGCCCATGCCGACCACCACCCTGCGCGGGCCTTCGAAGGGCTCGCGCCCGTGCGCCACGAGCATGTTGTCCAGCATCAACACGTCGCGCTCCTGCCAGTCGAAGCTGACCTTCTCCCGCTCGTATGCGGCGCGTATCTCTTCGAGCGCCTCCGCCTCGATGGGCGCGCCGTCGCCGTAGAAGGCGTTGCGCGGGAGGCCGGCCTCGCCGAACTCTTCGAGCAGCGAGGCGCCGGCCGCCGCGCCGAGGCTGGAGACGTGGAACAGGTGCGCCTGGTTGAACCAGACGGGCTCGCCGAGCGTCGGGTGCACGGCCACGGCCTGGCAGGTCTGGCGCGTGCGCAGGCGGCCGCCGCCCCTCCACTCGAACTCGATGCCGGCGCCGAGGCAGTAAGCCTCCACCTCTTCCCTGCTCGTCGTGCCGAAGACCTGCGGCCACGGCAGGTCAACGCCGTCGCCGTAATTGCGCACGTACATCACGCCCCTCTCGGCGAACCGCTCGCGGACGCGCGGGCTGATGCGCCGGAAGACTTTCCGGCTGTCGGCGATGGGCGTCGAGCCGCCGCGCGCGGCCGCCTTGAGGCAGAGGAACCAGAGCTTCATCGGCCAGTCGCTCGCGTAGGACATCTCGTTGTGGAGCGGGATGGACTGGTCGGCCGGGTACTCGGTCGAGGTGTAGACGGCGCCGCCGATTCGCGTGCGCGGCGTGGAGCCGTAGGAGTACTGGAGCAGCTCGTCCGAGAGGGCCTTGATGAACCGCTCGAACTCCTCGACCGTCCGCACGTCGAAGCCGCGGAAGAGGAGCGCGCCGTGGCGCAGCAGCTCGCGGCCCAACGTCTCGCGGTTGAGGGCCGCCCAGCGCGCGGCGTCCAGGTCGCGGACTTCCGGGCGGACGACGAGCGGCAGCTCGCTGCCCGGCGCGAGGAAGCCCGTGCTGAACGACCTCTCGGCGGAGACGTTGACGGCCCTGCGGCCGACGGGCCCCAACTTCTTCAGACCTTGCGGCCGGCTCATACGCGGCTCTCCCCGCCCGCAGGCGCGCCGGGCGCGGGACGGCGCGCGCGCTCCTTCAGCCTCTCCAGGTTGGCCTTCTTGCCGCCCGCCAGCCGTTTGCGCGCGCGCGCGCGGTCGTCTTCGGCCAGCGACTCCACGAGTTCGCTCAGCCTCGTCTCCGGCTCGGCCAGGACGCGGCGCAGGAGCGCCTCATAGTTCTCGACCATGCGCACGGCGGTGGCGGCGTCGAACAGGTCTTCGTCGTAGAAGAGCCGTCCGAGCAGTTCGTCCGCGCCGTCGGCCAGGCCGAGCCGCAGGTCCGTCCTGATGATGTCGGCGCCGACTTCCAGCGGCGTGACGCGCAGGCCCGGCAGTTCGACCATCTTCGTCCGCTCGTCGTAGTCCACCTTCACGCGGAAGAGCGGCGAAAGGCCCGCGCCGCGGCTCGGCTGCAACGCCGCGGCGAGTTTTTCAAACGGCAGGCCCTGATGCGCGTACGCGCCGAGCGCCGCCGAGCGCACGCGGCGCAGCAGTTCGCGGAAGGTCGGGTCGCCCGAGAGGTCCGTGCGCAGCGCCAGCGTGTTGACGAAGAAACCGATGACGCCCTCTATCTCGCGCCGGTCGCGGTTCGCCACGTTGACGCCGACGACGACCTCGTCCTGCCCGCCGTAGTAATGGAGCAGCGCCTCGAAGGCGCACAGCAACACCATGAAGCGCGTCGCGCCTTCGCCCTGACTCAAACGGCTCAAGGCCCTGTTCAGGTCGCCGCCGAGCACGAACGACTTGCTCGCCCCCCGGAACGCCTGCACGGCCGGGCGCGGCCGGTCGGTCGGCAGCTCCAGCGCCGGCAGCTCCCCGCCCAGTTGCCCGCGCCAGTACTGAAGCTCTCGCTCCAGCACCTCGCCCTGCATCCACTCGCGCTGCCACGCCGCGAAGTCCGCGTACTGCACGGTCAGTTCCGGCAGCGGCGACTCCTCGCCCTTGAGGAAGGCGGCGTAGAGCGCGGCCACTTCGTTGACGAGGATGCCCATGGACCAGCCGTCGGTGACGATGTGGTGCATCGTCAGCAGCAGCACGTGCTCCTCTTCCGAGAGCCTCAACAGGCGCGCGCGCAGCAGCGGCCCCGCCGCGAGGTCGACGGGGCGCGCCGCCTCTTCAGCCGCGAGCCGCCGCGCCTCGGCCTCGCGCTCGGCTTCGGCGAATGCGCCGAGGTCTTCCACTTCCAGAGCCATCTCGGACGCGGGGTGGATGACCTGCGCGGGCTCGCCGCCTGTGACCGCGAAGGTCGTCCGCAGAGACTCGTGCCGCCTGACCACTTCCGAGAGGGCGCGGCCGAGCACCCGCGCGTCGAGCGAGCCGCCGAGGCGCAGCGCCGCCGGCACGTTGTAGGAGTTGTCGCCCGGCTCCAACTGGTCTGCGAGCCAGAGGCGCTGCTGCGCGAAGGAGAGCGGCAGCGCCCCGCCCCTGCCCACGCGCCGCATCGCCGGCGCGTTCACGTCGCCGCCGGAGCCCGCGCGCAGCCTCGATTCGACGTGACGCGCAAACTCGGCCACGGTCGGCTGCTCGAAGAGTTCGCGCAGCGGCAGTTCGACGCCGAAGGTTTCGCGCACGCGCGACATCAACTGCGTCGCCAGCAGCGAGTGGCCGCCGAGCGCGAAGAAGCTGTCGTGGACGCCGACCTGCTCAAGCCCCAGCGTCTCGCGCCAGAAGTTAATCAACATCTCCTCGACCGGCGTGCGCGAGGCGACGAAGGCCGACTCAAGGTCGGGGCGCGCGGCCGCCGGCTCGGGCAGAGCGCGGCGGTCGAGCTTGCCGTTGGGCGTCAGCGGCATCCTCTCCAGACGCACGAAGGCCGCCGGCATCATGTATTCGGGGAGCCGCTCCTTCAGGTGGAGTCGCAACTCGCCGTCGGACGGCGCGGCCTGCGCGCCGTCGCCCGCCGCGGCCACCAGGTAGGCCACCAGGCGCTTGTCGCCGGCCGCGTCCTCCCTGAGGATGACGACCGCCTCGCGCACCGAAGCGTGCTGCGCCAGCACGGCCTCTATCTCGCCCAGCTCGATGCGGAAGCCGCGCACCTTCACCTGCTCGTCGCAGCGGCCCAGGTACTCGATTTCGTCACCGGCGGCGTAGCGCACCACGTCGCCCGTGCGGTAGAGCCGCGCGCCCGGCTCGGCCGAGAAAGGGTCGGGGAGAAAGCGCTCGGCCGTCAGCGCCGGCCGACCCAGGTAGCCCCTCGCCAGCCCCGCCCCGCCGACGTAGAGTTCACCGGCCACGCCCGGCGGCGTCACCCGTAGACTCTCGTCGAGCACGTAGGCCGTCAGGTCGCCGATGGGGACGCCGATGACGCTGCCGACGGCCGCGCGCGCGTCGCCGCGCAGGAGCCTCCGGTATGTGACGTGGACGGTCGTCTCCGTGATGCCGTACATGTTGACGAGTTGCGGGCGCTCGTCCCCGCGCCGCGCGAACCAGGGTTCCAGGGCCGACACCTCCAGCGCCTCGCCCCCGAAGATGACCAGCCGCAACGACAGCCCGGCCGCGCCGCCGCCCGCCGACTCTTCCGCGTGCATCAACTGCCTGAAGGCAGACGGCGTCTGGTTCAACACCGTCACCTTCTCGGCCGCGAGCAGTTCGTAGAAAGCCTCGGGCGCGCGGCTCAGAAGGTAAGGCACGACGACGAGCCGGCCGCCGTACGCGAGCGCCCCCCACAGTTCCCAGACGGAGAAGTCGAAGGCGTAAGAGTGGAACAGCGTCCACACGTCGCGCGGCCCGAAGTCGAACCACGCCTGCGTGCCCGACAACAGCCGCGACACGTTCGCGTGCGTGACCTGCACGCCCTTGGGCCGCCCCGTCGAGCCCGAGGTGTAGATGACGTATGCGCAGTTCGCCGCCGTCACCCCGCTCTCGGGGTTCTCGTCGTCCGACCCGGCGGGCTCGCCGCCGTCCGCGTCAACCAGCACCACCCGCGCCGCGCAGTCCGGCAGCTTCTCCAAAAGGTGTCGCTGCGTCAGCACGACGGCCGGGCGCGCGTCTTCGAGCGTGAACGCGAGCCGCTCGCGCGGGTAGTCCGGGTCCAAGGGCACGTAGGCCCCGCCCGCCTTGAGCACGCCGAGCAGCGCCGCCACCATCTCGGCCGACCGACCCAACAGCAGCGCCACCGGCGACTCGGGGCCGACGCCGAGCGCGCGCAGGCGGCGCGCCAGCGCGTTGGCTCGCCGGTTCAACTCTCCGTAGCTCACCTCGCGCCCCTCGAAGGTGAGCGCCGCGGCTTCGGGCGCGCGCCGGGCCTGCGCCTCGAACAGGTGGTGCAGGCACGACTCGGACTCGTATACGGCCCTCGAATCGCTCCACAGCCCGAGCAGATGTCGCCGCTCGTCTTCGCGCATGATGGGCAGCGCCGAGACGGGCCGCTCCGGGTCTTCGCAGACGCCGTCCAGCAGAATCAGAAGCCTGTCGGCCATGCGTTCGACCGTCGCCGCGTCGAACAGCTCCGGGTCATAGACGAACGTCGCGTTAACCGCTTCGCCGACCTCCTGCGCGTCGAGCATCAGGTCGAACTTGGCGGGGACTTCTTCCTCCTCGATAGCGCTCAGACGCAGCCCCGCCATCTCCGCTTCAAAGGAGGACGCGTTCTGTAGGGCGAACATCACCTGGAAGAGCGGCGTGCGCGACAGGCTGCGCTCCGGCTCAAGCTCCTCCACTAGCTTCTCGAACGGAATCTCCTGATGCGCGTAAGCGCCCAGCGCCACGTCGCGCACCTGCCGCAGCAACTCGCGGCAGCTACGCCCGCCCTCGACGCGCGCCCGCATCAACAGCGTGTTGACGAAGAAGCCAATAAGCCCTTCCGTCTCGGCGCGGTTGCGGTTCGCTATCGGGCTACCGACGACCACGTCCTCCTGCCCACTGTAACGGGAGAGCAGCGCCTGGAAGCCGGCGAGCAGCGTCATGAACAGCGTCGCGCCCTCCTCGCGGCTCAGTCTTCGCAGCCGCCCGGCCAACTCCTGCGGCAAGGTGAAGGAGTGCCGCGCCCCGCGGGAGGAATGCACGGCCGGCCGCGGCCTGTCGGTCGGCAGCTCCAGCACGGGCGGCGCGCCTTCTAGCTGAGAGCGCCAGTACTGAAGCTCTCGCTCCAGCACCTCGCCCTGCATCCACTCCCTCTGCCACGCCGCGAAGTCCGCGTACTGCACGGGCAGCTCCGCCAGCGGCGAAGCCTCGCCCTTGAGGAAAGCCTCGTACAGCCGCGCCACCTCTCTAACGAGGATGCCCATGGACCAGCCGTCGGTGACGATGTGGTGCATCGTCAGCAGCAGCACGTGCTCCTCATCGCTCAGCCTCAACAGACGGGCGCGCAGCAGCGGCCCCGCCGAGAGGTCGAACGGCCGCCGCGCCTCTTCAGCCGCGAGCCGCCGCGCCTCGGCCTCCCGCTCCGACTCCGCGAACGCGCAGAGGTCTTCAACTGGAAGCGCGACAGGCGCTGCGTCGTGGATGACCTGCGCGGGCTCGCCGCCTGTGACCGTGAAGGTCGTGCGCAGAGACTCGTGCCGCCTGACCACCTCCGTGAGCACGCGCGCGAGCACGCCCGCCTCCAGCCGCCCGCCCAGCCGCAGCGCCACCGGCACGTTGTAGAGCGTCCCGCCCGGCTCCAACTGGTCGAGGAACCACAGCCGCCGCTGCGCGAACGAGAGTGGCAGCGCGCCCCCGCCGCGTTCGTGCGTAATCATGCCCTGCTCGTGGGACTCCTTCGGTTCGCGACCCTGCTCGATGAGGCGGCAGAGGTCGCGCACCGTCGGCCGCTCGAACAGCTCCCTCAGCGCCACCTCCACCCCGTACCGCTCGCGCACACGCGACGCCACCTGCGTCGCCAGCAGCGAGTGCCCGCCCAGCTCGAAGAAGTCGTCCACCGCGCCCACCCTCTCCGAACCCAGCAGCCCAGCCCACATCCCGGCCACCTCAACCTCCAACTCCGTCCCGGGGGCCTCGTACCCTTCGCCGGCCGTACCTCCCGCCTCCGGCTCGGGCAGCGCCTTGCGGTCCACCTTCCCGTTCGCCGTCAGCGGCAGCGCCCCCAGCGTCACGTACTGCCCAGGGACCATGTGCCCGGGCAGCCGCCCCGCGAGGTAAGCACGC
>DASVUF010000139.1:0-30253 GCA_036387195.1 Pyrinomonadaceae bacterium | reverse complement strand
TGACCGACGACGTTCCGGGCGTAACCGACGGCTTCCCGGCGGGGTAAAACGGCTTTCCGGGCGTGCGAAGCGCCTTCCCTCACCTGGCGAAGTAGCCGCGGCGGCCGCGGGCGACGGCTTCCGGGCGGCGCGGCAGGCGTACGCGGATGGCGCGCCAGGAGCCGTCGCGCCGCTTGTTGGCGGGGCGGTAGCTGATGCTGTAGACCGTGCCGAGGTCGGCGACGACGCGCTCGTATGCGCCGGCGAGGTCTTCGAGCTTCTCGACCTCGTAGAAGACGCCGCCGCCGGCCGCGGCGAGTTCCTCCATGCGGTCGTGCGCGAGGTCGTACGTCTCGGGCTGGATGTCCTGCGGGCTGAACGCCTCGTAGAACTCCGTGTTCGTCCAGACCGTGTAGACGACGCCCTCGAACTCCTGCACGCGGCTGCGTATCTCATCGTACGAGGCGTTCGAGCCGACGCCCGTCACGTTCGGCAGCGTCGAGTCGAGCCCGTCGCTCATCACGATGAGCGCGCGGCGGCGCGCGGGGTCGGCGGCGCGTTCGAGCAGGTCGAGCGCGTACGCGAGCGAGTCGTGCAGCCGCGTGTCGCCCTGCGGCCTGGACAGCCGGTCGAGCGCCGAGCGCAGCCGCCCGCGGTCGCTCGTCAGGGGCGAGACGACCGCGGCCTCGCCCGCGAAGGCGACGACGCCGACGCGGTCCTGCGGGCGCGTCACCTCGACGAAGCGGCGCGCCGCGGCGCGGATGGTGTCGGTCACGCGCGCGGTCGAGCCCGAGAGGTCGAGCACCAGCAGGAGGTCGAAAGGCGCCTCGGCCGTCTCGAAGTGTTCGACGGCCTGCTCGACGTTGTCCTCGTAGACGCGGAAGTCTCCGGCCGCGAGCCCGTGGACGCCGCGCCCGCTCGCGCGGTCTACGACCGAGACGTTGAGCGTCACGAGGTCGGACTCGACGCGCACGACCTCGTCCTCGTCAACCTCCTCGGGCGTCTCGGCCGGCGCGGGGCGCTGGGGCGCGGCCTTGAAGGGCGCGTCCTCGGGCGTCTCCCTGACGCGCGCGCGCCCCGACGCGACGCGGCGCGCGCCGCCGCCCGGGTCGGGGGCGACGCCGCCCGGCTCCGCGCGGCGCGCCGTCTCACGGCCGCCGCCCGCGCCGTTCGCGCCGGCCTTGAGCGTTTCGAGGCTGATGCGCCCGCGCCCCGAGAAGAGGTTGACGGCCGCGCCGCCCGCGCCCCAGCGCGCCTGAAACTTCCCGCGCAGCACGCGGCCGGGGGCGCGCGCGGCTTCCAGTCCGTCGCCGACCTCCACCGAGCCGTTGAGCGACTGCGCCGTGACGGCCGCGTCCGCCGGCGCGGGCAGCGCGACCCGCTGGCCGCCCGAAAGCGTCTGCACGTCGAGCGAGGCGGGCAGCCCCAGCACCTCGACCTCGCCGTCCGCGGTGTAGACCTTGAGCCGCGCCGTCGCCGGCACGCGAACCGTCAAATCAACCCGCCCGGCAGAGGCGGCCGTGGCGCGCGCGACCGTTATCTTCAGCGCGCCCTCAGCGCGCTCGACGCCGACGGGGCTTCTGGCGGGCGCGGGCGTCCTGCGCCGCGGGGCGCGCTTCGGGGCCGGCTTCGGGGCCGGCTTCGGCGCGGCCTGCGCGACGCCCGCGCCCTGCTCGGCCGACGCCGCCAGCGCGACCTGCTCCTCGCCCCACACCTCGACGCGGACGCCTCCGCGCCTGTTCTCGACGACCACCTCGCCGCCCGGCGGCAACGCCAGATTTACGAAGCCGGCGCCGCCGGCCTCAGATTGCCGCGCAGCGGCCGCCGGCGCCGGCGCCGACGACAACGCGAGCAGCGCCGCCAGAATCGGCGACGCCCACGAAGCCAGAAGTCTGCGTCCAGGTAAAGTCACGACGGTTTGATGTACGCCCGACGCCCACATGGTTGCCGCCATTTTGCACCCTGAGCGCCCGCGGCGGAAGCCCGGCCCGCGCGGGAAAGCATAAAGGCGGGAGGGCGGGGGACGAAGGCGAGGCCGTTCGGCCGTCACTTCGTCCCCCGCCCTCCCGCCTTCACCCTTCCGGAGACGGGCTCGCGCCCCCGGCTTATTCAATCATGTCGAGCATCGAGCCGCCGTTGCCGTTGGGGGAGGCGGGGGGAGGCGAGCCCGCGCCGGGGGCGCCCATGTCGCTCAGGCGCAGGAGGAAATTGCCGGGGTTGGTGGCGTAGGCCATGGCGTCCTCTTTTTTGACCAGCCCCTCGCGGACGTAGCGCTCCAGCACGCCGTCGAAGGTCTGCATCCCTTCGAGGTCGCCCTGCTCCATGGCGTCCACGAGCGACTTGCCGTCGCGCTCGCCGTACTCCATGTACTCGCGCGTGCGCGCCGTGGACTTGAGGATTTCGATGGCGGCGACGCGCCCCTGCCGGTCGGCGCGCGGTATCAAACGCTGCGAGACGATGAAGCGGAACGACTGCGAGAGGCGCGTGCGGATGGACTGCTCCTCGTTCTTGGGGAAGACGCCGATGATGCGGTCAACGGTCTTCGAGGCGTCAATGGTGTGCAGCGTCGAGAGGACGAGGTGTCCCGTCTCGGCGGCTTCGAGCGCGACCTCGATTGTCTCGCGGTCGCGCATCTCGCCGACGAGGATGACCTTCGGCGCCTGGCGCAGCGCCGCGCGCAGCGCCAGGGCGAAGCTCGGCGTGTCCGAGTGCAGCTCCCGCTGGTGGATGGTCGAATTCTTGTGCGGGTGCAGGAACTCTATCGGGTCTTCGATGGTGACGATGTGGTAAGCCTTCGTCTCGTTGACGAGGTCAATGACGGCGGCCAGCGTCGTGGACTTGCCCGAGCCGGTCGGGCCCGTGACGAGCACAACGCCGTTCTTGAGCCCGGCTATCTCCTTGAGGACGACGGGCAGGTTGTAGTCCGACCACTGCGGCGGGCGGTTGGGGATGACGCGCATGACGATGGCGTGCGTGCCCCGCTGCATGAAGATGTTGACGCGGAAGCGCGCGAAGCCCGGCGCGCTGAACGAGAGGTCGGCCGAGCCGAGCTTCTCCAGATTCTGCGCGGCCGTCGGGTGGTTGCCGATAATCAGCTTGGCGAGCGAGGCCGTGTGCGCCGGCAGAAGCTTCTCCAGCCCCGGCACGGGCACGGGCTGAAGCTCGCCGAGCAGCTCGACCTGCGGCGCCCGGCCCGGCGAGAAGATGAGGTCGCTCACCTTGTCCGAGACCGACAGCATGCGCTGCAAAACGTTGAGAAAATTTAAAGGCGGCGCGGGCGCGGCCGGGGGCGGCGCGACGAACGGCGCTTGCGGTGTGCTCATCAAGTCTGCTCCAAAAAGGATTACGTCAAAGGCGGCGCGTCGAAGCGCTCGGCGGAGGGTGAGGCGGGAAGCCTCTGCGGGGCGGAGCCCGCGGGGCGTGTCCCCTGTCTAAAATGACAGAACGCGACGCGACTTGGCAAGTGGGAATTTTTTACGGGGGCGGCGGGACTGAGCGTCCGGCGCGCGCGGGCGGGGAAACTTCCGTTAATTCTTGTAACGGAAATGACACCCGTCGTGCAAACAACCGTGCGCGCTTGGGCGTACATCAGAATGTCAGACGGGCGCGGGGCGCGCTAGTCGCGGTAAAGCCCCGGGATGCCCGGAGAGGGGGCGAGCGAGTTATGGCGACCTACAGAGACCCCGTGAGGGTGTTCGCGCCGCTGGAAATCATCGAGCGGATACTGGAGATTCGCGCCGACGCGGGCTACACGCCCGTCGTCTTCCTCCGCTCGGCCGACGACCTCGTCGCCTACTTCGACGCCTACGGCTTCGACGTTTACAGCTTCGACGAGCCGGCGGCCGAGTTCCGCTTCGGCGACTACCGCGCGCCCGTCGCCCCCGGCGGCGACCACGCGCACGAATCGCCGACGGCGCACTAGAGGCGGCGGGCGGCGGCCGGCAGTAATAGTCAGTAGATAAAAAGCGGGCGGCGCGCCCCCGGCTGATGCCCGGGGCGCGCCGCCTTCGGTCTGTCCGGCTCCCGTCCGCCGTCTACCGTCCGCGGTCCGCCACTCTGCCGGCCGCCTTCCCCGCCCCGACCGCCTTCGCCCTTCACAGCGCCTTGATGATGACGAAGGTGACGTCGTCGCCGGAGCCGCGGCCGCCCGTCCAGTCGAAGATGTCGTTGTAAATGTAGTCAATCATCTCGCGGGCGCGGAGTCCGCGGCTGCGGCGGACGGCCTCGACGAGCCGCCCGCGGCCGTACTCGGCGCCGTCGGGGCTCTGCGCCTCGGTCGCGCCGTCGGTGTAGAGGACGAGCGTCTGGCCGGAGTCAATCGGCAGGTAGTACTCGTAGTAGCGCGTGTCGCGGAAGAGGCCGAGCGGGAGGCCGCCGCGCTCGACGAAGCGCGGCGTGCCGTCGGGGTTGAGCACCAGCAGCGGGTTGTGGCCGGCGTTGACGAAGGCCAGCGTGCGGTTCGTCGCGTCGAGCATCCCGTAGAAGGCCGTCACGAACTGGTGCGGCTCGATGGACTCCCAGAGGAGGTAGTTGACCTTCGCCATCGCCACGTTCGGCGCGTAGCCGACGTGGATGGCCGAGCGCAGGCTCGCGCGCAGGAAGGCCATCAGCAGCGAGGCCGGCACGCCCTTCCCCGACACGTCGGCGATGACGAGCCCGAGGTGGTCGTCGTAGTGCTTGACGAAGTCGTAGTAGTCGCCCGAGACCTCCTCGGTCGAGAAGTTGTAGGCCGAGATGTCGAAGCCCTCGACCTCGGGGTCGCGCTCTGGCAGGAGCGCGAGCTGCACCTGGCGGGCGACCTCCAGTTGGGCTTCGAGCCGCTTCTTCTCGACCAACTGCTCGTGGAGCATCGCCTTCTCGACGATGATGGCGACCTGCGAGGCGAGCAGCATGAGGAGCTGCTTGTCCTCCTCGTCGTAGGCGCCCACCACGCCGGATTCGAGGTCGAAGACGCCGATGACCGAGTCGTTCGAGATGATGGGGGCGACGACCTCGGAGCGCGTCTCGCGGCGCGCGTTGACGTAGCGCGGGTCTTGCGTGACGTCGGGGACGACGATGGCCTCGCCCGTCTGCGCCACCCAGCCGATGAGCCCCTCGCCGAGCTTGAGGCGCAGCTCCATCAGCTCCTCGATGTCGTAGCCGCGCACCGCCTCGGCGTGGAAGACGAGCGAGGCCGCGCCGCCCTCGCTGGCGTGCGGGTCGCGGCGGATGATGTAGATGCCCGCCGCGTCGTAGGGCAGCAGCGAGTCGAGCGTGTCCATCACCTGCGCCAGAACCTCTTCGAGGTCGAGCGAGCGGCTGATCTTCCGCGTAATCTCCAGCAGCAGGCGCAGCTTGTCCGCTAGGGTGAGCCCCGCCGCCGCGTCCGCCTTCGCTGTCTCTTCGGCCATAAGCGGGAGATTATAAAGTAGACGGCGGCCACTAGTCAGCAGCCGGCAGAAAAACCTTTAAAGGCGGGCCGCGCCGCTTTCGTCGTCAGCGGAGGCCGCGGTCGGCCGCCGGCTACCCCTCTGCTTCTTCCAAGGCCCTTTCCGTGAGCAGGTCGAGTTCGAGGCCGGCGAGGGGGTCCAGGCGGAAGAAGTCGTTAACGTCGGAGGGCAGCTCGACGGCGGCGAGGCGGAGGCCGCGCGCGGCGAACAGCTCGCGGTAGCGCGCGGCGGCGCGGCGGCCGGCGGCGTCGGGGTCGAGCGCGGCGACGACGCGGAAGCGCGCCAGCGGCGCGAGCCACTCCTCGCGCAGCCCGCCCGCGCCGACGAGCCCCACGGCGTCGAAGCCGTTGGCGAGCAGCGTCAGCGTGTCCGTGAAGCCCTCGACGAGGTAGACGACCGCGCCGCCGGCGAGCGCGCCGAGCGCGTCTACGTTGTAGAGCGCGGGGACGGGGCCGCGCATGTTGTGCCAGCGCGGCTCGACGCCGGTGGCGGTCGTGCGCGCCTGCAGGTAGACGGGGCGGCCGTCCACGTAGAAGGGAAAGAGCAGCCGGTGGCGGTAGAAGGTCAGGTGCTCCTTGCGGTTGAAGAGGCCGGCGCGGACGAGCGTCTCGGCCGGGAAGCCCTCGCGCATCCGGCGCATGACACGGCGGTAGGCGCGGCGCGGGAAGTAGGCGACGCCCGCCCGCCGCGCGGCGGCCGCCGAGATGCCGCGCCGCGCGAGGTAGGCCACGCCCTCGGCCTGCTCCTCGGCGCGGCAGATTTCGAGGAAGCGCGCGAGGACGGCCGCGGTCTGCTCGGCGTCGAGCGGCTCGAAGCTCTCGGCGTCCGCCCCGGCCGGGTCGGGGGCGGCGCGCGAGGCGAGCGAGGCGGGGCGGCCCTTGCGGCCGTCGAGCCCCAGCTCGCGCGCCAGCTCGCGGACGGCGCGCGCGAAGCTGACGCCGTGCATCAGCTCGTAGAAGGTGATGGCGTCGCCGCCCTCCTCGCGCGAGAAGCAGTTGAAGAGGCCGTGTTGCAGGTCAACGGAGAGGCTGGGCCGCCCCTCGCCGCTGTGCGCGTGCGCGGGGATGGGGCAGTGGCCGTGCAGGCGCGCGCCCGAGGCCCGCGCCTCCGGGCAGTAGCGCAGGTAGAAGGCGCGGTAGTCTATCGCGCGCTTGACCTCGTCGCGCAGCTCGCGCAGCTTTTCGGGCCCCGGGCCCGCCGTGCTCATGCGTGAGAAGTTAGCGGGCGGCGCGCGAAATGTGAAGAGTCGGCCGGCCGACTCGCTGGAACTTGCCCAACCTCCCGGCGCGGGCTAACATCTAGACGCCTGCGGTATTTTTCAGACCTCCGGAGACGTAAGAAACCAGATGCACACCCCTAGCGTTCCCAGTTCGACCCGGCGGGCGTTCTGCGCCCTCCTGCTGACGGCGCTTGCCGCCTCGGCGGCCTCGGCGCAGCTCGGCGGCCTCGGCGGCCTCGGCGACAAGCTGAAGAAGAAGACGCCGAGCCTGCTCGGCGACAAGCAGCCCATCACGACCAGCCTCGGCGACGCCAAGTGGGGCGACTCGACCAAGGACGGCTTCACGCCGCGCGAGGCCGGCCGCTCGCTGATGACCCTGCAGCGCACGCCCAACGGCGGCTTCGTCCTCCAGCCCGGCTTCTACTCGATGCAGACGCAGAGCTACTGCCTCAAGGCCGGGACGCACGGCCCCGGCGGCGGCGACGGCTACCTCTACGCGCCCCCGAAGGGCCCGGCCGAGGACGCCGTGATGACCATCGTCCGCAACTCGGTCAACCGCCCCGAGATTCCGCAGCAGCGCATCCAGCAGCTCCTCTGGGCCATCATCGCGCGCGCGAAGTTCGAGGATTTGACCTCGGAGCTGAAGGCGACGGCCTCGCAACTGCTCACGCCGCGCCAGCTCGCCTCGCTCAACCGCAGCGCGCTCGACGTGCTTCAGGGCAACGCCCTGACCGACGCGCTCGGCGGCGTCCCCGAGCCCTTGCGCCAGATAGCGCAGGCCGAGGCGCAGCTCCGCCAGATGCTCACGACGCCCGGCGCGTCCTTCGCCGAGATGGAGCGCGTCGCGGTGCTCTCGGGCGCGGCGCCGCTCGGGCCCGGCAGCCGCGAGGTGCCTTCGGGGCGCTGGTCCACGCACCCCGACGGCTACTACGTGCGCTACCTGCCCTCGGGCTACAGCTCGACGCGCGTCGAGGTCTGGGTGCCGCAGGGCAGCCCCGCCGTCGGCAAGGAGTACGACCCGGCGACGCACATCGCCGTCCCCGGCAACACCGCGCGCCAGCGCCTCATCCAGTCCGGCCGCGCGCAGTCGCAGCAGTAGGCGCGGCCGCCGGCCCGGCCTTCGACGCGAAAGGCGCGCCCTTCGAGATGATGAAGGGCGCGCCTTTCGTCTTTCTTCAACCCCGCTTTGCTAATCGGCCGCGGCGTCGCGCTCGGGCTGCGCGGCGGCGGCGGCGAAGGCCCTGCGGCGCAGCTCGCGCGCGGCGTCCTCCTCCGGGTGGCGCTCGCGGTACTCGGCCCACAGCCGGCAGACCTTCAGGCGGTACTCGACCAGCTCGCGGCTCACCTGAAAGTGGCGCGCCATCTCGATGGAAGTCCGCCCACGCTTGAGCAGCCGGCGCAAGCCCGCGTAGGGGACGAGCGCCGCCGCGCCGACGGCGTAGGCGGCCTCCTCGTCGGCCTCGTTGTAGTCGCGCGCGACCGTCTTGCCCTGCTTGTTCTGCGCCACGATGGAGAGGCGGTTGGCCTTGTGGCCGAGGAAGACGTGGCAGACCTCCTCCATCAGCGTCGCGTTGTTGCGCGCGCGCCCGTGCTTCGGGTTGAGGATGACGAGCCGCCAGCCGTTCGGCAGCGGGCGCGACGAAGTCCCGCCCGACCAGTCGTTGACGCCCACGCCCAGAAGGTGCTCGCGCGTCTGCTCGGAGAGCCCCGCTATCTCGTCGAAGTTAATCACCATCAGCTTCGCGAAGTACGCCAGCTCGAACGGGTCCAGGGGCTCGTCGTCACGGCGCAGCCCCGCGAAGTCGCGCAACCCCAGCGCGCGCACCTCGTACTGTCTCCCCTTAAACGTCGGCGGCAGCTTCTCCGTGTCCACGCCCCGGATTATACCCGCCCGGCGGGACTTTTCGGCTACCAATTTCGGCGGCGCGCGGTTCAGACGTAGAGGCGGCCTTCGCGCGGGTAGCGGCGGTGGCGGGCGACCGCCCGGTGGTCCGTCTCGCGCCAGGAGCGCGCGGCGCCGAGGGCCGCCAGCACCGCGTCGAGGGCGTCGCCGCCGCCGTTGCGCATGATGCGGAGGCGGTCGCCGGGCCCGATGCAGACGTGCGGGGCCAGGCCGTCGAGGATGCGCCGCCGCGTGCGCCGCCGGACGGGCGTGAGCGGGCCGCCCTCCGGCTGCTTGTAGTTCTGGTGCGGCAGGCTCATCCGCTTCAGCGTCGAGGCCGGGCAGGCTTCGACGAGGACGCGGCGCGCCCCCGCGAGCCGGCGGTACTGGAAGGGGAGGATGGCCGTGCCGGGGCGTCGGCGGAGCGGCGCGAGCACGTCGCGCATGCCGTGGAAGGTCTGGTAGATGATGCGGTAGTGGTACGGGTCGAAGGGCGCGCGCTCCTCGATGTCGGTCAGGCGTCGGATGTGCTTGGCGCCGCGCAGCTCCACCGAACGCCGCACGCATTCGAGCCCCGCGCCGTAACCATCATCACCCCAGCCGCCGATGAACTCGAACTGCCGCGACCAGCGCTCGCCCAGGACCTCGACGGGCATCCCGAACGGGAAGTCCAGGGACCACAGCGCCCGCTCCGACGCCGCTATCAGCGCGACCAGATGCCCCAGCGCCCGCGCGCGCTCGGCCGTCCCGCACAAGTCCTCCAGCCGCGCCAACTCCTCCAGCCGCCAGGGACGCCGACATCCCGCGCCCCGCGCCCCGCGCTCGATTCGCGCCACCCAAGTGTTCCGCCCCGCCAGCCGCGCCCCGCTGAAATCAACGCCGTAAACCGTCCTGAACTTCAAGACAAACTTCCCCCCGCACGCCCTTCCCCGCCCTGACGGAAGGAGCGGCGCCTTCGGCAAGCGCCGCTCCTTCCGCCTGACTCTTTTCTTTACTTCGGGCCGCGCCTCAGGCGCCGCCGTGGCCCGCGGCGGCCGCGCGCGCCTTCAACTCCTCGGGCGACACGTCCTCGACGTGCGTGGCGACGTACCACGCGTGGCCGAACGGGTCTTCGACGCCGCCCGTCCGGTCGCCGTAGAACTGATTCTCGACGGGGCGCGTCAGCTTCGCGCCCGCCTCGACCGCGCGGCCGACGACCGCGTCCACGTCGCTCACGTACAGCATCAGGCTGACGGGCGAGCCGCCGAACGACCGCGGGCCGCGCGCGCTCATCTCCGCGTGCTCGTCGGCCACCATGACGTGCGAGTCGCCGAGCTTTATCTCGGCGTGCAGGACGCGCCCGCCCTCGTCCGCCATGCGGAAGACCTCCTCCGCGCCGAACGCCTGCTTGTAAAACTCGATGGCGCGCGCCGCCCCGTCCACGATCAGGTAAGGCGTCACGCTGTGATAACCCTCTGGGATGTGATTCACTTTCTCAGACATGCTCCGCTCCTTTTTTCCGGAAATAAGGAAGGGGCGCTCGACCCGCCTGAGTGAACGCCCCACGCCTGTTTAGAACTTCTGAGAGTGTCCTGGCCGCCGGCCGCGCCCGGCCGCTACTTCCGCCCCTTGCGGCCGCGGCTGTCCGTGCCCGGCGCGCTGAACTGCTGGTAGGCGACGCGGAACAGCTCCGAGAGCGCCTTGGCCGTCTCGGGGGTGAGGTTGCGGTCGGCCCTCAGGTGCGCCTCGACGATGTCGGGCGTCGCCTCGTGCGGGAAGTAGACGACGGCCGAGTTGTCCGTGCCCTCCTCGGTCTTGCGCGCGCCCATGACCCGCTCCATCGGCATGTCGAGCCAGCCCGTGAGCCGCGCGATGTTGTCGGCGTCGGGCTTGCCCGTCCCGTTCTCGATGCGCGAGAGCGTCGAGGCCGAGACGCCGGTCTCGTCGGCGACGTCCCGCAGCGAAAGACCCATCTCCTCGCGCTTGCGTCGGATGGCGCGCCCCAGCTCCACTGTGTTGACTAAACTCTTCGACTGATCTGCCATTTTCGGCCTCCTTCGGCGGCCGCCGGCGCGTCCACACGGACCCCGGGGCCTACCCTTGCGACCCCAACATAGCACAAGAAAATTTCCTGCGCAAGACCTTGTTTTATGCTTGCAACAACCCGGGGACGGTGGTACACTGTTTCACGTATGAAACAGGGCGTCGCAGCAAACATGCGGCGCGCTCTAGTCGAAGGAGTGAAACATCAAGGTGAGCGACACGGTTTGGGAGACGTTCGACGGCCTGTTCAAGACCCTGCACCGGCAGGGCCGCCGGGTCGAGGAGTTGGAGCGCAGGGTCGTGGAGCTTGAGCGCCGCTTGCAGGAGCGCGCCGGCTTCGCCCAGCAGCATGAGGCGGCGGAGCGCGTCACGCAGCTCCCCACCGAGAAAGCCGCCTGATAGAGAGTTTCCGAGGGGTTCGGACGGAGGGATAAGGCCATGACTGCCGTGCTCGACAAGAAAGCTTTGATGCGCGACAAGCGCGCGCAGGGGATAGCCGCCATGGGGCTGGTCAACCGCGAGGGCGACCGCTTCCGCGTCACCACGCCGACCCTGCGCGGCCGGCGCGCCTCCTACGAGGTCTGGCGCGACGAGGCGGGCCGCGTGCGCTGCACCTGCCTGGAGTTCGAGGAGCAGTCAACCGAAGACCCGCGCTACCGCTGCGAGCACATCCTCGCGGTCAAGCACGCCGTCCTCGCCAAAAACACCGAGGCCGCGGCCAAGCAGCCGCCGGCCCCGCAGGCTTCCGCCCCGCAGGCGCAGGGCGCGACTCCCGAGAACGTTGTTGCGGCGGAGACGCCCAACACTTTGACGCAACCCGCATCCGAGAAGCTCGGCGAGGCTGCCGCGGAGGCCGTTCTACGCGCCCCGCGCAAAGCGCCGCGCTTCGTACGGGAGCAGAACGAGCAGCCGGAGCCCCCGGCGGCGGAGGCCGAAACCCCCGCCCCCGAGACTCCCCAGCGTTCGCTCGCGGAACACGAAGAGACAGAGGAGCCAGAGATGACGAAGAAAGCAACCGCACACGTTCAGAAGGCGGACGAGCAGGACTTCATCACCGCCGAGGAGTACGAGCAGCAGGCGGCCGCGCCGGTCGTGCCGCTCTCGTTCGCCAAGACCCTGAGCGCGCTCAAGCAGCCCATCGAGCCGCGACTCATCAAGCAGCGCGAGGGCTGGCGCGACCGCAACGGCAACCAGCACATGGTCGAGTACGTCGAGTGGCACGCCGTCGCCGACATCCTCGACCGCCTGGCCCCCACCTGGTCGCACGCCGTCCGCGGCATCGTCCAGATCGGCGACATGGTCGCGGTCACGGCCGCCATCACCGTGGACGGCGTCACGCGCGAGGGCGTCGGCACGGGTAACGCCGACAACGAGACCGGCATCAAGAAGGCCGAGCACGACGCCCTGAAGCGCGCCGCCATCAAGTTCGGCATCGCGCGCGAGCTCTACCAGCGCGAGAGCGAGGTCATCGAGCGCGAGGGCTCGGGCCCGCAGCCCGGCGACTTCCCGCGCGACCCGCTGGCGAAGTCCATGGCCGACCTCGTCACGCCGAAGCAGCTCGGCATGATCCGCGCGCTCGCGCGCGAGGCCGGCGTGGACATGGACGAGGAGTGCCAGCAGGTGATGCGCGTCCGCACCGAGGAGCTGTCGAAGCGCGCCGCTTCGAGCTTCATCGACCACCTCAAGGGCTTGCAGAACCAGCAGACCTTCGAGGTGCGCCGCGCCAGCTAAGCAGGCGGTCGGGGGCGGGCGGCGGGCCGGCCACGGGCGAACGGCCCGCCGCCCCCGGCATCTAAACAACTGCTTACGGCAAGGGGGTGAGGAACGATGACGACCGAAGAGATGATTGAGGAGATGAAGCCGCTGACGCTCGAACTGGACTACGCCGACGAGGCGCTGGTCCGCGAGGACGCGGCGGCGCAGGCCGGGGCCGTCGAGGCCGAGCCGGCCGAGCAGCGGACGAAGAAGGAGCAGATAGTCTCGCTCTTCGAGTCCGGCGTGAAGGACATCGCGGAGATAGTGCGCAGGGTGAAGGCGCGCCCCTCCTACGTCGCGCAGGTCTTGCAGCAGGCCGGCCACCTCGACGGCTACTTCGACCTCTACACGACGACCGGCAGGGAGCAGAACGTCTACACGCGCTACTTCCGCAACGTGCTCCACTTCCGCAACGTCGAGGCGGCGCGCGAGAGCGTGGCGCGCATTGACCGGCTCTACAACTACTTCGAGCGGCTGGGCGACCGCGCCGGCCAGCACCAGGCAATGATTCTGGCGCTCACGGGCAAGAACCGCGCGCGCTGGTCGGGCAAGGCCGAGGAGTCGCAAATCTTCAGCGACTGGCTGGCCGCGCACTAAGGCCCGCCGGCCGCCCGGCCGGGAACTTTTTTCAGTGAGTGGCCCGATTGTTTAAGGGCCGAGCAGCTTTAAGAAGGAACACAATTTCTCCCTCGCAAGGGTTTCTCTTTCCGAACGAACAAGGGGCGGGTCGCGGCGGGTTTTCAAATGTTTGAGGGCCCGCCTCCTTTTTTTTCGGGCGCTCTCTTAGCTCTTCATTCCGGGCCGCGCGCGCGGGCGGTTCGCGCCCCGCGTCTTCGGCGGGCGCCGCGGCGCGCGCGCCGGCCCGCAGGCTTCGCTTTCGTCCTTCAACCTCGCGAGAAAGTTTTTCAAAACAACGCTTCCGTCTGAGAGGAGACAAAACGATGTCCGAACACGCCACGTACGCCAACGGGTCTTTCTGCTGGAACGAGCTTTCGACGACCGACGACGCCGCCGCCATCCGGTTCTACACAGAGCTGCTCGGCTGGCAAATCAAGTCGTCCGAGGTGGGCGCCTCGTGCGAGGGGTCGGAGGCCGCGCCGGGGCCGACGATGGTCTACAATGAGATAGTCGTCGGCGGCCGCCACGTCGGCGGCATCTACAAGATGGGGCCGGAGTCCGGCGGCGCGCCGCCGCACTGGATGTCTTACGTCGCCGTGGACGACGTGGACGAGAAGGCGAGGCGCGTGACGGAGCTGGGCGGCTCGGTCTGCGTCCCGCCTACCGACATCCCCAACACGGGCCGCTTCTGCGTCATCAACGACCCGACGGGCGCGACCATCTCGCTCATCACGCTCAGCGGCGCGCAGTCCTGAGGCGGCCTCCCCGCCCCCCGAGCCGCAACTTTCTTACCCCGAGGGAAAGGAGAAGGGTCTGACATGAGAATCAACTACCCGGCCGTCGCCGCGTCGGCCGTCGCCTACTGGGTGCTGGGCGCGCTCTGGTACTCGCCGCTGCTCTTCGCGCGCCCCTTCATCGCGCTCAAGGGCTGGACGCCCGAGGAGGTCGCCGCCATCCGGGCGCAGAGCCACGCGGGCGAGATCGGCTTGGCGCTCGTCGCCTCGCTGGTGCTGGCGTACGTGCTGGCGCACTTCGTCAGAATCACCGGCGCGGAGACGGCGCGCGACGGCGCGCTGATAGGCTTCTGCCTCTTCCTCGGCTTCGTGCCGACGACGAGCCTTGAGACGGTCGCCTTCGAGGGGCGGCCCCTCGGGCTCTACCTCATCAGCAACGGCTACCACCTGGTAGGCTTCCTCGGCATGGGCTCGCTGCTCGCCGTCTGGCGCCGGCGCGGCGCGCGCGTCCCGGCCTTCCAGAGCTGAGAGGCGCGCCCCCCGGCGCGCGCGAAAGGTGGGCGAGGGGGCGGGCCGTCCCCCGCCCACCTTTTGCGTCCGGCGCGAGCGGCGCGGCATAATCGTCGGCGACATCTCCGGAAAATCAAGAGCGAGGGGGGGCGCGGACGCTTATGCCTGCGAAGAACGAAGACCTGCACGGGAACGTGCCGGACAAGTCGAACGTGGCGCTGCTGCTGATCGACGTCATCAACGACCTGGAGTTCGAGAGCGGCGAGCGGCTGCTGCGCCACGCCCTGCCGATGGCGGAGCGGGTGGCCGAGCTGAAGCGGCGCGCGAGGGCGGCGGGCGTGCCGGTCATCTACGTCAACGACAACTTCGGCCGTTGGCAGTCCGACTTCAAGAAGATTCTCGAACACTGTCTTCAGGAGGACGTGCGCGGCCGCCCCGTCGTCGAGCTGCTGCGGCCCGAGGAGGACGACTACTTCGTCCTCAAGCCGAAGCACTCGGGCTTCTTCTCCACGACGCTCGACATCCTGCTCGACTACCTCGAAGCCAGGACGCTCGTCCTGACGGGGCTGACGGGCGACATCTGCGTGCTCTTCACCGCGCACGACGCCTACATGCGCGACTTCAACCTCGTCATCCCCGCCGACTGCGTCGCCTCGAGCGACCCCTCGGAGAACGAGCACACGCTCCGCAAGATGGCCGACCTGATGGACGCCGACATCAGCCCCTCGGCCGAGGTGGACTTCGAGGCGCTGAAGCGCTCGGCGCACGGCCGGCCCGCGCCCAACCCCGAGCCCGAGCCGAAGCAGACCGCGCGCCGTTGACAGGCCGGGGCGGCCTCGGGCGGCCACGGAAAAGGGAGAGGCCCGGCGAGCGTCTGACTCGCCGGGCCTCTCCCTTTTCCGTGCGGCCGCGCGGGGCGCGGCTTCGGCTCACTCCTCGAACGACTTGGTCTGCGGGTTGCGGCCGCGCATGGCCGCGGTGGCGAGGTCGCGCGCGCGCGGCAGCGAGTCGATGGCCTTGACGACCTGCGGGTCGTCGAGCATGAGCACCTGCGTCGCCTTGACCGAGCCGTAGGCGGCCGTCGTCAGGTCGTACCGCAACTGGCGGACGATGAAGTCGCGCGCGCGGTCGAGCTGCGCCTCGGTCGGCTTCTGCTCGTCCGGCATCGCGGCGACGTAGTCCTTGAACGCCTTGAAGACCTTGTCGTCAACGGCGAAGGCGCCCGGCTCGACGTTGCGCTCGAACTCGGGCATCCCGCCGACCTTGAACGAGACCGGCACGCCGGGGACGCGGCCGTTCACGGCGTCGCGCGCGAAGGCGAAGATGGGGTCGATGAGGCGCACCTGCTGCGGCGAGAGCGTGCGCGCCTTGACCGCCTCGTCCGGGGCGATGCCGCCGCCGCCGTAGAGGGGGCGGCCGGTGTCGGTGTGCGTGTCGGGGCCCTTCTTCTTCTCGGCCTCGGCCTCTTCCTGCGTGCCGTTGACGCGGCCGTAGATGTAGTCGTAGAAGCCCTGGTTCGAGTAGTCGCGCTGGATGAGCCGGCCCGACGGCGTGTAGTACTTCGAGGTCGTCAGCGTCAGCGCCGTGCCGTACTCCAGGTCCATGATGGACTGGACGAGCCCCTTGCCGAAGCTGGTCTCGCCGACGATGATGGCGCGGTCGTGGTCCTGCCACGCGCCGGCGACGATCTCGGAGGCCGAGGCCGTGCCGCGGTTGACGAGGACGACGAGCGGCGTCGGGTCGGGCTGGCGGTTCTCGGACTTGTACTCGCGCTCCATGCCGCGCGCGGAGCGCCCCTTCTGGGTCAGGATGGTCTGGCCGCTGCCGAGGAACTGCTCGGCCACGCGCAGCGCCTGGGCGAGCATGCCGCCGCCGTTGCCGCGCAGGTCGATGACGAGCCCCGTCATGCCCTGCGAGCGCAGGTACTTGAGGACGGAGACGAACTCCTCGCCGGTCGTCAGGTTGAAGCCGCGCGTCATGTCAATGTAGCCGACGCCGGGCCTGATGAAGTAGGCGTCGGGCACGGACGGCTGCGCCACCGCGTCGCGCGTGATCTCGACCGTGTCCTTCTGGCCGTTGGAGGCGCGCTCGACCGTCACGCGCACGGTCGTCCCGCGCGGGCCGCGCAGCATGTCGCGCACCTCGCCCGACGCCTTGCCCTTGGCGGGCTTGCCGTCAATTTCGATAATCTTGTCGCCGAAGCGCAGGCCGGCGCGGTAGGCGGGCGTCGCCTCGAAGGTGGCCAGGATGTAGGTGTCGGTCGCGCCGCCTATCTTGCGGTCGCCGATGGTCGCGCCGATGCCGTAGTACTCCGAGCGCCACTCGGCGCGCTGCTCCTCGTACTCCTTGGCGTCGTAGAAGTTCGAGTGCGGGTCGAGCGTGCGCAGCATGCCGATGATGGAGGACTTGAAGACCTCGTCGTACTTCACCTTCGCGCCGTCAACGTGGTTGTCCTGGATGATGGTCAGCGCCTCGGCGACGTCGGCCTCCAGTCCCTCGGTGGCGTCGGGGTTGCCGCGGGCGGGGCGGCGCGCGCGCGCGCCGGGGGCGGCCGGGCCGGACAGCCCGGGCTCGGGGCGTCGCGCGCCCGGGGCCGGGGCGGGCTGCGCGCCGCTCTGCTGCGCGATGACGACGGACGGGAGCCAGATCGCGAGAAGGAGGGGCGTCGCGAGCGCGGTCGAAATTCTCTTTTTCACGGGGACAAAACCTCTGTAGGAACCCAAGACTCGAAGGATGCGCCGGGCGAGCCGGGCCGCGGCGCGTGACTCAAGCCGTAACCCCGCCCGTTCTGAAGGCAGGCCGGTGTAGTGTAATTGATGAGCCCGCGCCCGGCAAGGTTGCAATCCGGGCGGCGCCGGCCGCGCGGCGGCGCCCCGCCTTGCCTCGCCTTCGGGCGACCTTTAGAATGCTCCCAAGCGGTCCGCCGAAGAACAAACGAACGTGTGACGGCCGGGGCTGCGGCGCGGGCGCCGCGGCTGCGCCGGGGGCCGAGTTTAACGGCAGGAGGTGTCTGAACAGATGAGCAGCCCGTACGACCCGAGGGACCCGAGGGACCCCGAAATCCTCGACCCCATTGACGACCTGATGCTGCCCGCGCCCGGCGACGAGCACGCGGGCGGCGAGCGCGGCCACGGCGCCACCTCGGTGCGCGAGATAGCCTCGCGCATCCCCGAGTCGCTGGCCTCCATCGGCCGCGACATCAGCCGCACGGTCGAGCGCGCGCTCGCCGCCAAGGACGACTACGTCGTGGCCGTCAAGGTCTCGCACGACGCGCAGGAGCGCCTGGAGCAGTTGGTGCAGGCCGGCGTCTTCCGCACGCGCGCCGACGCCGCCGCCTTCCTCATAGACGAGGGCATCAAGGCGCAGACCGCGCTCTTCGACCGCGTCTCGCTCAAGCTCTCGGAAATCGAGCGCCTGCGCGCCGAGCTGCGCGGGATGATAGCTAAACCGGAATGACGCCGGAATGACGGATGTCGGGTGACGGGTGAGGGCGGCGAGGCCGGTCCTTCTTCCCGCCGCCCTTCACCCGCCGAGCCACCAGGGGGTTTCATTTGTCCACCGTCACGCTGCCGCAGGTCGGCATCGAGCGCTACACGCTGGCGAACGGCCTGCGGGTCGTCCTGAGCGAAGACCACACCGCGCCGGTCGTCTCGGTCGCCGTCTACTACGACGTCGGCTCGCGTAACGAGCGCGAGGGGCGCACCGGCTTCGCGCACCTCTTCGAGCACATGATGTTCCAGGGCTCGGAGAACGTGCCCAAGGCGGGCCACTTCCAGTACGTCTTCAACAACGGCGGCACGATGAACGGCACGACCTCCTCGGAGCGCACCAACTACTTCGAGACGCTGCCGTCGTCGCAGCTCCCGCTGGCGCTCTGGCTGGAGAGCGACCGCATGCGCTCGCTCAAGGTCACGCAGGAGAACCTCGACAACCAGCGCGACGCCGTCAAGGAGGAGAAGCGGCTCACCTACGACAACCGCCCCTACTCGAACGCCTTCCTGCGGCTCAACGAGATGGTCTACCGCAACCCGCGCAACGCCCACTCGACCATCGGCTCGATGGACGATCTGGACGCGGCGACGGTCGAGGACGTGCGCGAGTTCTTCCGCGTCTACTACGCGCCGAACAACGCCGTGCTGACCATCTGCGGCGACTTCGACCCGGCGGAGGCGCGCGCGCTCGTCGAGAAGTACTTCGCCACCATCCCGCCGCAGCCGCCGCCGCCGCCCGTGGACGTCTCGGAGCCGGAGGAGGTCGCCGGGCGCGCCGAGGTCTACCGCGACCCGTTCGCGCAGCTCCCGGCCGTCATGCTCGGCTGGAAGGCGCCGGCCCGCAGGACGCCCGACTTCTACCCGCTCACGCTCGGCGTAGACCTGCTGCTCGACGGCGACAGCTCGCGCCTCTACCAGCGCCTGGTGAAGGACGAGGAGTCGGTCGTCGGCATCCAGGGCGGGATGGGCGAGCGGCGCGGGCCCTCGACCCTCTACGTCTTCGCCATCCCGAAGCCCGGCCACACGCCCGACGCCATCCGCGCCACCATCCGGGAGGAGGTCGGGCGGCTGGCGACCGAAGGCCCGAGCCCCGAGGAGATGGAGAAGCTGCGCAACACGCTGCTCAACGACGCCGTGCGCAGCCGCCAGTCAACGCTCTTCCGCGCGCAGCGGCTCGCCGAGTACACGCTCTACGACGGCGACCCGAACCTCTTCAACACCGAACTCGGGCGCTACCTGGCCGTCACGCCCGAGGAGATTACGGCGGCCGTGCGCAAGTACCTGCTCACGGACAACCACTCGGTCATCGAGGTCGTCCCGGCGGGCGCGGCCGACGCCGCCGCCGGCGAGCCCGCGCCCGCCGAGCCCGAGCCGCCCGGCGAGCCCGAGCAGCCCGGCGCGCCCCCGCCGCAGGTGCCCGCCCCGCCCCCGGCGGAGCCCCCGCCGCCCACGGCCGGCCACGCGACCCCCGCCGCCGACGCCGCCGCGGCCGCGCAGAGACAGGATTCGCCGTCGAACGAATGAAAGGGAGCAAGGTAAAGGGGGGCGAAGGGCGATAGACCTTGGACGGTGAAGACCCCGGCCGAAGCCGGCGGCGAAGGCCCGGGCCTTAGCCCGGGCCCCGGCCGTCGTCAACTGACGGCGAAAGCCGGCGACGAAAGCCCGGCCGCCGTCAACCGTCAACCGCCCGTCGCCCCCTTTCTCAGCTAATGAACACCACCGACACAGAGGACTTTCGCCGCCAGCCGCCCGCGCCGCTCCCCGTGCGCGCGCTGAACCTGCCGCTCCCGGAGGAGTCGGCGCTCGCCTCGGGGCTGCGCGTCGTGGTCGTCGAGCAGCGGCGGCTGCCGCTCGTCAGCTTCCGGCTGGCCTTCCGCGCGGGCGACTCGAACGACCCGGCCGACCTGCCGGGGCTGACCGACGTGATGACGGGCATGCTGACCGAGGGCACGGAGTCGCGCTCCTCGCGCCAGATAGCCGAGGAGGTGGCCCGCTACGGCGCGACGCTCTCGGCCGGCGCCTCGTCCGACTACATGACGGTGGCCGCCTCGTCGCTCTCGGCCTACGCCGACCAGGCGCTCGAACTGCTCGCCGACGTCACGCTGCGCCCCACGTTCCCCGAGTCGGAGCTGGCGCTCGCCAAGGCCAACGCGCAGCAGAACCTCATCGCGCAGCGCGCGCAGCCGTCGTTCCTCGCCTCCGAGGCCGTGGCGCGCGTCATCTTCGGCCAGCACCCTTACGCGGTCGTCGCCTCCTCGCCCGAGTCCATCGAGGCGCTGAGCCGCGACGCGCTCATCCGCCAGCACCGGCGGCTGCTCGTCCCGAACAACGCCGTCCTCTTCGTCGTCGGCGACGTCGAGCGCGCGCACATCCTCGCGCGCGTCGAGGAGCTGTTCGCCGGCTGGCGGCCGGGCGAAGTCTCGGAGCCCGAGTTCCCCGCCCCGCCCGCGCGCGCCGAGCGCGTCGCCTACCTCGTGGACAGGCCCGGCTCGGCGCAGACCAACATCCTCGTCGCCAACACCGCGATTACGCGCACAGACCCCGACTACTTCCCCGTCCTCGTCATGCACACCATCCTCGGCGGCAACGCCTCGGCGCGGCTGTTCATGAACCTGCGCGAGGAGAAGGGCTACACCTACGGCGCCTACACGCAGCTCGACGCGCGCCGCCTCGCCGGCTCTTTCCGCGCGACGACCGAGGTGCGCGGCGAGGTGACGGGGCTCTCGCTCAAAGAGATTTTCTACGAACTCCAGCGCATCCGCGACGAGGACGTCTCGGACAAGGAGCTGCACGACGCCCAGACCTACCTGACCGGCATCTTCCCCATCCGCCTGGAGACGCAGGAGGGGCTCGTTGACCAGCTCGTCCAGATACGGATGCACGGGCTGCCGGAAGACTACCTGCGGACGTACCGCGACAACCTCCAGCGGGTGACCAAGGCGGACGTGCGCCGCGCCGCCGCGCGCTGCGTGACGCCGGACAGCGCGGCCGTCGTCGTCGTCGGCGACCGCGCGCAGATACTCGAACAGGTCGCGCCCTACGCCTCGCGCGTCGAGGACTTCGTCGGCGCGAAGGGCGCGGGGCGCGGCTGACTTTTTAAACCAAGGGGCGGCCCGGCCGCCGACATCCGACGGGGGGAGATACGTTTATGAATTTGGTTGGAACCTGGAACCTGGAAGTGGCGACGCCCTTCGGCAAGCACCCGGCCACGCTCGTCTTCGAGGGCACGGGCGGCGCCCTCAGCGGGCACATCAACTCGCGGCTCGGCGTCGCCCCGCTCGAAGGGCTCACCGTCACGCACGACGGCTTCGACGCCCGCGTCCAGATGGACTTCCAGGGCAAGCCCTACGACGCGAGCATCACCGGGCAGGTCGAGGACAACGACTCGCTCTCGGGGACGATCAAGGTCAAGCTCGCCATCGCCCCCACCATCCGCTACACCGGCGAGCGAGCCGCGTAAAGGGGGGAGGCGGCCGGCGGGCGATAGTCGCCGGGCTTCCGCCCGCCGGGGCCGGCGCCCGGCCGCCTCCTGGCGGGTAACGACTTTCCGCCGGCTGCCTGTCCACTTCCCGCCCTCCGACGCCCCCGCTGTTGATGCCCGGCGTCATTCTGGGTATATTTTAGGCCGCCATGCGACAGTTCTGCCGCCTACATTTCCGGCCGCTCGCCTCGCGCGCGAACCTCTTCGCGGACTAGCCGCGCCTTCCCTCCCCGCGTCCGCCCGAGCCCTTCACCTCGCGTTCGAGAGTGTCACCCGCCCTCGCCTTTTATAAGACAGGAGGAGAATTCGTCATGTCCGTCATAGCTCCCGCCAAGAGACCCGAAATCAAGACCGAACTGCCCGGCCCTAAGGGGCGCGAGATAGTCGAGGCCGACGCCCGCTGGGTCACGCCGTCCTACCCGCGCCCCGACTACAGGCTCGTCGTCGAGCGCGCCCGCGACGTCTGGATTGAGGACGTGGACGGCAACACCTTCCTCGACTGCAACGCCGGCGTCGCCGTCTGCTCCACGGGCCACTGCCACCCCGAGGTGGTCAGGGCGATTCAGGAGCAGGCCGCCGACCTCATACACATGTGCGGCACGGATTACTACTACCGCCACATGCCCGAACTCGGACGCAAGCTCGAAGAGATAGTCCCCGTCGAGGGCCCGACCAGGACGCACTTCGCCAACAGCGGGACCGAGGCGGTCGAGACGGCGCTCAAGCTGGCGATGCACGCCACCGGCCGCCAGAAGTTCATCGCCTTCTTCAACAGCTTCCACGGCCGCACGCTGGGGAGCCTGTCGCTCACCTCGTCGCGGGTCGCGCAGCGGCGCGGCTTCAAGCGCTCGGCGCTCGACGTCACGCACGTCCCCTACCCCAACGTGTTCCGCCACCCCTTCACCGGCGAGCAGTCGGACGCCGAGACCGTCAGCCGCGTCTGCCTCGACTGGATAGAGAAGCGCCTGTTCCTGACGACGACGCCGCCCGACGAGGTGGCCGCCATCGTCGTCGAGGCCGTGCAGGGCGAGGGCGGCTACGTCCCCGCGCCGCGCGAGTTCCTGCACGGGCTCAGGCGGATTTGCGACGAGCACGGCATCCTGCTCGTCGTGGACGAGGTGCAGTCGGGCTTCGGCCGCACGGGGCGGATGTTCGCGTGCGAGCACTACGACCTCAAGGCCGACGTCGTCACGCTGGCGAAGGGCATCGCCTCGGGCATCCCGATGGGCGCGTGCGTGGCGCGCGCCGACCTGATGGACTGGAAGCCGGGCGCGCACGCCTCGACCTTCGGCGGCAACCCCGTCGCCATCGCCGCCGCCCTGAAGACCATCGAGCTGCTCGAAGGCGGCCTCGTCGCCAACAGCGCCGAGGTCGGCGCGTACCTGCAGGAGGGCTTGCGCGGCCTGATGTCGAAACACGAGTGCATCGCCGACGTGCGCGGCCTGGGGCTGATGGTCGGCGTCGAGTTCGTCAAAGACCGCGCGTCGCGCGAGCCCGCGCCGGAACTGCGCGACCGCGTCGAGATGGAGTGCTACCGCCGCGGCCTCATCCTCCTCGGCGCGGGGCACAACACCATCCGCTGGTCGCCGCCGCTCACCCTCGCGCGCGAGCACGTTGACGTCGCGCTCGAAATCTTCGACGAGGCGGTCAACGCCGCCTGCGGCGCGTAGAAAGACGCAAGGCGGGAAGGTGGAGGGAGAAGGGGCGGCCGCCAGCCCCCTTCTCCCTTCGTCATTCATCCTTCATCCTTCGCCTTCCCGCCCGCGCCCTTCGGCCCTCCGCCTTCATCCTTCAGCTTTCCGCCTTCATCCTTCAGCCCTCGCGGCTCGGCCCTCCGCCCTCCGCCCCGCTTCTTTTCTTCGGCGTTTGACTTGGGAACCTCTCGGCCTTTAAAGTTTGGCGGCGGTTCCCGCCGTCCCGGCGCGGGGCCGGCCCGAACTTAACCCGCGGCACGTCTACCGGCCCGCGCTCCCCTGCTTCCTTTTTCAGTCCGTCTTCAGTCCGTCACTCGTGGAGAAGAAGTTCGCAATGCGCCACCCCTGGAAATTACCCCTGGCCGTCGTGTGCCTGCTCGCGCTGGCGTCGCTGCCGCTGCTGCCGGCGCGGCGCGGCGCGGCTCAGTCCGCCGCCTACACGGCCGTCGAGGTCCCCACCCTCGGCGGCGACAGCGCCGGGCTCGCGCTCGACGAGTGCGGCCGCGTCGCCGGCGAGTCGGTTCCCGCGGGCGGCTCCGCCACCCACCCCTTCTTCTGGGACGGCGCGGCCGCCACGGACATCGGCACGTTCGACGACGCCAACACGACCCGGAAGGGCGTCGCGCACGGCCTGAACTCCGCGGGGGCGGCCGCCGGGACGGCCGAGAGCGGCGGCGGCGAGCAGCGCCCCTTCGTCTGGACGCAGGCCGCGGGCAAGTCCGACTTCGGCCCCCCCGGCGCGACGCTCCCCTACGACATTAACGAGACGAACACGGTCGTCGGCCAGTGGGAGGTGTCGCAGCTTCAGGACCGCGCCTTTGTCTGGACGCAGGCCGCGGGGATGCAGACCATCACGGCCGACTGGGGCACGCCCATCGCCGCCTACGGCGTCAACAACGCGGGGCATGTGGTCGGCTCGGCGCAGATACCTTCGGGCCCGCTGCACGGCTTCTTCAAGAACGGCGCGACGGTCGTCGAAATTGGCACGCTCGGCGGGCGGCACAGCCACGCCTACGACGTGAGCGACGCGGGCGTCGTCGTCGGGCAGGCGAGCGCGTCCTCGAACGCCGCCACGGACATCTGGCACGCCTTCCGCTGGAAGGACGACGACGCCGACAACGTGGCCGACGCCTCGGAGATACAGGACCTCGGCACGCTCGGCGGCCTGCGCAGCACCGCCTACGGCGTCAACTCGTCGGGGCAGATTGTCGGCTACTCGGACGTCTCGGGCGGGGGCAGGCGCGCCTTCCTTTGGACGCCGGGCGGCCCCATGCAGGACTTGAACGCGCTGGCCCCGACCGCCGGCTGGACGTTCCTTGAGGCGCGCGGCGTCAACGACCGCGGGCAGATAGTCGTCACCGCCGTCAACGGCTCGGAACAGAGGCGCGCCTTCCTGCTGACGCCCGCGGGCGCCGGCCCGTCGCCCTGCGCGGCGGCGACGCCGACCCCGACGCCCACGCCCGCCCCGACGCCGACGCCCACGCCCGGCTCGCTCGCCTTCAACTCGCCCGTCTACGCGGTCGCCGAGAACGCCGGCCAGGCCACCATCACCGTCATCCGGACGGGCGGGAAAGACGGCGCGGTCACGGTCAACTACGCCACCTCTAACGGCACGGCCGCCGCGGGCGGCGAGTACACCGCCGCCTCGGGCTCGCTCAACTGGGCCGACGGCGACGCCGACCCCAAGTCCTTCAACATACCCGTCGCGGACGACGCGCTCGACGAGGAGAACAAGACCGTCAACCTCTCTCTGAGCGCGCCCGGCGGCGGCGCCGCGCTCGGCGCGCAGACCACGGCCGTCCTGACCATCAACGACAACGAGGCCGAGCCGACGATGAAGGTCTTCGGCCCGCCCGCCGTGGTCGAGGGCAACGCCGGCGCGACCGACGCCGAGTTCGTCGTCAGGCTCTCGGCCGCGAGCGCGAAGACCGTGACCGTCAATTACGGGACGGTAGACCTCTCGGCCGAGGAGCCCGACGACTACCAGTCGGCCTCCGGCACGCTGACCTTCAGCCCCGGCGAGACGGCCAGGACGGTCAAGGTCGCGGTCAAGGGCGACACCGTGGACGAGCCCGACGAGGGTTTCGTCTTCACGCTCAACTCCCCGACCAACGCGACCTTCCAGACCGTGCCCAACGACACCTTCGCCTACGGCGTCATCACGGACGACGACGGCGCGCCCTCGCTCTCCGTCGGCGACGCGACCGTCACAGAGGGGCACACGGGGACGACCGCCGCCACCTTCACCGTCAGGCTGCTGCCCGCGAGCGGCCAGACCGTGACCGTCAACTACGCCACCGCCAACGACACGGCGACCGCCGGCGCGGACTACGCCGCCGCCTCGGGCAAGCTGACCTTCGACCCCGGCCAGACCACCAGGACCGTCACCGTCAACGTCAACGGCGACACGACGCCCGAGCAGCACGAAGCTTTCTTCCTCAACCTCTCGGGCGCGACCAACGCCGGCGTCACGAACGCCGGGGGCAGGGGCACTATCAACAACGACGACACCTCCCTGAAGTTCGGCGCCGGGCCGAACGCCAACAGCGACGGCGACGTGGAGACTTCCGAGGGGAACTCCGGCCCGAAGGCGTTCACCTTCACGGTCAGCCTCTCGCACGCCACCGTCACGCCCGTCTCGGTCAACTACTCGACCGCGAACGGCACGGCCACGGCCGGCTCGGACTACACGGCAATCAGCAACGCCACACTGAACATCCCCGCGAACGCCACGACGGGGCAGTTCAACGTGCAGGTCACGGGCGACAACATCTTCGAGGAGAACGAGACTTTCTTCGTCAACCTCTCGGGCGCGTCCGCGGGCGCGACCATCACGGACGCGCAGGCCAAGGGCACGATTCTGAACGACGAGGCGACCAGCAACTTCTCGATGGGCGGCCCCAACCTGTTCGCCGAAGAGAACGCCGGCTCCTTCAAAGTCACGGTCACGCGCACGGGCAGTCTGGCGGGCGGCGTCTCGGTCAACTACTCAACGTCGAACGGAACCGCGACCGCCGGCAGCGACTACACGGCCGCCAGCGGCACGCTCACCTTCGGCGAGGGCGAGACGGTCAAGGAATTCAGCATCGCCATCACCAACGACACGCTCGATGAGCCCGAGGAGACAATCTCCCTCAATCTCAGCGGGGGCTTCGGCGGCCTGCCCGGCTCAAGCACCTTCGCCACGCTCCACGTCGGGGACAACGACGACCCGCCGACCTTCCAACTCAACCAGGCCGCGTACACCGTCGTCGAGGGCAACGTCAACGTCAACGTCACCATCACGCGCACCGGCGGCACGAACGGCGGCGCACTCGTCGTCTACTCCGCCACGGCCGGCACGAGCTTCCTGTCCGGCACGGCGACGCCCGGCGAGGACTACACGGCCATTGACGCCGCCACGTTCACCTTCGCCGAGGGCGAGATGAGCAAGACCTTCTCGGTCGCCATCCGCGACGACGCGCTCGACGAGCCGGACGAGACAGTCATCCTCTCCGTGGGGGGCGGAAGCGGAACCGCGCTCGGCTCGCCCACCACGGCCGTCCTGACCATCACCGACAACGACGCGACGCCCTCCCTCTCGGTTGACGACGCGGTCGGCGCCACGGCCGCGAACGAGTTCGATAGCTCGGCCACCGTCACACTCAAACTCTCGGCCGCGAGCGGCCAGCCCGTCACGGTCAAGTTCACCACCGCCAACGGCACGGCCACGGCCGGCTCGGACTACTCGGCCACCAGCGCCACGGTCACCTTCGCCCCCGGCGAGACAATCAAGTGGTGGGGCGTCCCCCTCATCAACGACACAATTGACGAGGCGGACGAGACTTTCTTCGTCAACCTCTCCGACGCGTCGGGCGCGGGCGTCGCGGACGCGCAGGGCGTCATCACCATCAAAGACGACGAGGGCGAGCCGCTGCTCTCGGTTGATGACGTGTTCGACTTCCAACTGAAAGAGGGCGACGCGGGCATGACGAACGCCGCCTTCAAGGTCACGCTCTCGCCCGCGAGCGCGCAGCCCGTGACGGTCAACTACGCGACGGTTGACGGCCCCGGCCTCTTCCCGCACGACCCCGTCGTCGCCGTCGCCGGCGCGGACTACATCGCCGCGTCAGGCACGCTGACCTTCGAGCCCGGCCAGACCGTGAAGACCATCAACGTCGCGGTCAAGGGCGACACGCTGGACGAGTTCAACGAGAAGTTCAGCCTCAACCTTTCGGGCGCGGCGGGCGCGCTCGTCACGCGGGCGCAGGGCACGGGAACCATCGGCGACGACGACGCCGAGCCGGCCTTCTCCGTCAGCGACGCGAGCGTGACCGAGGGGCACAGCGGCGTCACGCTCGCCACGTTCACCATCACGCTCTCGGCCCCGAGCGGGCGCGCCACCTCGGCCTACTACTCGACGGCCAACGGCACGGCCTCGATGGAGGACGACTACACCTACACCTTCGGCGAGCCGGTCTTCGAGCCCGGCGAAACCTCTAAGACCTTCAGCGTCCCCGTCCACGGCGACAACACGGACGAGCCCGACGAGACGTTCTTCGTCAACCTCGCCACGTCGAGCTACGCCACCGTCGCCGACGCGCAGGGCGTGGGCACGATTCTCAACGACGACGCGACGCGGCTCCAGTTCTCGCAGGCCACTTACACAGCCGGCGAGGGCTCGCACTTCGTCACCGTCACGGTCGAGCGCGCGGGGCGCACGGACATTCCCGTCACCGTGGACTTCGCGACGGGCGGCGGCACGGCCTCCGAGCGGAGGGACTACACGGCCGCCTCCGGCACGCTGCGCTTCGCGGCCGCCGAGATGTCCAGGACCTTCGACGTGCTGCTGACCGACGACGCGTACGCGGAGCCGGACGAGACTATCAACCTCAAGCTCTCGAACGCGGCGGGCGGCGCTTCGCTCGGCGCGCGGGCGACGGCCGCCGTCGTCATCGCGGGCGACATCGCAAGCGACGGCGCGCAGGCAAACCCGATAGACGATTCGGCGGAGTTCGTGCGCCAGCACTATCACGACTTCCTCAACCGCGAGCCCGACGCCGACGGCCTGCGGTTCTGGGTGGACAACATCGAGGAGTGCGGCGCGGACGCCGCGTGCCGCGAGGTGAAGCGCGTCAACGTCTCGGCCGCCTTCTTCCTCTCCATCGAGTTTCAGGAGACGGGCTACCTCGTCTACCGCGTGTTCAAGTCTGCGTACGGCGACGCGACCTCGCCGAACGTGGGGGGGACGGTTCCCGTCGTGAGGCTTCAGGAGTTCTTGCCCGACACGCGGCGCATCGGCGAAGGCGTCGTCGTCGGGCCCGGCCCCTGGCGCCAGCAGCTCGAAGCGAACAAGAGCGCGTACGCGCTGGAGTTCGTGCGGCGCGCGCGCTTCCTCGCGCGCTACCCGCACGCCTCCGCGCCCGCGCAGTTCGTTGACGCGCTCTACGCTAACGCCGGCGTCGCGCCTTCGGCCGCCGAGCGGCAGGCCGCCGTGGACGAGTTCGGGGCGGCGGCGACGACGGCCGACGAGGCGGCGCGCGCGCGCGTCCTGCGCCGCGTGGCCGAACACCCCGCGCTGGCGCAGGCCGAGTTCAATCGCGCCTTCGTGCTGATGCAGTTCTACGGCTACCTGAGGCGCAACCCCGACGACCCGCAGGACACGGACTTCCGCGGCTGGCGCTTCTGGCTCGACAAGCTCAACCAGTTCGGCGGCAACTTCTCCGACGCGGAGATGGTCAAAGCCTTCCTCTCGTCGGACGAGTACCGCAACCGCTTCGGGCAGTAGGGGCGGGCGGCGGGCCGCAGGCGGCGGCCGACACAGAACGGCGACGGCCGCGAGCATTCGTCAGCTCGCGGCCGCCGCCGTTTTAAAGCGTCCATGCTTTAACCGACGAACGCCGTCCGTCGCCCGCCGGCCCCCCGCCGGCTTCCCCTAGAACCTCCGCGCGACGCCGCGGATGAGCCGGACGGTGTCGCGCGCGATGAGCAGTTCCTCGTCGGTGGGGATGACGTAGACGGCGAGGCGCGAGCCCTCGCGGCTGACGGGCCCTTCGCGCCTGCCCGTCGTCGCCTCGTTGGCCGCCGCGTCCAGCTCGACGCCCATCCACCCGAGCCCTTCGCAGACGCGCGCGCGCACCTCGGGCGAGTTCTCGCCGATGCCGCCCGTGAAGACCAGCGCGTCCGCGCCCCCCATCGCCGCCAGGTACGCCCCGACGTACTTGCGCACGCGGTAGCAGAACATCTCGACGGCGAGCCCCGCGCGCCTGTCGCCCGACTCGTGCGACTCCTCAAGCAGCTCGCGCATGTCGTTCGTCAGCCCCGAAATCCCCAGCAGCCCCGACTGCTTGTTCAGGACGAGTTCGGCCTCCTGCATCGAGAGCCCCTCCTTGGCGCCCACGTAGTCGAGGATGGCCGGGTCAATGTCGCCCGAGCGCGTCCCCATCACGAGCCCTTCGAGCGGCGTCATCCCCATCGAGGTGTCCAGAGAGTCGCCGCCCCGGATGGCCGCCGCCGAGCAGCCGTTACCGAGGTGGAGCGTGATGATGTTCGTCTCAGCGCGCCCGAGCCCCCGCAGCTTGCGGTAGCGGTAGGCGACGTAGCGGTGCGACGTGCCGTGGAAGCCGTAGCGGCGCACGCGGTAACGCCTGTACCACTGATAAGGGAGCGCGTAGAGGTACGCGTGCGGCGGGAGCGTCTGGTGGAAGGCCGTGTCGAAGACGGCGACCTGCGGGAGCCCCGGCCCGAAGACCTCGCGCGCGGCCTGGACGCCGCGGATGTTGCCCGGGTTGTGGAGCGGCGCGAGGTCTATGCAGTCCTCTATGCCGCGCAGCACGTCGTCGTCTATAAGGACGGACTGCGTGAAGCGTTCGCCGCCGTGGACGACGCGGTGGCCGACGGCGTGTATGTCCGCGACGCTCCTGACCTCCTCTATGCCGGAGTCGGCCGAGGTCACCCAGCGTATGACCGTCTCGACGGCGGCGCGCACGTCGCGGACGGGCGCGGTGGTGCGGCGCGCCTCGTCGCCGCGCGCGCGGAAGGTGATGACGGCCTCGCCGCCGATGCGCTCGACCTGCCCGCCGGCCAGATGCTCGTCGGCGTCCTGCGCGATGTGGTCGAGGTCGGTGGCGATGAGCTGGAACTTGACGGTCGAGCTGCCGCAGTTCAAAACAAGTACGTTCATAATTCCCCTGTCCACCCCGAAAGTGTTCTTCGCCGCAGTATAGATGAACGCCGCCCCGCCCCGCCTCAAAAGTGTTCAAGGCTCCGACCCTTTTGAGGCGAGGCCGCACGTCGTCGCACGCCCCCTTCGGGCTCCGTCCGTGCGCCCCAACGAATTTCGCACGCCGCCCCGGCGACGGCCTCCGGGGCTTAACTCTCTCCCGCAGTCCCGTCAGGCGCGCGAGGCGGCTGAAAGCATTATCAAAAAAGCCCCTTGAGCGTGCACGGGCGGCGGCTGG
>DASVUF010000138.1:0-2579 GCA_036387195.1 Pyrinomonadaceae bacterium | reverse complement strand
GTCCGGCGACGAAAAAGGTGCCGCCCCTTCTCTTCACTTTCGCCCTTCGCGCTTCCCCTTTCTCAGTACCCTTCCGTGTGGCGGCGCAGCCACTCGTCTACCTCTTCGCCGGACGGGTCGCGGCCCAACTCCTCCGCCAGGCGTTCGCGCGCGACGCGGCGCTCGTCGCGCGCGGCGTCTTCGAGCGAGTCGCCGCCCTGGCGGTCCGCGCCGCCGGCCGGCTCCTCGGCCGCTGTCGTCTCGCCGGCTCGCGGCCCTGACTCGGACGAGTCCCCCACTCCGTTTCCCTCCTCGCGTGTGCTCAGGTGTTTCGTGGGCGATGGTAGGCCCGAACGCGCCGCGGTTGCAAGGCGCGGGCGTCGTCGTCAGTCCCGCCCGGCGAAGCGGTAGCGCAGCAGCTCGCGCGCACGCGTCGCCGCGAAGCCCACCGCCGCCAGACAGCAGACGCCGCCCAGCACGACCGAGAAGGGCGCGCCCCACGCCGCCGCCACCAGCCCCGCCTCCAGTTCGCCCAACTGCGGCCCGCCCATGAAGAATATCATGTTCACCGAAGTCATACGGCCGCGCAGGCGGTCGGGCGTGATGAGCTGGCGGATGGTCTGGCGGATGACCGTGCTGACCGTGTCGGCCGCGCCGGTCAGCGCCAGCAGCGCGAGCGAAAGCCAGTAGGAGCGCGACAGCCCGAAGCCGACCGTGGCCGCGCCGTAGACCGCGACCGAGACGAGCACGGCCAGCCCCGGCCTCCGCCAGTTCGTGCGGCGCGCCAGCAGCAGCCCCGTCAGCACCGCGCCCGCCGCCGACGACGCCGCGAGCAGCCCGTAGCCCTCCTCGCCCACCTTCAGCACGTCGCGCGCGAAGATGGGCAGCAGCGCCGTCGCCGACGCGAAGAACGTCGCCACGAAGTCGAGCGACATCGTCTGCACCATGATGGGCGTGCGCCAGACGAACCTCAGCCCCTCCTTCAAGGACTCCAGGCTGACGCGCGTGACCTCCTCGGCCTTCCCCCTCCCCGACACGCGCATCAGCAGCACGGCGGCGATGACCGCCAGGAAAGAGAACGCGTTGAAGCCGTAGACGAACGCCGGCCCGTAGCGCGCCAGCGCCAGCCCGCCCATGACGGGCCCCACGACGAAGGCTATCTGGAACGAGACGAGGCCGAGGCTGACCGCGTTCGGGAAGTCGCGCGCGGGGACGAGCGACGGGAGCAGGGCCTGGCGCGCGGGGTTGTCGAAAGCGACGGCCGCCGACGTGAGCGCCGTCAGCGCGTAGACGGGCCAGACCTGCTCCAGCCCCGAGGCGGTGAAGGCGGCCAGCCCCGCGGCGCTCAGCAGCATGACGCTCTGCGTGATGAGCATCAGCCGCTTGCGGTCTACGGCGTCGGCCACGACCCCGCCGACCAGCGAGCAGACGACGATGGGCAGCACCCTCACCAAGCCCACCAGCCCGAGCGCGGCGGCCGCCGCCTGCTCGCCGTACGGGCGCATCAGCAGATAGACGTGCCAGTTGATGGTGACGAGCTGCATCTGCGAGCCCGTCAGGGAGAAGAACTGTCCGGCCCACAGCAGGCGGAAGTCGCGGTGCCGCAGCGCCGCGAACGACGTCCGCGGCCCCCCCTCCGTGGATGAGTTGTCAGGAGCGCCCAAGCGAAAATCGGCCCTTCTTACGGGAGAAGTTGAGAAGCCTCCGCCGCCAGATTATCAGAGCCTTCCGTCTCGAAAAAATCCCGCCGCGCTCACGGAAAGGCTCGGCCGCGGGGGCGCGGCCTTCGGCCTTCGGCCGCCGGACTCGGGCCGCCGCCCGCCCGGCCGTCGGACGCGCCCGCGCGCCCCGGCGGCCGGGCGGGCGGGGCTTTAAAATTCCGCGAAAACGCCCGGAAAAACGCCGCCGGCGGCCGCGCCCGCCGCCCGCGAAAGGGACGTGCGGTTACAACTCGCGGGGCGCGCTTTTCATCAAAGTTAGCGATTAATTGAACGAACTTTTCAAGGGGTGAAATGATGATGAAAGGCATTCTGAACAGGGTCGGCGCCGTCGCGCTGGCGGCGGTGTTCGCGGCGTCGGCGGCTCCGGCCGCGTCGGCCGCGACGACCGAGCCGGCGGCCGAGCGCGCCGCCTACGAGCAGTTGGCGAAGAAGGTGCGCAAGGAGCTGGTGACGCTCCCTTGGTACGGCGTCTTCGACAACCTCGCGTACGAGATTGACGGCTCGACCGTGACGCTCTCGGGTCAGGTCGTCCAGCCCTCGACGCGCAAGGACGCCGAGCGCCGCGTGAAGCGGCTGGCGGGCGTCGAGCGCGTGGTCAACAACATCGAGGTGCTGCCGCTCTCGTCCTTCGACGACTCGATTCGCGTGGGCGCCTACCGCGCGCTCTTCGGGTGGAACAGCCCGCTCTTCCGCTACGGGCGCGGGACGAACCCTTCGGTCCACATCGTGGTTGACCGCGGCCACCTGACGCTCGAAGGCGTCGTCTCGACCGAGGGCGACCGCAACCTCGCGCGCATGCTGGTCAGCTCGATTCCCGGCGTCTTCTCGGTGACGAACAACCTCCGCGCCGAGAACACGCGGGCGCGCTAAGGCTCGCCG
>DASVUF010000137.1:0-6782 GCA_036387195.1 Pyrinomonadaceae bacterium | reverse complement strand
AGTCGGGCGCGCCGCCTTCCGGTCTACCGTCTAACGTCTGCGGTCTGCTTCCCTCGTCCGCTCCCCCTCACTGCTTCGGCCCGGCGGCGTTCCTGGCGAAGTCTCCGGACTTGACGATGACGAGGCGGGCGGGGTCAACGTGGCGGCGCATGGCGGCGCCAATCTGCTCAGGGGTGAGCGCGGCCACCCTGCGCTCGAACTCCTCGTCCCAGGCGAGCGTGCGGCCGAGGAAGAGGTAGGCGTCGAGCCGCGAGGCCAGCTCGTTGTCCTGCGCGCGGCTGACCTGCCGCGACTGGAGCCAGCCCGACTTGGCCGCCGCGACCTCCTCGGCCGTGAAGCCGTCCCTCAGCATCCGCGCCAGCTCCTCCTTGAACGCCGCCTCCAGCTTCTCGACGTTCTGCGGCGCGTAGATGGCCGTCGCCGTGAACCGCCCCCACTGGTCGAGCGGGCTCACGTTGAGCGACGAGCCCGCGCCGTAGCTCAAGCCCTCCTTCTGCCGCAGCCGCGTCGCGATGCGCGAGTTGAGGAAGCCGCCGCCGAGCATGTAGTTGCCGAGCACGAGCGCGGCGTAGTCCGGGTGGTCGTCGCGCAGGTTGAGGTTGAAACCGGCGACGAAGAAGGCGTTGGCCTTGTCGGGAGCCGGCAGCGTCTGGTTGGCGGCCGCCACGTCCTTGTAGAGCGAGGGCACGCGCGCGTAAGGGCGTGGGCTCTTCCAGTCGCCGAAGAGCTGGCGCGCGAGCGCGGCCGTCTCCTTCGGGTCGAAGTCGCCGACGACCGTCAGCGTCGCGTTCGACGCGCCGTAGAAGTCCCTGTAGAACTGGCGCGCCTGTTCGAGCGTCGTCGCCGTGATGTCGGCCACGTCCTCCTCGGAGGTCGTGACGTAGCGCACGTCGCCCTTCGGGTAGGGGCTCAGCACGCGGTTGAAGGCGGTGAAGGCCAGTTGCGTCGGCTCGCTCCTGTTCTGCTCGATGCCGGCGAGCATCTCGCGCTTGAGCTGGTCGAACTCCGACTCGGGGAACGAGGGCTCGCGCAGAATCTCGGTGACGAGCCGCAGCGCCGCGGGCAGGTTCTCGCGCACGGCCTCGACGCCGACGTTCGCCTGCTGCGGGCCGCCCGAGACGAAGGCGCGCGCCTTCAGGCGGTCGAGTTCGTCCTGTATCTGCTGGCGCGTGCGCTTCGCCGTGCCGCGCATGAGCATCTGGCCGGCGAGCACGGCCGCGGGGGCGCGGTTCATCAGACTCTTCTCGTCGCCGTAGCGCAGCGTCATCTGCGCGACGACCTTGCCGCCGCGCGTCTTCTTCGGCAGCAGCGCCAGCTTGAGGCCGCCCGCCTCCTCGCGGACGGTGCGCGACTCGACGTTGGCGGGCGACGGGTCGAACGCCTCGCCGGCGGCGACCGCCGCGTCGCCCTTGTAGTCCCTGAGCGCCGCGGCCAGGTCGGGCGCCGGCGGAATCTCGGCGCGGTCGGGCTTCGGCGTCGGGATGAAGAGGCCGAGCGTGCGGTTCGACGGCTTGAAGTAGGCGGCGGCGGCGCGCGCCACCTCCTCGGGCGTCACCGCGCGCAGCCGGTCGCGGTGGAGGAAGAAGAGCCGCCAGTCGCCCGCGCCGATGAACTCGCTCAGGGTCAGGCCGACCCGGTCGGAGTTGTTCATCGTCAGCTCGATGGTCTTGAGGAGCTGCGCGCGCGCCCTCTCGACCTCCTCCTTCGTCGGCGGGTTGGCGGCCACCCCCTCGACGGTCTGGAGCAGCGCGTCGCGCGCGGCTTCGAGCGAGTCGCCCTGTCGCACCTCCGCGCCGAAGACGGCGAGCCCGGGGTCGCGCCACTGGAAGCCGAAGCCGAAGGCCGAGCTGGCCTTCTTCGTCTCGACCAGCGACTTGTGCAGCCGTCCCGACGGCGTGTCGCCCAGCACCTGCGAGAGCACATCCACGGCGGCGAAGTCCGGGTGCGCGCCCGAGGGGACGTGGTAGGCGGCCTGGACGAACTGCGTGTCGCCGACGCGGCGCAGCGTCACCATCCGCTCGCCGTCCTGCGTCGGCTCCTGCGTGTAGAGCTTCGGCAGCGGTCGGCCCGGGCGCGGGACGGGCGAGAAGTACTTGTCCACGAGCGCCAGCGCCTTCGCCTCGTCGAACTTGCCGGCGACGAGCAGGACGGCGTTGTCGGGCTGGTAGTGGGTCTTGTAGAAGGCTTGCAGGCGCTCGATGGGCACGTTCTCCAGGTCGGAGCGCGCGCCGATGGTCGTCTTGCCGTAGTTGTGCCAGAGGTAGGAGGCCGCCATCGTGCGTTCGAGCAGGACGTTGAAGGGGCTGTTCTCGCCCATCTCGAACTCGTTGCGGACGACGGTCATCTCGCTGTCGAGGTCTTTTTTGGCGATGTGGCTGTTGACCATCCGGTCGGCTTCGAGGTCGAGCGCCCAGTTGAGGTTCTCGTCGGTGGCGGCGAAAGTCTCGAAGTAGTTGGTGCGGTCGGTCCACGTCGTGCCGTTGGGGCGCGCGCCGTGAGAGGTCAGCTCGGCCGGGATGTTCGGGTGGCGCGGCGTGCCCTTGAAGACGAGGTGTTCGAGCAGGTGCGCCATCCCGCTCTCGCCGTAGTTCTCGGAGGCCGAGCCGACGAGGTAGGTGACGTTGACCGTGATGGTCTGCTTGGTCTGGTCGGGGAACATCAGCACGCGCAGGCCGTTTTTGAGCCTGTACTCGGTGATGCCCTCGACCGACGTGACGCGCTCGACGCCCGCGGGAGTCGCCGCGCCGGCGGCGGCCGTCCGCGCCGGCGCCGTCGCCGTCTGCGCCGCGACCCGCGCCGGAGGCGCGACCGCCAGGGCGCACGCGAAGAGGAGCGCGAGGCGGCGCGCCCGCGCTAAGGGGTGGACTTTCATCTGTAAGCCTCCGATGGGTTAAATCCTGAGTGAGTGTCTCGCCGGGCGCGGCGGCCGCCCGGACTCGGGGTTAAGTTTGCAGGGGAGACGGAAAATAGAAGGGCGCGGGCGGGAGGGCGGAGGATGAATGGGAAGCTCGCGGGCCGCCCCCTCATGCTCCGCCCTCCCGCCTTCAGGCCTTGACCTCCGCGCCGTCGGTCTGCTGGCGCGCGTGGTAGGAGGAGCGCGTGAGCGGGCTCGACTCGACGTGCCGGAAGCCGAGCGCGAGTCCGACCTCGCGCCAGCGCGCAAACTCCTCGGGCGTCACGTAGCGCTCGACGGGGAGGCGGCGCGCGTGCGGCTGGAGGTACTGCCCGATGGTCATGATGTCGCACGAGACCGAGCGCAAATCCCTCATCAGCTCGACCACCTCGTCGAACGTCTCGCCGAGGCCCACCATGATGCCGCTCTTGGTGAGCATCCCGCGCGCCTCGCGGTCGCGGCGGGCGGCGGCGCGTTCGAGCAGTGTGAGCGTCTGCCGGTAGTTCGCGTCGGGGCGCACGCGCCGGTAGAGCCGCGCGATGGTTTCGGTGTTGTGGTTGAGCACGTCCGGCTCGGCGTCGAGCACGGCGTCGAGCGCCGCCGCGTCGCCGTTGAAGTCCGGTATCAGCACCTCGACGCGGCACTCGGGGTTGAGGGCGCGCACCCGGCGGATGGTCTCGGCCCAGTGCGCGGCGCCGCCGTCGGGCAGGTCGTCGCGGTTGACCGAGGTGATGACGGCGTGCGCGAGGTTGAGGGTCTTGACGGCCTCGGCGACGTGGCGCGGCTCGTCGGGGTCGAGCGGTATCCCGCCGCCCTTCGAGACGGCGCAGAAGCCGCAGTGGCGCGTGCAGACGTCCCCGCCGATCATGAAGGTCGCCGTCCTGTCCGTCCAGCACTCGAAGATGTTCGGGCAGCGCGCCTCCTGGCAGACGGTGTGCAGGTTCAAATTCTCTATCAGCTTGAGGACGTAGTTCTGGTTAGAAGGGTCGCCGAGGCGAATCTTCAGCCACTCGGGCTTGGGGCCGCGCGGCGGGCGCGTCGGCGTCGGGTTGTTCAGGACTCTCAGTTCGCGGCTCAAATCGGGGGCGCGCTCCTTCCATCTCTCGGCTTCGGTGGTGTGCGTAGATTTTAACACCCGCCGCCCACGGCTCCTACCGCGGGCGGCGGGAGAAAAGCCCTGCGTTCCCCGGCGGCGCGCGCGCTACGTCGTCGCGCCCTTGACGATGGCGCTCGTCCCCTTCCGCATGAGCTTCTTCCGCATGAGGTGCAAGGCCGACGGCCTTTGGATGACCGTCGCCTTCACGGAGTTCAAGCTCAACGCGCCCGTCCTCGACTCGGCCTTCTAGCCGCCCGCCTCCTGGCCCGCGCCCTCTAGGCCATCGCGGGGGCCACGAAGCGCGCCAGCGCCTCGGGGTCCACGTTCCCGCCCGAGAGCACGACGCCGACGCGCCCCACGCCGCGCGGCAGCTTGCCGAAGAGGGCGGCCGCCGCGGCGACCGCGCCCGTCGGCTCGACCAGAATCTTCAGCCGGAACAGCAGGAAGCGCAGCGTCTCGACTATCTCGTCCTCCGAGACGGTGAGCACGTCCTCGGCATTGCGTTGGAGCACGGGGAAGGTGAGCGCGCCGGGCGCCTGCGTGCGCATGCCGTCGGCGACCGTGGCGGGCGGCGGGATGCAGACGCGCTCGCCCTTGAGGAACGACTGGCGCGTGTCGTCGGAGAGTTCCGACTCGACGGGGAAGCAGCGCACGCCCGGCCGCAGGGCCCTGGCCGCCGTGGACGCGCCGGCGAACAGGCCGCCGCCGCCGCAGGGCGTGAGCAGCGCGTCAAGGTCGGGCACGTCCTCGAACAGCTCCAGCGCGCAGGTGCCCTGCCCGGCGGCGACGTGGTAGTCGTCGTAGGGCGGGACGATGGCGAGCCCCTCGCGCTCGGAGAGGCGGCGGGCGACCTCCTCGCGGTCTTCGCGCTGGCGGTCGTAGGTGATGACCTCCGCGCCGTAGCCGCGCGTCGCGGCCAGCTTCGAGCGCGGCGCGTCCGTCGGCATGACGATGACGGCGCGCAGGCCCGCGTCGCGCGCGGCCAGCGCCGTCGCCTGCGCGTGGTTGCCCGACGAGAAGGCGACGACGCCGCGCGCGCGCTCCGCGGCCGAGAGCGACCGAATCTTGTTGGTCGCGCCGCGCATCTTGAAGGCGCCGGAGCGCTGGAAGTTCTCGCACTTGAAGAAGACGCTGCGCCCGGCCGCGTCGTCGAACGTGCGCGAGGTCATGACGGGCGTGCGGTGGACGAGCGGCCGGACGCGCTCCGCGGCCTCGCGTATGAAGTCAATGGTCAGCATCCTGGAAGTCACCTGTCTCTGCCGAAGAGGCGGCGCACGAAGAGCCTCGCCAGCCGAACCTGCAAGACGACGCGCCAGACGGCGAGCGCGAGGACGAGCAGCACGCCCGCGCCGACGACCATCTCCTCGGTCGTCACGCCCCGGCGCCCTCCCGCAGCCCGCCGGCCGCCGGCCCCTCCGCCGCCTCCTCCGGCTCGTTCGCCTCCTCTTCCTCGGGCGCCGAGTCGAAGACCTCGGCGAAGCGCGCGACGATGCGCTCTTCGACCTCGCGGAGCGTCGGCTCGCGGCCGAGCAGCTCCTTCATCGAGGTGACGGGCTCGCCCTCGCAGGCGACGATGAGGTCGAAGTAGGAGAGGTCCGTGTTGACGTTGAGGGCGAAGCCGTGCGTCGTCACCCAGCGGGCGATGTGGACGCCGATGGCGGCCACCTTGCCGCGCGCGGTGTGGACGCCCGTCAGCCCCTTGACGCGGAACGCCTCTATCCGGAAATCCGCCATAGCGCGGATGAGCGCGTCTTCGAGGTCGCGGACGTACTTGTGCACGTCCTCGCGGTCGGGGCTCAGGTTGATGACGGGGTAGCCGACGAGCTGCCCGAGCCCGTGGTAGGTCATCTTGCCGCCGCGGTTCGTCTCGAAGACGGCGACGCCGCGCTCGGCGAGCGCCTCGGGCGTGGCCAGAATCAGCTCGGGCGTGGCGCGGCGGCCGACCGTCAGGACGTGCGGGTGCTCGACGAGGAGCAGCGTGTCGGGCGCGCGCCGCTCGCGCACGGCCAGCTCCGTCTCCTTCTGGACGCGGTGCGCCTCGCCGTACTCCAGGCGGCCCAGCCGGCGAACTCTCAGTCGTCTCGCGCGCATCGCAGTAAAGCCTTCCCTTCCCCTTCACGCACATTGTAGCAGACGCCCCCCGCCCGCTTGACCCGGCGCCGCAAACGGGCGAAGCTTGGGCCGCCCGAGAACCCGAACGACCCGAAACACTGACACCGGAGGAGGAACCTTGAGACCGCACATCGCCACCGCGGCAGCGTGCCTGCTGCTCGCACTCTCGGCCGCCGCGCCCGACGCCGCGGCGCAGACGCGCGCGCGCGCGCGCCGCCCGGCCTCGACGCAGAGGCGCCCCGCGCCCTCGGCGTCGCGGCTCGACCAGACGCGCTTCAACGCGCAGCGGCTCGAACTCGCCACGCTGTCGAAAGACCTGACGCGCTTCCTCTACCTCTACGGCAGGCTGTCGAAGGACATGGAGCTGACGTCGCAGTCGGAGGCGTCCGACGCGGCGGGGCGCGCGAGGGCGGGGCTCATCGAGAACGTGCGCGCGATGCGCGACCGGCTCGACAAGCTCGAAGGCCAGTTCCGATTCACGAAGGGGCTGGAGACGCAGTACCAGACGCTGCGCGGCGTCTCGGCCGGCGCCGACCAGGCGGCGCAGCAGGTCGCGGCCAACCAGTTCGACCGCGCGGGGCGCACCCTGCTCGACGTCGCCAACAAGCTGACCGACGTGCTGATGGAGATGCAGTAGGCGGCGGACGGCGGACGGCAGAAAAACCGGGCGGCGCGTCCCGG
>DASVUF010000136.1:0-6538 GCA_036387195.1 Pyrinomonadaceae bacterium | reverse complement strand
GACGGCCAGCGGCGGCGCGCCCGCTTCGGCGAGCGGGGCGGCGGCCACCAGCGCGGCCGGCGACAGGCGGACGGCCGCGGGCCGCGCGGCCCCGATGCGCGGTCTATGCTGCTGGCCGGCTTTCGGGTCGTTCATGTGCTCTCCCACCCCTCTCCATGCGGGCGCGGCGCGCCCCGGCGTACGCCTTCTTCATTTCCCGATGGGGTCCTGCACGGACTTCGGCTTCACCTTGAGGAGCCTCTTGTAGCTGTCCTCTCTGAGGCTCCGTTTTCTCGACGCCTCCTGCTCCTTCTCGGCCTCGGTGAGCATCTCCAGGTCGTCAATCTGCGTCTGCGGGCGCGCGGCGACGCCGGAGAGAAGGGTCAGGAAGTGGCCGTGCATCCGCTCGACCTCCGAGGGGTCGAAGAGGTCCGTGGAGTAGGTCCAGGACGCCTTGAGCCCCTCCGGGCGCTCTTCCATCCACAGGGTCAGGTCGAGCCGCGCCACGGCCTCCTCCGTCTCCAAGAGGGTGAGCGTCAGCCCGGGCAGCTCCAGCGGGGGCATCGGCGCGTTCTGCATCCCGAAGGCGACCTGCACGAGCGGCGTGTGCCCCAGGCTGCGCTCGGGCTGGAGCCTTTCGACGAGCTTCTCGAAGGGCATCTCCTGATGGTCGAACGCCTCCAACGTCGCGTGGCGCGTGCGCCGCAGCAGCTCCCGAAAGTCGGGGCCGCCCGAGAGGTCCGTGCGGAGCACCAGCGTGTTGATGAAACAGCCGATGAGGCGCTCGGCCTGCTCGTGCCTGCGGTTGGCGACGACGGCGCCGACCAGGATGTCCTCCTGCCCCGTGTAGCGGTAGAGCAGCGTCTTGAAGGCCGCCAGCAGCGTCATGAAGAGCGTGACCCCTTCGCGGCGGCTCAGGTCGCCGAGCGCCTCCGAAAGCTCGCGCGGGAGCAGGAAGACCTGCCTCCCGCCGCGGTGGCTCGGGGCGTCGGGGCGGGGGCGGCTCGACGGCAGCGTGAGCTGGGTCGGGGCGCCGGCCAGCACGCGCCGCCAGTAGTCGAACTGCTCTTCGAGGAACGCCCCGCTCAGCCTCTGGCGCTGCCAGAGCGCGTAGTCCGCGAACTGTATCGGCAGAGGCGGCAGCGGCCAGGGCTCGCGCGACAGCGCGGCCTCGTAGAGCGCCGCCAACTCGCCCACCAGCACGCCCATTGACCAGGCGTCAACGATGATGTGGTGCGCCGTGAACGTCAGCACGTGCTCCCGCTCGTCGAGCCGCAGGAGCCGGAGGCGGAATAGAGGGCCGCTCGACAGGTCGAAGGGGGAGCGCGCCTCCTCCGTCATCAGCCGCTCGGCCTCGCCCTGCCGCTCGGGCGGGGGCAGGTGCTGAAGGCTCACGACCGGGACCTCCGGCGCCAGCCCGGGGAGAATGACCTGGGCGGGCAGCCCTTCGTCGGTCGCCGGAAAGACCGTCCTCAGAACCTCGTGGCGGCGCACTATCTCGCGGAGCGCCGCCGTCAGCGCCTCAACGTCGAGCCGACCCGTCAGGCGCACGGCCCCCGCGCAGTTGTACGAGGCGAGCCCCGGCTGGAGCCTGTCGAGATACCAGAAACGCTGCTGGGCGAACGAGAGCGGCAGGTGTTCGCGCCTCGCCTGCGGTTTGATCTCCGAGGTGCCCGGCCCGGTTGTCCCCGCGCCTCGGCCGCCCGCGCGCGGCGCGCCGTCGGGCAGGTTCAGGAACCGCGCCAACTCGGCCACGGTCGGGTGCTCGAAGAGGGCGCGCGGCGAAAGGTCGAGGCCGAAGGCGCCGCGGAGCCGCGTGACGATGCGCAGCGCCGAGATGGAGTGGCCGCCGAGGTCGAAGAAGTTGTCGTGAAGGTCTATCTGCTCGCGGCCGAGCACTTCGCCCCAGAGCCGCGCCAGCGCCTTCTCGGAGTCGGTGCGGGGCGGGGCGGGGTCCGCGCCGGGCTTGGCCCCGACCGCCGGCGGCGCGGGCAGCCGCCTGCGGTCAACCTTGCCGTTCGGCGTCAGCGGCATCGCCGCCAGCGGCGCGAAGACGCCGGGAACCATGTACTCGGGCAGCCGCCCTTTCAGGTAAGCGCGCAGCTCGCCCGGGTCGGCCTCGCGTCCCGCGGCGGGGACGAAGTAGGCCGCCAGCCGCTTCTCCCCGGACGCGTCCGTCAGCGTGTGCAGGACGCACTGTTCGACCGACGGGTGCGCGGCCAGGGCGGCCTCTATCTCGCCCAGCTCGATGCGGAAGCCGCGCAGTTTTATCTGATGGTCGAGGCGCCCGAGAAACTCTATCTGGCCGTCGGGCAGGAAGCGCGCCAGGTCGCCCGTCCTGTACAGGCGCTCTCCCGGCCGGCGGCCGAACGGGTCGGGGATGAACTTCTCGGCCGTCAGGCCGGGGCGGCGCAGGTAGCCGCGCGCCAGCCCCACGCCGCCGATGTGCAACTCGCCGGGGACGCCGACCGGCACGGGCGAGAGGCGCGCGTCCAGCAGGTAGACCTCTATGTTGGCGATGGGGCGGCCGATGGGCACTGTCCGGCGCGCGTCGTCGCGGCGGCAGGCCCAGTAGGTCACGTCCACGGCCGCCTCCGTCGGGCCGTAGAGGTTGTGCAGCTCGCAGCCCAGGCGCTCGAAGAAGCGGCGTTGCAGCGAGGCCGGCAGCGCCTCGCCGCTACAGATGACGCGGCGCAGGCTCCGGCAGTCTCCGACCGCCGGCTCCTCCAGAAACGCCTGCAACATCGAAGGCACGAAATGCAGCGTCGTGACCTGTAGCTCTTTGATAACCCCGACGAGGTAGGCGCTGTCCTGGTGCCCGCCCGGCCGGGCCATCACGAGTTGGGCGCCGTTGAGGAGCGGCCAGAAGAACTCCCAGACCGAGACGTCGAAGCTGAAGGGCGTCTTCTGAAGGACGCGGTCGTCCTCGGACAGCTTGTACTCCTCCTGCATCCAGAGCAGGCGGTTGTAGATGGCGCGGTGCGTATTCATCGCGCCCTTGGGCCTGCCCGTCGAGCCCGAGGTGTAGATGACGTAGGCGAGGTTGTCCGGCGCGACCGGGGCGTCGAGGTTGCCCGCCTCGCGCCCGGCGACGAGGGGCCAGTCCGAGTCGAGCGACATCACCTGCGGGCCGCCGGGCGGGAGCCCGTCGAGCAGACGCCGCTGCGTCAGCAGGAGGCTGACCTTCGAGTCTTCGAGCATGAACGAGATGCGCTCGGCGGGGTACGAAGGGTCGAGCGGCAGGTAGGCCCCGCCGGCCTTGAGTATGCCGAGCAGCCCGACGACCATCTCGACCGAACGCTCCATCAGCACCCCGACGACCGCCTCCGGCCCCACGCCCATCTCCCGCAGGCGGCGTGCCAGCCTGTTGGCGCGGCCGTTCAGCTCCCCGTAAGTGATTCGCAGGTCTTCGAACGCGAGCGCCACGGCGCCGGCGCGGCGCTCGGCCTGGGCCTCGAACAGGCGGTGTATCGGCTGCGGGGGCGGGAAGTCCGCCGCGGTGTCGTTCCACTCGACCAGCAGCCGCTCGCGCTCGGCGGGCGTGAGCATCTCCAGCTTGGAGATGCGCCGCTCGGGCGCGGCGACGAACGCTTCGAGCAGGCTTTGATAGTGACCGAGCATCCGCCCGACCGCGTCCCCTTCAAAGCGCCCGCGGTCGTAGGTGATTTGCAGCAGCAGTTCGCGGCCCGGCGCCGCCTGCACGGTCAGGGGGTAGTTCGTCCGCTCGTAAAAATGCGCCTCCTCGATGCGCAACCCGCGCGCCCCTTCGCCGAGCGAGGGGTCAACGGGGTAGTTCTCGACCACCAGAATGCTCTCGAACAGGGGGAGGTGTCGCGGCGCCGCGCTCCAGCCCTGCACCTGCACGAGCGGGCTGTGCTCGTACCGCTGCACCTCCGCCTGCGTGAGTTGAAGCTCGCGCAGCAGTTCGAGCGGCGTCGCCTCGGGCGACACGCGCGCGCGCATCGGCAGGGTGTTGATGAAGAGGCCGACCATCGCCTCGACGCCCGGCAGGTCGGCCGGACGCCCCGAGACGGTGATTCCGAACAGCACGTCCTGCTCGCCGCTGTAGCGGCTCAGGAGCACGCTCCAGGCCCCCTGCAACAGTGTGTTGAGCGTCAACTGCCGCCCCCGCGCGAAGGACTGGAGGGCGGCGGTGAAGTCGGCCGACAGGCGCAGCCTTTGCTCCGCGTACTCGCCGCGCGGGCCGGAGGGCTCGCCCGGCGACTGGTCAACCGCCAGCGGGGTCGGCGCGGTGAAGCCTTCCAGGTACTCGCGCCAGAAGCCTTCGGCCGCGGCGAGGTCCTGCCGCCGCAGCCATTCAATGTAGTTGACGTAGGGGCGCGGCGGCTCGGCCCTCGGCTCCCGCCGCCCCGACTCCCCGTAGGCGGCGAACACCTCCCGCAGCAGGGCGGACAAAGACCAGCCGTCCAGTATCAGGTGGTGGAAGCTGAATACAAATTCGTGCGCGTCGGCGTCCGTCTGAAAGAGCGCCAGCCGCATGAGCGGCGGGGCGCCGAGGTCGAACCCGCGCGCGCGGTCGTCACGTAGGAAGTCGTCCAGCCGCCGCCCCGACTCGTCGGCGGGAAGCCCCCGCCAGTCGCGCCTCTCCAGGCTCAGGTCTACTTCGCGGCGGACGACCTGAAGCGGCTCTTCGAGGTCGCTCCAGACGAAGCAGGCGCGCAGGGCGGCGTGACGCTCGACGACCTGCCGCCAGGCGCGCTCGAACGCCTCCGCGTCCAACTCCCCGCGCAGGGCGCAGCGTAACTGCTCGACGTACACGCCCGACTCCGGCGCGTACAGGCTGTGGAACAGCAGCCCCTGCTGAATCGGGGAGAGCGGATAGATGTCCTCGATTCGCCCGTGCGCCGCGGCCAACTGCGCCAAACGCCGCGGCTCAAGGCGCGCCAGCGGGAAGTCGGAGACGGTGTAGGCGCCGACCTGCTCAGCGCCGCTCCGCGCGAGGATGGCCCGGAGGGCGGCCGAGAACTCCCCCGCGAGCCTTTCAATCGTGGCCGGGCGATGAAAGTTCTTGCTGTACCTCCAGTCGAGACGCAGCCGGCCGCCGACGATGCGCCCCTCCACGTCGAGCAGATAGCGCCGGGGCGCCTTCGGGTCGCGCGTCGGCCCGGCGCCTTCTTCCAGCATCCCTGCGAAGAGTGAGGACTCGGCGAAGACCTGGTCCACCTGTCCAAGGTAGTTGAAGCTGACTTCGGCCTGCGGCAGCGCCCTGAGTTTTTCGGCGACGGCGTCGTCGCCGCGCAGGTAACGAAGGGCTCCGTACCCGACGCCCCGGCTCGGGCTCTGGCGCAGGCGCTCCCGCAGGGCCTTCAGCGCCTCGCCGGGCGAAGAAGAGTTCGCGTCCGTGCGCAGCAGCACGGGGAAGACGGCTGTGAACCACCCGACCGTGCGTGAGACGTCAACGCCCTCGAACAACTCCTCGCGCCCGTGCCCCTCCAGGTCAACGAGCAGGGAACCCTCGCCCGCCCACGCCGAGAAGGCCTGCGCCAGCGCGAGCAGGAGAACGTCGTTCACCTGCGCGTGATAGACGGACGGAACTTCCCGGAGCAGGGCGCGCGTCTCCTCGGGGCTGAAGGCGACGGACAGGACGCCGGCCGACTCCTCGGTGTTCGGCCCGCGCGTGAAGTCCGAAGGGAGCGCGCGCGCAGGGGCGTGGGGCGCGCCGAGCCAGTAGGCCGACTCCTGTTCAAGTTCCGCGCCCCGCGCGTACTCGGCCAGACGCTCGGCCCAACGCTTGTAAGAGCTGGTCTTGTGCGGGAGGCTGACGGCTTCGCCGCGACCGAGTTGTCGTAAGGCCGTCTGTATGTCTTCCAGAAGGATGCGCCACGAGACGCCGTCAACCGCCAGGTGATGGACGACCAGCAGCAGGCGCGCCGGGCGCGCCTCGCCCAGTCGGAAGAGCACGGCGCGCATGAGCGGCCCGGTCGAGATGTTGAGGCCGGCCTGCGCCCGCGCCGCCGCCTCCTCGACGGCCGCGTCCTGCCGCTCGGCCGGGAGAGACGAAAGGTCCCGGTAGGTAAGCGGCGCCGTCGCCTCCGCGGCTTCGTTGAACTGTCGCCAGCCGGCCTCCGTCCGCTCGAAGCGGAGGCGCAACGCGTCGTGATGTGTCAGCAGGCCACGGATGGCCTCCTCCAGCAGGGCCGGGCCTGGCTCTCGTCTCAACTCAAGCAGGACGGCCTGGTTCCAGTGATGCGGGTTGGGCAAGTCCTGCTCAAAGAACCAATGCTGAATCGGCGTGAGCGGCGCCGGCCCTGTGACGGCCTCCTGCTCGAACCGCGCGCCGCCGAGTCTCTGCGCGACCGCGGCCAGTTGGGCGACGGTCTGGTGTTGCAGGAACTGCCTGGGCGTCAATCCGATTCCGGCCTGCCGCGCCCTGGAGATAATCTGTAAGGTCAGGATGGAGTCGCCGCCGAGGTCGAAGAAGTTGTCGTCGGGGCCGACCTCGGCCACCCCCAGCGCCTCGCCCCACAGCGCCGCCAACTCCCGCTCCGCCTCGCTGCCCCACTCGCCCCGCACCGCGCCCGCGCCGCCGCCCCCGGCC
>DASVUF010000135.1:0-2825 GCA_036387195.1 Pyrinomonadaceae bacterium | reverse complement strand
CCGCCGATGCCGAAGGAGCTGACGCCGGCGCGGCGCGGCCCCCCGTCCGTCCGCCATTCCGTCAACTCCGTGTTGACGTAGAAAGGCCCGCTCTCGAAGTCGATTTGAGGGTTGGGACGCTCGAAGTGGAGGCTCGGCGGTATCTGCCTGTGCTTGAGCGACAGCACGGTCTTGAGCAGCCCGGCGATGCCGGCCGCCGCGCCGGTGTGGCCGACGTTGCTCTTGACGGAGCCGAGCGCGACCGACCGCGCTCTACCGGCGGCTGACCGGAAAGCCCTGGTGAGCGCGGCGACTTCAATCGGGTCGCCGACGGCGGTGGCGCTCCCGTGCGCCTCTATCATGGAGATGGTGTCCGCCTCGACGCCGGCCACGGCCTGCGCCATGGCGATGACCTCGGTCTGACCGTCAACGCTGGGCGCGGTGTAACTGATCTTGGTCGCGCCGTCGTTGTTGACGGCCGAGCCTTTGATGACGGCGTGGATGGTGTCGCCGTCTTCGAGGGCCTCGCTCAACCTCTTCAGGACGACGGCGGCCACCCCGCTGCCGTTGACCGACCCCCGGGCCTTCTCGTCGAAGACGCGGCAGTGGCCGTCCGGGGAGCTGATGCCGCCCTCTTCGTAAATGTAGCCCGACTTCTGCGGGACGTTGATGGTGGCGCCCCCGGCCAGCGCCATGTCACACTGGTACGTCAGCAGGCTCTGGCAGGCGAGGTGCACGGCCACCAGCGAGGTCGAGCAGGCCGTCTGGACGTTGACGCTCAAGCCTTTCAAATTCAACTTATACGAAACCCAGGTCGGCAGGTGGTCTTTGTCGTTCCCGAGCAGCATGCGGAAGGGGTCGAGAGAGTCCGACGAGCTCAGGCGCGAATAAATGTCCATCAGGTAGCTGCTCCAGGAGGCGCCGGCGTAGACGGCGACCGGGACTTCCAGCCCCTCGGAGCTATACCCCGCGTCTTCGAGCGACTCCCACGCGCATTCCAGAAAGAGCCGGTGCTGGGGGTCGGTTATCTCCGTCTCGCGCGGGTTGAAGTTGAAGAAGGGGGCGTCGAAGAGGTCAACGCCGTCCAGGATGGCGCGCGCCTTGACGTAGTTCGGGTGATGCAGCAGCCCGGGGCCCACGCCCGAGGCGCGCAGCTCTTCCTCGGAGAAGAAGGAGACGGACTCGACGCCGCCGCTCAGATTTCGCCAGAAGGCGTCGAGGTTGGCGGCGCCGGGGAAGCGCCCGCTCATGCCGATGATGGCGATGGCTTCTAGCGGCTCATGAACGTCCGGGTTACTCATCAGTTGACTCTCCTCAATTTCGCCTCTTGTCTCTGGCGGTTGATAGCCCGCCTCTGCCTTTCGGCCTGCTGGCGTATGCCGTCGAAGTCCGTGTCCTCGGCCGGCTCGGCCTCGCTCAGGTACCGGGCCAGCCCCTCCAGCGTCGGGTGCCTGAACAGGTGGATGATCGCTATGTCTCGCTTCAAGCGCTCGCGCAGGTCGCTGTGAACCTGGACGGCGAGGAGGGAGTTTCCGCCCAGCTCGAAGAAGTTCTCGTGGACGCCGACCTTCTCCACGCGGAGCACCTTCTGCCAGACGGACGCCAGGAGCTTTTCCATCTCCGTCTGCGGCGCGACGTAAGAGGCTTTGGCCTCCGGCTCCGACTCGCCGTGCGCGGGCGCGGGGAGTCGGCGGCGGTCGAGCTTTCCGTTGGGCGTCAGGGGCAGCTCCGGCAGGAACGTGAAGACCGAGGGCAGCATGTAGTCCGGCAGTCTTTCCTTCAGGTAACTCTTCAGTTCTCTGACCGTCAGCGCGCCCCCGGCGGCGCGGGGCGGCGGCGCGGCGGCCGACGCGAGACTGTCGCCCGCCTCGGCCCGGCGGAGCCCGCGCCGCACGGCGTAGAGCATGTAGACTTCCACCTCGCGCCCGTCGTCCCCGGGGATGGCCAGCAGCTCTTCGACGACGTAGTCGTAGCCGTGCCGCCCCAACAGGCCGGTAATCTGTTCGAGCACGGCCTTGCCTTCGACCTCCGCGACTATCTGCCTGATCTTGCCCCAGTCCTCCTCACGAATCCCGTTCAGCACGTCGAGCTCGCTCTTTTCGACGTCTAGTTTGAGGAGGTCAATGCGCTCTATCTTCTTCTCGCCGATGACGCCCGAAAGGGTTCTCAGCCGGCAGGTGAACGTCTCGCTCCTGAACCGCTCGCCGAGGACTTCTTCCAGCTCGCCCTTGCCCATCGCCTCCTTGAGGTACAGGGGCACGCCCTCGTGCCCCGCTATCATGGAGCGCGCCGCCTCTATACTTTTCTCCGGGCTTGAGTAACGCCCGGACAGCCCCGGCAGCTCCGGGTAGAAAGTGAAGGAGGCTTCCCCGTCGCGCTCCGCGAGGCCGCACTCGTAAAGCTGCGCCTTCAGCCCGTACAGCTCCACGTTGTTGCGCAGGACCTCGAAGGTCGGCGGGATGGGCTCGAAGGCGTGGATGGTGACGTCCCTGCGCATCCGGCCGACGAAGAGGCTGAACATCCCGATGTTGGCCCCGATGTCGAACACGCAGTCGCCGTCCGCCAACGTGACGCCGTGTCTCAGGTAGACGTTCTCTTCAAAGATTTCCCTGTAGACGCCGTGGGCGTGCACGGCGCTGACGTGAGAGACGCTCATGCCGTTCGGCAGCTCGACGTACTGATGACCGCCGTTGAGGCGCTTCGGGTCGAAGGCCGGCGGCGTGTGAGCCGCGTCAGGCGGCGGCGCCGGCGCCACGTACGCCGCCAGCCTCCGGTCGTCGCCGTCCCCGTGCACGACGACGGCGGCGTCGCGGACGAGTGGGTGCTGGCGGATGACGGCCTCGACC
>DASVUF010000134.1:0-2756 GCA_036387195.1 Pyrinomonadaceae bacterium | reverse complement strand
CGCGTTTTCTCACGCAGTACCAACACCTCTTCGCCTGAGCGCCGGCCGCGCGGCGCGGAAATACCCGCCGATTAAGGATTTATAAACCGAACTGACGGAGCCGAAACCCCCATGCCGATGCGCGCCAGACTCGAAGCCCTGATTGACGAGATGCTTGACGGCCAGATCATGCTCGACGAGGCCCTCGACGAATTCGAAAAGCTCTACATCCAGAAGGCTTTAGCGCGCCACAAGGAGCACCTCTCGCGCACGGCCGCCACGCTCGGCATCCACCGCAACACGCTCTCCAAGCGCGTCGCCGGCTACCGCACGCAGGAGCGCGCCGCCGCCGCCGGCGCCCACCGCCCGCACAAGGCCGCCGCCCGCGGCAAACGCTGAAGCCGCCCGCCCACAATCCGCCGCCCGCCTCCCGCCCCCGAAAACAGACGGTTGACAAACACTTCCCAAGTGCTATATTTTTTAGCAGTCCCGCAAAGGGAGTGCTAAAAAATTGCATTTTCCTTAGCATTCAACGGCCTTTTGCGGCCGACGAAAAAGCCTCCCGGCGGGCGCGGGCTTTTGATTTCGGCCCGTCACAGTAATCAAACCAACCACTCATCCACGGCGAAAGGAGCGTTATGGCTACGAACATCAAACCCCTGCACGACAGAGTGATCGTCAAGCGCATCGAGGAGGGCGAACAGGTGCGCGGCGGCATCATCATCCCGGACACGGCGAAGGAAAAGCCGCAGGAGGGCGAGATCATCGCCGTCGGCGACGGCAAGCGCAACGACAAGGGCGAGCGCCAGCCGCTCGACGTCCAGGCCGGCGACCGCATCCTCTTCGGCAAGTACTCGGGCTCTGAGATCAAGATTGACGGCGACGAGTACCTCATCATGCGCGAGGACGAGATTCTCGGCGTCATCGAGCGCGCCGGCGCGGCCTCGGGCGGGAGCAAGAAGGGCGGCAAGTAGTCCGTAGAGACTCGGCCGCCTTTTCCGTGTCAAGCATCTTTGAAGTCGTCATATCGAAGGAGAAGAAACGTTTATGGCTAAGCAAGTAATCCACGGCGAGGAGTCGCGCGCCGCCATCCTGCGCGGCGTCAACCAGCTCGCCGACGCGGTCAAGATCACGCTCGGCCCCAAGGGGCGCAACGTCGTGCTCGACAAGAAGTTCGGCTCCCCCACCATCACCAAGGACGGCGTGACCGTCGCCAAGGAGATCGAACTCAAGGACAGCCTTGAGAACATGGGCGCGCAGATGGTGCGCGAGGTCGCCTCGAAGACTTCGGACGTGGCCGGCGACGGCACGACCACCGCCACCGTGCTCGCGCAGGCCATCTTCCGCGAGGGCGTCAAGACCGTCGCGGCCGGCGCCAACCCGATGGCCCTCAAGCGCGGCATCGACAAGGCCGTCGAGAAGGCCATCGGCGAGATTCAGCGCATGGCCAAGCCGGTCAAGGGCGACGCCATCGCGCAGGTCGGCACCATCTCGGCCAACGGCGACTCGACCATCGGCGAGCTGATCGCCGAGGCCATGGACAAGGTCGGCAAGGACGGCGTCATCACGGTCGAGGAGTCGAAGACGATGCAGACCGAGCTGGACGTGGTCGAGGGCATGCAGTTCGACCGCGGCTACCTCTCGCCCTACTTCGTCACCGACCCCGAGCGGATGGAGGTGGCGCTCGACAACCCGCTCATCCTCATCCACGAGAAGAAAATCTCTTCGATGAAGGATTTGCTGCCGCTGCTTGAGCAGATCGCCAAGCTCGGCAAGCCGCTGCTCATCATCGCCGAGGACGTCGAGGGCGAGGCGCTCGCCACGCTCGTCGTCAACAAGCTGCGCGGCACCCTGAACGTCGCGGGCGTCAAGGCCCCCGGCTTCGGCGACCGCCGCAAGGCGATGCTCGAAGACATCGCCATCCTGACGGGCGGCAAGGTCATCTCGGAGGACCTCGGCATCAAGCTCGAGAACGTCAAGCTCGAAGACCTGGGCCGCGCCAAGAAGATCACCATTGACAAGGACAACACGACGGTCGTCGAGGGCGCGGGCAAGGACGCGGACATCGCCTCGCGCGTCAAGACCATCAAGGCGCAGATCGAGGAGACTTCCTCGGACTACGACCGCGAGAAGTTGCAGGAGCGCCTGGCCAAGCTGGTCGGCGGCGTCGCGGTCATCCGCGTCGGCGCGGCCACCGAGACCGAGCTGAAGGAGAAGAAGGCGCGCGTCGAGGACGCGATGCACGCCACGCGCGCGGCCGTCGAGGAGGGCATCGTCCCGGGCGGCGGCGTCGCGCTGGTGCGCGCGGCCAAGGCGCTCGACAAGTTCCGCGCCAACGAGGAGGGCGAGGGCGACGCCGACGAGCAGATAGGCGTGACTATCGTCCGCCGCGCGCTCGAAGAGCCGCTCCGCCAGATCGTCTCGAACGCCGGCAAGGAGGGCGCGGTCATCGTCGAGAAGGTGCGCGAGGCCAAGAAGGAGTCCTACGGCTACAACGCGGCCACCGAGACGTTCGAGGACCTCGTCGAGGCGGGCGTCATCGACCCGGCGAAGGTCACGCGCTCGGCGCTCCAGAACGCCTCGTCCATCGCCGGCCTGATGCTGACGACCGAGGCGCTCATCTCGGAGATGAGGGCTTCGGTCGTCAGCATCAGGCCCGCGATGGAGGCGGCGTTTTGCAGCGCGCAGCGCGTGACCTTCGCGGGGTCGATAATGCCCGCGGCGATGAGGTCTTCGAACTTGTCGGTCGCCGCGATGTAGCCGAAGTTGGCATTCCT
>DASVUF010000133.1:0-6582 GCA_036387195.1 Pyrinomonadaceae bacterium | reverse complement strand
GTGGGGCGGGGTTCCGGTCATAAACCGCGCCCCACTCGTCTTTTTAGGACGGCCGGTGTGCGGCCGCGCCCCTCAGCCCTCGTTGACGTACTGCCGCTCCCAGGCTTCGATGTCCTCGGTGATTTTGGCGGTGAACCACCTCTGGAACTCCTCGTCGGCGAGCAGGGCGCGCTCCAGAATGCCGTCAACGACGGGGCCGGGGGTGACGGGGTCGGAGGCCGTCTCCTTGAGGTAGGCGGTGTAGTCGGCGAGCAGTTGCCAGACCCACGGGTGCAGGCCGACGCTGACGCGCTCGGGCTGCGCGCTGGCCGGGGCGGCGGCGAACCTCTCGGGCGAAGTCCACGAGAGCGGGTCGAGCAGGCGTATGCTGACGCGGTGGCGGCCCGTCTCGTCGTCCATCCACGCGCCGTTGACCTCCGCGAGCAGCGCCCCGCCGAAGGGCGGCGAGACCTGAAGCCCCATCCCCAACGGAATCGTCTCGTCAATGTCGAGCGTCGCGCCGGCGTGGCTGACGACGACCGTGTGCGCCTGTAGGACGCGCGTGCGCCCGTCGTCGAGCGGCAACTCGACCCTGACGGGGAAGCGCACCCTGACCCGCTTGTTCCTGCGCATGTTCGCGCCCCCCTGCTGAGCGCCGCCTCTCTCTTCGCCTGTCATCGTTGGAACTGCTCCGCCCTCTTGAACCTTGTGTGAATGAAAGAAACCCTGGCGCGTGAGGCGCGTTGCGGCCGCGCGAGCGCCGGCGTGACGAAGCTCTTGCGTTGTGGTCTGGCGTGAGCGCTCAGGCTTCGGTCGCGGGCGTAAGGCCGTTTCGGGGGCTGTCCGCGCCCGCTCCCCAAGGCGCGCGCGGCTCTCCAAAACATCCTACCCGACGGGGACGAACGGTGTCGAGACAAAAGTCCGGAGGCGCGCCCGGGGCTCGAATTTCGAGGCCGCGAGCCGAGGGGCCCGGCGTCTGGCGCCTAAGGGTTCGAGCCTCGAAGCCGGGGCGGCGGGCTTAACTCAGGTTGTCAGCCGGCGGGCGATGCGGAGGAGTTCTTCGGGGTCTACGGGCTTGGCGACGTGGACGGAGAAGCCCGCGGCGAGCGCCCGCCGGCGGTCTTCGTCCATGGCGTGGCCGGTGAGCGCGATGGCGGGGACGGTTTCGAGGCCGGGCAGCCGGCGCAGCTCCGAGAGCAGCGCGTAGCCGTCGGCGCCCGGCATGCTGATGTCCGAGATGACGAGGCCGGGGCGGCGCTCGGCCGCGAGGCGGACCGCCTCGTCGGCCGAGGCCGCGCCGAAGACCTCGTAGCCGCGCCGCCTGAAGAGCATCTGTAGGAGTTCGAGCGTCTCGGTCGAATCGTCCACGACGAGCACGGACGCCGCGCCGGCGGCCGTCTCCGGCTCGGGCTCGACGCCGGCTCCGGCCTCGCCGACGAGCGCGCACGGCAGCCCGTAGGTGAAGCGCGCGCCGCGGCCGGGCCCGTCCGAGTCGGCGACGACCCAGCCGCCGTGCAGCTCGGCCAGCGCGCGCACGATGGCGAGCCCGAGCCCGAGCCCGCCGTACTGCCGCGTCGTCGAGCCGTCGGCCTGGCGGAAGCGGTCGAAGACGTGCGGCAGAAACTCGGGCGCGATGCCGACGCCCGTGTCCGCGACCTCGACGCGCGCCTCCGTCCCCTCAAGCCAGGCGCGCACGACGACGCGCCCGCCGCGCGGTGTGAACTTGACGGCGTTCGACAGGAGGTTCCAAGTCATCTGTTGCAGACGCAGCGGCGCGCCCTGCACGACGAGCGGGCAGTCGGGCAGCTCGACCGCCAGCTCGACCTCGCGCGCGGCGGCGTCGGCGCGGACGGGCTCGGTCGCCATCTCGACCACCGCGCAGAGGTTGACCGGCTCCCACTCGATGCGGAGCTTGCCCGAGACGATGCGCGAGATGTCGAGCAGGTCGTCCACGAGGCGGGCCTGAAGGCGCGCGTTGCGCTCGATGGCGTCGAGCCCCTGCGCGAGCATCGAGGGGTCGGCGGCCGCGCCGCCCGTGCGCAGCAGGTTCACCCAGCCGAGGACGGGCGTCAGCGGCGTGCGCAGCTCGTGCGAGAGCGTGGCGAGGAAGACGTCCTTCATGCGGTTGGCCTCGGTCAGCTCGCGGTTGACGCGGCTCAGCTCGGCCGTGCGCTCCTCGACGCGGCGCTCCAGTTCGCGGTTCAGCTCCTCCAGCCCGGCGCGCGCCTCGCGCTCGGCCAGCATCAGGCGGCGGTGCTCGATGCCGCGCGCGACGGTGTGAATCAGCTCGGCGATGATGCAGGGCTTGGTCAGGTAGTCGTAGGCGCCCTGCCGCAGCGCGGCGATGGCCGACTCGACCGCGGCGAAGCCCGTCAGGACGAGGGTGATGGTGAGCGGCGAGCGCAGGCGCACCTCTTCGAGCAGCGAGAGGCCGTCGCCGTCGTCCATGTGCAGGTCGGTGAGCACGAGGTCGTAGCCGCGCCCGGAGGCGAGCATGGCGGCCGCCTCGCGCCCGCTCGCGGCCACGTCCACCTCGTGGCCTTCGAGGCGCAGCACCTCGCTGATGGTGAGGACGATGTTCTCCTCGTCGTCCACGACCAGCAGCCGCGCCGGCGCGGCCGTCCCGGGTGTCGTCGTCTCGTCAGACATAAGCGCAGAGGTCGGGGCGTAGTTCGGGGCCGGCGGGGCGTAGTTCGGGGCCGGCCGGGCGGCGGGGCCTTAAACGGCCAACGGCCTCCGCCCCGCGGGGTTCGCCCCCCCGTCGGCCAGCCCCATCGCCAGCCGCAGGCCGTCGGCCAGCCGGCGGCGCGTCAGAATCTCTTCGAGGTTGACGCCGAGCTTGACGAGGTCGGCGGCGACGTGCGCGCTGACGCCCGTAATCACCGTGGCCGCCCCGAGCAGCCGGACAGAGCGGACGGTGTTGATGAGGTGCGCGGCCGTGTAGCTGTCCACGACCGCCGCCCCCGTGATGTCCACCAGCACGACCCGCGCGCAGCCGCGCCGCACGGCCTCCAGCAGCGCCGAAGACATCTGCGTCGCGCGCTGGTCGTCGAGCGTCCCGACGAGCGGGACGAGCAGCACGCCGTCCCAGATTTCGACCACCGGGCTCGAAAGCTCCGTAATCTTCTGGCGCTGCTCGCGGTGTTCGAGCGCGCGCAGAACCGTGCGCTTCAAATCCTCGACCCGGCACGGCTTGACCAGGTAGTCGTAGACGCCCTGCCGGAGCGCGTCTATTGACGACTCGATGGAGGCGTAGCCCGTCAGGACGACGGTGACGACGCCCGGGTGGCGCTGCTGCAACTCGTGGAGCAGCGCGCTGCCGTCCATGTCGTCCATCCGCAGGTCGGTGAGCACGAGGTCGTAGTCGGCGCGCGCGGCCATCGCCAGCGCCTCGCGCCCGTCCGACGCGGTCGCGACGTCGTAGCCCTCCTGTTCGAGGATGGCGGCCGTCGTGATGCGCACGTTCTCCTCGTCGTCCACGACGAGCACGCGCCGAGGGCGCGCGCCGCGGTGGCCGCCCGCGCCGCCGCCGTCCGCCCCCCACGTCTCAGAACTTCTTCCCGGCATCGGCCTCCGAAAGCGTCGGCGAGTCCACGGGGAGGATGACGTTGAAGGTGGTGCCCCGGCCCTCCTCGCTCGTCGCCTCGATGCGCCCGCCGTGGTGGCGCACGATGTCCTGCGTGACCCACAGCCCGAGCCCCGTCCCCTTCGCCCGCGTCGAGAAGAAGGGCTCGAAGATGCGCGCCAGGTCGGCCTCGTTGATGCCGCGCCCGGTGTCGCTGATCTCGACCGAGACGGTCGGCTGTAGGGCCCGCGTGTAGCGCGACGTGCGCACGGTGATGCGGCCGCCGCCCTCCATCGCCTGCTGCGCGTTGAGCAGCAGGTTGAGGAAGACTTGGCGGAGCTGGTCGGCGCGCGCGCGCACCCTCGGGAGCGCGGGGTCGAAGTGGCGCGCCACCTCGACGCGCGCCTGCCGCATCTTCTTCTCGACGAGGATGAGCGTCTCCTCGATGAGCTGGTTGGGCTCGACCCACTCGACCTCGCCCGAGCGGCGCGCGAAGCCGAGCATCTGGCGGATGATGTGCGAGACGCGCTCCGTCTCCTTGCGCGCCACTTCGAGGAAGCGCCCGTGCTGTTCGAGGTTCTTGCCCGTCGTGAGCAGGTAGAGCGAGTTCTTGATGGCTTCGAGCGGGTTGTTGACCTCGTGCGCGATGGAGGCCGCGAGCCGGCCGACGGCCGCCAGCTTCTCCGACTCGAAGAGCTGCTGCTCGACGCGCCGCCTTTCGAGTTCGCGTATCTCCGAGAGGTCGTGGAGCACCGAGACGACCGCCGTCACCTGCCCCCGGGCGTCCACCACCTCGGCCGACGTGATCTCCATCGGGAGCTGGCTCGCCGTCTGCGGGTCAATCAGCTCTATCTCGGCCTGCCGCCCCGACTCGGCGCCCGAGGCCAGCGCCGAGATGAACGAGGTGAGCTTGACCGAGTTGTTGCGCACGGCGCGCAGCGCGCCCTTCGGCATCCCGTCGCGCTCCTGGAAGAGCAGCTCGGCGCGCTGGTTGAAGAGGATGAACTTGCCCGACGTGTCGCAGACGGCGATGGGCTGGCCGACGTGTTCGAGTATCAGGTCGAGGCGGTCGCGCTCGCGCCGCGCCTCCGACTCGGCCTGCTGGAGCTTGACGAAGTTGCGCGCCAGCTCCTCGTTGGCGCGGCGCAGGTCGGTCACGTCGCGGAAGATGGAGACGAGGCCGATGCGCTCGCCGCGCGCGTTGAGCGCGGGCGTCGAGATGACCTCGAAGTTGATGTCCGCGCCCTCGATGGGGTCCACGAGGACGAGGTCGCGGCCGACCACCTCCTCGGAGGCGACGGCGGCGCTCGACAGGTAGGCGGAGAAGAGCAGGTCGTTCATCTCCAGCGCCCTGCGCTTGCCCTCGCTCGCGTCGCGGCGGTCGCTGAACAGCTCCTCGGCGCGCCGGTTCTGGAGCAGGATTTCGTTGTCCATGTTGGTGAGGACGATGGGGTCGGCCACCGACTTCATGATGGACTCGACCCACTGGCGCTCGCGCTGGAGCTTGCGCACCGAGGCGCCGAGGCGCTCGACGTGGGCGGTGTTGGCGAGGATGGCGCCGATGCGGTAGGCGTAGCGCGCCAGCAGCGCGAGCTGCGACTCGTCGGCCTCCTCGCGCGCGAGGCCGACGTAGAGCGCGCCGGTCGAGAGCGACCGCGGGAGCCAGAAGCGCTCCTCGCGGCCGACGCCCGACGCGCCGGTGGTGGTGGCGCCGGTCGTCAGCGGCTCCGCGCCGACGTGGCCGCCGAAGAGCGGGAGCGCCAGCACCTCGGCCCGCGCCCCGGCCTGCCGCAGGAAGTCGGCGGCCGCCTCGTCGTCGCCCGCGAGCCACGCCGGCCGCCCGTCGTGGACGACGCGCACCTGCGGCGCGTTCGAGTCGAGCGGCAACTCAAGCCCGGTCAGCGCCTCGCCCCTCTCGAACCCGGCCGAGCCGCGCACGCGCAGGACGCCGCGCGGCCGGTCAACGAGGGCCAGCGCCGCGCCCGCGTGCCCGAGCCCGGCCGTCAGCGTGTCGAGCACGAGCGAGGTCTGCTCGTCGAGGTTCTGCGCGGCCAGGAGCTGCGACGTCATCTCGAAGAGCAGCTCGTACTGGTGCAGGGCGAGGGCCCCCCGCGCCCCTTCGGCCGGGCCCCCGAACGCCTGCGCGATCTCTGCCGGTCGGTTCTCCATAAAGCAGCGGACGTCGGGCGGCGGGCGGTAAATGAACCTTCGCCGCCGGGGCGCGCGGGCGTCGGCGGCGGCGACCGCCCGCGCCCGGGCCGCGCCGTCTGCCGACAACCGTCTGCCGACTACTGCCGGTCCACCTCGACGGTGACGCGGCGGCGCGGCTCGTCGGCCAGCGGCTCGGCGCCCGCCGTCATGGCCGGGCGCGAGACGGCGGGCGTCAGGCCGACGGCCTCGGCGTACTTCAGATAGGTGTCAATCGAGGCGACGACGACGCGCGCCTCGACCGTAATCAGGTCAATGCCGACGAGCGAGATGCGCACCCACGCGTCGATGACGATGCCTTTGTCCAGCACGCGGTCGAGAACGTCTATCAGACTGGTCCCGCCGGGCGCCCTCTCAACAGCCATGTGGTCGGTTCCTCTCTTCCGGGAATTGTTCGAGCTTTCCGGACGGGCGAAGGGCGTGTGGCGAAGGGCGAAGGTCGCGCGGCCCGGCCTTCGCCCTTCGCCACACGCCCTTCACCCCTTTCCCTTGCGCGCCGTCCGCGACTTCGAGCCCTTCCGCCCGGCCGCCGGCGCGGCCCCGGCGGGCGCGGCGCTCAACCGCCGCAACTCGCGTTCGAGCGCCGCGACGCGCTCGCGCAACTCCGCGTTCTCGGCCTCGGCCGCGGCGGCGCGCGTCGTCAGGTTCGTGTCGTAGCGCCACCAGTTCAGGCCGATCTGCTCGGCCTTGTCGATGGAGCAGACGAGCAGGCGTATCTGCAACGTCAGCAGCTCGACGTTCGCCAGTGAGACTTTGATGTCGCCGGCGATCACCAGCCCCTTGTCCAGAATCCGGTCGAGCACGTCGACCAGACCCGGCGGGCGCGCGGT
>DASVUF010000132.1:0-1715 GCA_036387195.1 Pyrinomonadaceae bacterium | reverse complement strand
CCTCATCCTTCGGGGGATGAGGGCCGCGCCGCCCTTCGTCTTCTTCCGCCGCCGCGGGCCTTACGCCCTCGGGCGTAAGCGGTTTGTCTTGTCCCGGCGTATCCGATAAACTGCCCGGGAAATCCTTTCGGCAGAAATCTTATGAGTAAACGCAGAGAGACCATCCGCATCGCCTGCGGCCAGGGCTTCTGGGGCGACATGCTGGACGCGCCCGTCAGGCAGGTCAACGAGGGGCCCATTGACTACCTCATGCTCGACTACCTGGCCGAGGTCACGATGTCCATCATGCAGAAGCAGCGGGCGCGCGACCCTTCGGCCGGCTACGCGCGCGACTTCGTGCCGCTCATGCGCGAAATCCTGCCCCGCTGCGTCGAGCGCGACATCCGCGTCACCGCCAACGCGGGCGGCGTCAACCCCGAGGGCTGCGCCGAGGCCGTCCGCGGCGTGGCGCGCGAGCTGGGGCTCGCCGGCCGGCTGAAGGTCGCCACCGTCACCGGCGACGACATCATGAACCGGCTCGACGAGCTTCTGGGGCGCGGCGTCGAGCTGCGCAACATGGACACGGGCGAGCCGCTCTCGAAGGTGCGCGACCGCGTGCAGAGCGCCAACGCCTACCTCGGCGCGTGGCCCATGGTCGAGGCTTTAGACCGCGGCGCGCGGGTCGTCATCACGGGCCGCTCGACCGACACGGGGCTCACGCTCGCGCCGCTCATCCACGAGTTCGGCTGGGGGCGCGAGGACTGGGACAGACTCTCGGCGGGCACCGTCGCCGGCCACATCATCGAGTGCGGCGCGCAGTGCTCGGGCGGCAACTGCCAGCACGACTGGCAGACGATTCCCGACCTCGCGGGCGTCGGCTTCCCCATCGTCGAGGCGTCGCCCGACGGCTCGTTCGTCGTCACCAAGCACGACGGGACGGGCGGGCGCGTCAGCGTGCCCTCAATCAAGGAGCAACTGGTCTACGAGATGGGCGACCCGCGCGCCTACATCACGCCCGACTGCGTCGCCGACTTCACGACCATCCGGCTCGAAGACGCGGGGCGCGACCGCGTGCGCGTCAGCGGCGTGAGGGGGGCGGCGGCGACGGAGTTTCTCAAAGTCTCGGTCAGCTACTCGGCCGGCTTCAAGGCGGTCGGGACGCTCGTCTACGCGTGGCCGGACGCCTACGCGAAGGCGCGCGCCGCCGACCAGATTTTGCGCGCGCGGCTCGACAGGCTCGGGCTCAGGTTCGACCACGTGCTGACCGAGTTCGTCGGCGCGAACGCCACGCACGGGCCGCTCGCCGGGGAGCCGGGCGCGGACGCGCCCGAGGTGCAGTTGAGAATCGGCGTGCGCGGCGAAGACCGCAAGGCCGTCGAGCGCTTCACGAAGGAGATAGCACCGCTCATCCTGACGGGGCCGCCCGCCGTGACCGGCTTCGCCGGCGGCCGCCCGAAGGTCGAGGAGATTGTCGCCTACTGGCCCGCGCTCATCCCGAAGACCGAGATAGAGCCGCGCGTGGAGGTGACGGAGGTTTGAGCGGCGGCGGCGACAAAGAGGCGGGCGCCGGGGCGCGCGACGCCGGCGACCGGCGGCTAATCTGGCGGCGCGAACGCTCGGAGCGGGTCGCGGACTGCCGCGTCTTCAAGGTGCGGCGCGACTTCTCGACGAGCCCGCGCGACGGGCGCGTCCACGACTTCTACGTCGTCGAGGCGCCGGACTGGATAAACGTCATC
>DASVUF010000131.1:0-10902 GCA_036387195.1 Pyrinomonadaceae bacterium | reverse complement strand
GCACGTCGTCGGCCTGCGGCTGGACGGCGAGCGAGCGGACGGCGCGCGCGCGCACGTCGTCGTCGGTCGCCGCGCGCGCCACCTGCATCAGCGTCTCGGCGACGCGCCGGTCGTCGTGGAGCGAGATGGCGCGCACGGCCTCGCCCGCCACCGACTCGCGGTAGGCGTTCGCGCCCGAGAGGGCGACGCCGCGCAGGAAGCCCAGGCTCTCCTCGTTGGCCGCGCGGCCGGCCCAGTAGACGGGGTGGCCGGCGTACTCGTGTCGGCGCGCGAGGTTGAAGACGTCTATGCGCTCGACGCGACCGGCGGCGTCGCGCAGCGCGAAGACGCCGAGGCTGCGCGTCTCCAGGCCGGGCAGGCCGGCGAGGTCGTTCGAGAAGTACGAGCCCGAGCCGTCCGACTCGTACGTGCCGCGGATGGAGAAGCGGCCGTCGTCGCTGACGTAGTCCACGTCAACGGCGACGCCGGGGCGGACGTCGAACGAGTAGGCCGTCCAGTAGCGGGGCTGGCGCGCGGCGGCGGCCTGCGCGGCGGCGGCCTCCTGCCGCGCCTGGAGCGTCGCGCCCTGGACGGGCGTGAAGCCCTGCTCCTGCTGCGGCGTGAGCGAGGCCGGCGCGAACGCGAGCAGGATGACGGTGACGAGTGCGAGCATCTCTGAACTCCTTCCCTTCCTTGTGACGCGTGTCCGGGCGACACCCGTCCGGCCCGTCTCCGGGGACGGTCCGGCGGTCGCCTGTTATGTCTCGGGCGTGGGGGCGCGGCCCCGCCGGGAGGGCGGGGCCGCGCGCGGGCCGGGGCGGGACGCTACTTGATCATGTCTTCGAGGAACTTCAGCACGCCCGGGTCTTTGCTGCGGCTGAGGTAGCTGATGGCCGCCTTGCGGCGCTCAAGCGGCTCGGCGCTGCTGCGCACGACCTGCTGGAGCTTCTGGTAGGCGCGCTGGTTCTGGTACTGGCCGATGGCCGCCAGCAGGTTGTCCTTCAGGCCGTTGTCGCGCTCCGAGTCGTAGAGCGAGAGCAGCACGTCCAGGTCCTGCTCCTCGCCGCGGTTCGGGATGGCGCGGATGGCCTGCGCGCGCAACTGGACGTCCGAGGCCGTGCGCGCGACTTCGAGCAGCTTGTTGAGCGCGCGCGCGTCCTTGCGGTTGCCGAGGCCGGCCACCAGGTGCTTCTTGACCTCGACCTCGGGCACGGCGTCGTAGAGCCGCAGCAACTCTTCGAGCGCCGGCTCGCCGCGGCGGCGGCTGAGCAGCCCGACGGCGTGCGTCCGCGCCTTCAGGTTCTGGCCGCGGGCGACGACCTCGCCGAGGATGGTGACGGCGCGCGGGCTGTCGTGCGAGGCCAGCGCGTGGATGGCCGAGTCGGTCGGGCTCTGGTCGGCGAAGTTCGCGCCCATCGCCAGCTCGCGCAGCACGTCGAGCGCGCGCTCGTCGTTGGTCGAGCCGAGCGAGCTGATGGCGCGCATGCGCAGCTTCTCGTCCGCCTCGGAGCGCGACATCTGGATGAGGGCGGGCACGGCCTCCGTCCCGCCGTAGCGGCCGAGGAGGATGATGGCCGCCTCCTTGACGCGCGCCGACCTGTTCGAGGAGCGCAGCACCTCGCTGACGCGCGCCGAGCAGCCCATCCGGTCGTTCTCGCAGAGCGTGCGCAGCGCGATGATGATGAGTTCGTCGTTGGCGTCCCTTTCGTCCACGACGACGACGCCGCCGGCCTTCGCCTTCAGCCGCGCGCCCAGCACCTTCGCGTCGTCGGCCCAGGTGGATTTGGGGAAGCGGCCGACCAGGTCGCGGACGACGCGGTCGGCGTCGCCGTCCTTGCCCTGCTTCTCGTAGGCGTAGGCCAGCCAGTACATCGCCGCGTCGAGGTTCCTGTCCGACGGGTGCTCGCCGATGAAGCGGCTGAGCGTGCTGGCCGCCTGCACCCACTTCTCCTCGGAGAGCAGCGTGCGCCCCGTCCTGAAGAGCGACGACGCCTCCTCGTTGTCCGACTGGGCGAACCGGCCGAGCAGTTCCCTGTGCTGCGCGGCGGCCGGCGCGGGGGCGAGCGCCAGCGCGAGCATGAGCGCGGCGGCCGAGAGGGCGGCGGCCGCGAGGCGCGCGCCCGTGTGCTTGCGGGTAAGAGTCCTGAGGTCAATCATGGCTGTTAGTCTTCCTTACTTTCTTCGGGGTTAGGCGCGTCGCGGGTCGCCCCTCCTAGTAAACCTGCAACGCGGCGACGATCTCGTCCTTCCTCACGCGCTCGCGGATGGAGCGCACCTCTTCGCGCGAAGGGTTCTCGCGCAGGTTCGCGATGTCTAACAGGAAGGGCTCTATCTGGTCGAGCACCTGCCTGGTCTGCTTGTCGCCCTTGACGTCGGCCTCCAGCTTGAGCGTGGAGTTCTCGGCCAGAAGCTTGCGGGACAGACTCTTCTCGTAGGCGATGTCGAGCGTGCCCATCTCGGAGGCGCGCGCGTTCTTGATGGAGCGCAGGAGCATCTGCGTCTGCTCGACGTGGCGCGCCACCTCGCTCTCGGCCATGTCGAGCGGGCGCGCGCCGCCGCCGGCGGCCACCGGCTCGCCGGCCGCGATGAGCGCCGCGTCGTCCGCGGCCTGCGCGTGCTCGTCGGCCGTGATGGTGACGACGTTCGGGCTCTGCGGCGGCGCGACGGCCGAGGCCAGGAGCGCCTCCGCGGCGTCCTCGCCCTCGGCGCCGGCTGCTGCTGCGGCCTTGCCCGGCGCGCCCGCGGCGGTCGCACGCGCGGCCTCGGTCATGCGCGCCTTCGCGCCCGAAGGCGCGGCCGCGGCGTGGCCTTCTTCCGGCGTCCCGGCGTTCAAAGAGCGCGGGGCCGGCGCGGCCTCGCCGTCGGTCCCGCCGTCGGCCGCCGGGCCGGCGGCCGTCTTCGCGGCCGGCGTGTTCAAGGCCACCTCCGCCGGGGCGTTCGGGCTCTCCCTGCGCGCGAGCCAGAGCGAGCCGGCCGTGACGGCGAACAGGGCGAGCGCGAACGAAGAGGCGAGCGCGGGGCGCGACGTGAGCGCGACGAGCGCGGCGGCGAAACCGGCGCGGGCGCGGCTCAGAAAGGGGCGGCGCTCGGGGGCTGCGGCCGGGCGCGGCCCGCGCGCTATCTCTGCGCTGACCCGCGACCAGAGGTCGGGGGCGACTTCGAGCCCGCCGCGGTCGTAGCGCGCGTAAATCTCGGTCTCGAAGGAGAGCGCGTCGAGCGCGGCGGCGCATGTCTCGCAGGACGCGAGGTGCGCGCCCATCCGCGCGGCCGCCGCCTCGGCGACTTCGCCGTCGAAATACTCCTCGATCAGCGGGAGGCAATCTTCACATCTCATCACTGCTCACCCCCAAGGTACGGGCCGATGCGCTTGCGCATCTCGGCGCGCGCGCGGTGCAAGTCGGTCTTGAGCTTGCCGACGGAGAAGCCCGTTATCTCCGCGATCTCCTCGTAGCTGCGCTGCTGCAAGACTTTCAGGGTGAAGACCGTCCGCTTGTCCTCGTCGAGCCTGGCGAGCGCCTTCTGGATGACGCCGCTCAGCTCCTTGTCGAGCAACTGCCCGGCCGGCGTCCGCGCGTGGTCGGGGGCCTCGAAGGCCGGCTCGGCGTCAATCTCGACGTTGGCGGCGTCGCGCCGCCGCGCGCGCAGTTGTTCGAGCGCGCAGTTGCGCGCGATGCCGAAGAGCCACGTCGAGAGCTTCGTCTCCTCGCGCAACGTGGAGAGCCCGCGGAAGGCGCGGACGAACGTCTCCTGCGCCAGGTCTTCGGCCTGCGAGCGGTCGCCGACCATGTCGTAGATGAAGCCGAGGAGGGGGCGCGAGTAGCGGTCGAAGATGAGGCGAAAAGCCTCCTCGTCGCCCGCGCGGACGCGCGCCACCAGTTCCTCCGTGCTGTTCATCAAGGCCCCGGCGCGTCCGCTCGGCTGGCCCAGTTCCAGACTCATCTTGTTGATTGTCAGCCGCTCGTCCATCGTCTAACACCGCTAGTTAGTGGCGGGCGGGCGTGGAAGGTTTCAGAAAAATACGGGGGGGGGGAAATCCCCGGAAAGGGGGCGGAAACGCCGAAAAACGCCTGAATTTGTCGGGATAAAATCCGGCGGGCTGGACGGCCGCGGCGCGGGGACCGCCGGGGGCGGCGGCGCCGGCGGCCCGCCGGGGCGGCTTTCTCCGACGGCTTTCGCGGGCGACTTTCGCGGGCGACTTTCGCGGGCGGCGGGCGCGGCCGTCTAACTTTTCCGCCGCCGGCCGCCGCGGCGCTCGACGTGCAGGTCGTACTTGAGCCTGAGTTCGGCGGCGGCGCGCTTCAGGCGGCCGCGCTCGGCGGCGTCGCGGCAGTCTTCGAGGCGCGCCGTCAGCTCGTTCAACTCGCCGAGCAGGGCGGCCTCCTCGGGCAGCACGCCGGCGTTCCTGAGCACGGCGTAGCCGGCGCGCAGCTCCTCGGGCGCGTCGAAGTAGGCGTCGAGGCTGACGGGGCGGCCGCGCCCTTCGAGGCGGTCGAACTCGCCCGCCTCCTGCGCCTCGCGAATCTTCTGCTCCACCAGCCTGTCGAACACGGCCGCGCGCCCCCTTTCGCCGGAAGATTTTACACCTTCTTCGTCTTCCAGCGCCCGCGCCGGAAGAAGTAGGCGCTGACGACCGCGAGCGTCGAGAAGGCGACCGTGACGGCGACGAAGACGCCGTGCGGCCCCATCTTGAAGACGAACGCCAGCACGTAGGCCAGCGGAATCTCCCACACCCAGAAGACGAAGATGTTGATGATGGTCGGCGTGCGCGTGTCGCCCGCGCCGTTGAAGCTCTGCGTCAGGACCATCCCGTAGGCGTAGAAGAGGAAGCCGCACGAGACTATGCGCAGGCAGTCCACGCCGTAGGCGTGCGCCTCCGGCCCGGCCGCCGCGTGCGTGAAGAGGCCGACGATGGGGTCGGCGAAGACGACGAAGACGAGGCCGATGGCGCCGAGGAAACACATGTTGTAGAAGCCCGCGCGCCACACCGCCTGCTCGGCGCGCTCGGGCTTCCCCGCCCCGAGCGACTGGCCGACGAGCGTCGCCGCCGCGTTCGACATGCCCCACGAAGGCAGCAGCGCGAACATCACGACGCGCATGGCGATGATGTTGCCGGCCAGCGCCACGCTCCCGAAGTCGGCGACGATGCGCGTCAGCCCCAGCCAGGTGGCCGTGCTGATGAAGACCTGAAAGGTCGCCGTCCCCGACAGGCGCACGAGCCGCGCCATCAAATCGGCGTCCGCGCGGAAGTGCCGGGGGCGGAGGTGGATGCGCCCGCCGCCGCGCCAGAGCTTCGAGAAGGCGTAGAGCGCGCCCGTCCCGCGCCCGATGCTCGTCGCCACGGCCGCGCCCGTCACGCCCATCTCGGGGAACGGCCCGAGCCCGAAGATGAGGCACGGCCCCAGAAGGATGTTGATGGCGTTGGCGAGCCACAGCACGCGCATCGCCACCGCCGCGTCGCCCACGCCGCGGAAGACCGCGTTGATGAGGAACAGCATCACGACCGACGCGTTGGCCCCGAGCATGACGCGCGTGAACGTGCTGCCCGTGGCGACCACCGCCGGCTCGGCCCCCATCAGTCCGAGCAACTGCGGCGCGAAGAGGACGCCGACCACGCCGAGCGCGACCGAGACGCCGAGGCCGAGCAGAAGGGTCTGCGCCGCCGTGCGCGCCGCGCCCTCGGCGTCGTGCTCGCCCGTGCGCCGCGCCACCATCGCCGTCGCGCCGATGCTCAGGCCGATGGCCAGCGTGTAGACGATGACCATCATGGACTCGGTCAGCCCGACCGTGGCGACGGCGTTCTCGCCGAGCCGCGCGACGAAGAAGACGTCGGCGACGACGAAGACGCTCTCCATCACCATCTCCAGCACCATCGGGACCGAGAGCAGGAGGATGGCGCGGCCGACGGAGCCCTCCGTGTAGTCGTAATTCGGGTGCGCGCCGCGCACGGCCTCGCGCACGGCGGCGAAGAGTCCGGGCTCCTCGCGCGGCGCGGGCGGCGGCGCCAGTTCGGTCGAGTCGGGCATCTGTCTCCTCTGTCTCCTCTGTCGCTCTCCGGGGCGGCGGCTGTTTATTAAGGGTTCTTATACGCGGTTCGCCCGCGCAAGTTGCGCCAGTTTTTCGTGGGCTTTCCGGCAGGTTATACTCGGTGCATACTACATCTTGAGAGGCGGGCTTAAAAGTTTATGAGCACGGAACGGTCGGGCGAGCTGGCGACGCTCGGGGGCGGTTGCTTCTGGTGTCTGGAGGCGGTCTACAAGGAGTTGCGCGGCGTTGAGCGCGTCGTGTCGGGCTACGCGGGCGGGTGGGTCGAGAACCCGACCTACAGGCACGTGTGCGAGGGGACGACCGGGCACGCCGAGGTCGTCCAGCTCACCTTCGACCCGGGGGCGGTCTCCTACCGCGAGCTGCTCGAAGTCTTCTTCACCATCCACGACCCGACGACGCCGAACCGGCAGGGCGGCGACGTCGGCACGCAGTACCGCTCGGCCATCTTCTACCACACGCCCGCGCAGCGCGAGGCGGCCGAGCAGGTCATCGCCGAGATGACCGCGACCGGCGTCTGGGACGCCCCCATCGTGACGCAGGTCGCGCCGCTCGAAATCTTCTACCCGGCCGAGGACTACCACCAGGACTACTTCGAGAACAACCCCTCGCAGCCCTACTGCCGCGCGGTCGTCGCGCCCAAGGTGGCGAAGTTCCGCAAGCACTTCCTCGAACGCATGAAGGCTTGAACGGCCGCGCTGAGGTTCGACGCATGGAGACACTAAGGACGGCGCGGCTCGTCCTGCGCATGTTCCGCGAGGACGACTTCGAGCAGTACGCCTCCGTCGTCGGCGACGCGGAGGTGTCGCGCCACCTCGGCGACGGGCGGCCGCTCGGGCGCGCCGACGCCTGGCGGCAGATGGCTATGATTCTCGGCCACTGGCGGCTGCGCGGCTACGGCATGTGGGCGGCCGAGGAGGCGGCGACCGGGCGGCTCGTCGGCCGCATCGGCTTCTTCAACCCGGAGGGCTGGCCCGGCTTCGAGCTGGGCTGGACGCTCGGGCGCGAGTTCTGGGGGCGCGGCTACGCGACCGAGGGCGCGCGCCGGGCGCTCGAATACTGCTTCGGCGAGCTGGGGCGCGACCGCGTCATCAGCCTCATACGGCCCGCCAACGCGGCCTCGGTCCGCGTCGCCGAGCGGCTCGGCGAGAGGCTCGTGGGGAGCGTCGAACTGCTCGGCGCCGAAGCCCTCGTCTACGGCCTCACGCGCGAGGAATGGCTGGCCGCACGCCGCGGGGTGGAAGGGGCGGGCTCGTGACGTGACGCGCGGCTCCGGCGCCGCCGGACGGGCGCGCAGTCGCGTGGCGTGAAGGGGTTTTTGAGTTAGAAGGTTAAGTTTCGCGCTCGACCGCCTCGCGCAGTTCGCCGAAGAGGCGCGCGAGGTCGGCGGGGCGGTAGTTGGCGTTGAGGCCGCTCGGGTTGGGGAGCACCCAGACCGTGGCGGCCTCAAGCCTTTCTTCCTGCCGGCCGACGCCCGCCTTCGGCCGCGCGAAGGCCAGGCGGTAAGCCCCGACGCCGAGGACGGCGAGGAAGCGCGGCCCGTACCTCTTCACCTTCGCGCGCAGCAGGCGGCCGCCGCGCTCGAACTCCTCGGGCGAAAGCTCGGCGGCCGCGGCGGTGGCGCGCGCCACCACGTTCGTCACGCCGAGGCCCAGCGACAGCAGCCCCCGCTCCTCGAAGGGCGAGAGCTGCCGCGGCGTGAAGCCCGAGCGGTGGAGCGCGGGCCAGAAGCGGTTGCCGGGGCGCGCGAAGTGGTGGCCGACCGCGGCCGTGTAGAGGCCGGGGTTGATGCCGCAGAAGAGCACGCGCAACCCCGGCGCTATCACGTCCGGCACGGCGCGCCCGGCCGCCGCCAGCAGTTCCTCCCTCGTCGGCCTGTAAGTCTCGGCCACGCGCCCTACGGCTGTCCGAACCTCGCTCGGTACTCGAACGAGAGGATGAAGGCGCGCACCATCTCGGCGCGCTCGACGCGGCGCTGCGCGGCGGCCGGGTCGCGCATGTCCTCGCCGGGCAGGCTGAAGCTGTTGAGCTTCGCGAGCCAGAAGTCGAAGCCGGCGTAGTCAGCGTCGGGCGGGTCGTTCGGGTTGCGGCGCAGGTAGCCGATGTACTGGCTGAGCACGAAGGCCGCGTTGAACTGCGCGTTGTAGACCGACCCCGACTCGACGACGGCGCGCAGCGCGCGTGCGCGCCCCTCGACGCCGCCGGCGCCGTAGGCGTCGAGGGCGGCGCTAAGCTCGGCGGGCGTCGGCGTGGCGCCCGAGTTGGCGAAGAGCTTGCTGACGTACTGCTCGGCCGTCATGCTCAGTGGGAACTCGGCGAGGAAGTCGGGCCGCTGCACCCACTGCCGCGCGAACTCCGCCCGGTTCGCCTCCAGCCGCTCGGGCCAGCCCGCCTGCCCGACGACGACGTTGCGCCCCACCTCCTGCGTGTCGCGCAGGAACTCGCGGTAGCGCGGCATCCCGCGCGGCCGCGGCCCCGAGTCGCCGAACGACGCCCTGTAGTGGCGGATGACGAAGTAGCCCGTGGTCTGGAACTCGATGGAGAGGAAGAAGGCTTGCGACACGCTCGTCCGCGTGCGGTCTATGCAGCCCGCGTCACCGCCGCAGGCGATAATTTGGTCGGCCCAGAAGGAGAGGCCCGCCGGGTCGGCCTGCCGGTTGAGGAAGTCGTGGTAGTGCTGGCCGACGAAGACGGTCGGGTCGTCTATCGCGTTGGCCGCGGGCTCGGACGCGTCGTCGGTTATCTGGACGTTGGCGACGGCCGTCGGGCACGAGAGCGTCGCGCCGCCCGTCGGGTTCGAGAGCGCGACGGTGAAGGTCTCGTTCCCTTCCACGAACGAGTCCTCGCTGATGAGCACGTCGAAGGTCTTCGAGGTCTCGCCCGCCGCGAAGCGGAGCGTGCCGGCGGCGGTCGTGTAGTCGGAGCGCTCGGAGGCCGTGCCGTCGGCGGTCGCGTAATCTACCGTGACCGGCCCCGAGGTGTCGCCGGTGCGCTGGACGGTCATCGTCAGCGCGGCCACGTCCTCCTGAATGACGGGCGCGGTCTGCGTGAACGTGAGCGCCGAGGCCGGACCCGCCGAGGCGTCCGAGAGCTTGAAGAGGATGGCGTCGCCGGCGAAGCCCGAGCCGCCGGCGAAGGCGCTCTGGATGGGGTTGACCGTGGGGAAGTTGGCCGAGAAGGTCGCGCCGGCGACGTAGGCGTTGCCGGCGGAGTCGATGGCTACTGCCCGGCCCTGGTCGTTTTCGCCGCCGCCGAGGTAAGTCGAGTAGAAGGGCGCCGACGCGTTGGCGTTGAACTTCGCGACGAAGGCGTCCGAGCCGCCGCCCCTCGCGCACTGGACGGCGTTGGCCGTCGGGAGCGTGTTGGTCGAGGCGGTGGCGCCCGCGATGTAGGGGTTCCCCGCCGAGTCCACGGCGACGCCGAAGGCTATCTCGCCGCCCGCGCCGCCGAAGTAGGTCGAGTAGACGAGCGCCGTGCCCGCCGCGTTGAGCTTGGTCAGGAAGGCGTCCTGCGTGATGATCGTGCCGCCGTTCGTCCCCTGGAAGGCGTTGGCCGTGGGGAAGTTCGCCGAGTTGGTCTGCCCGACGACCACGGGCAGGCCGGCGGAATCCACCGCGACGGCCTGCGCGATATCAATGTCGCCGCTGCCGCCGAGGTAGGTCGAGAAGATGAAGGCCGACCCGTCGGACTTCACCTTCGACACGAAGGCGTCGCGCCCGCCGGCGTTGGTGGCCTGGAGGGGGCTGAACGTGGGGAAGTTCGTTGACTCCGTCTCGCCCACGACGTAGGCGTTGCCCGCCGAGTCCACGGCGACGCCGAAGCCGCTGTCGTTGGCGCCGCCGCCGAGGTAGGTCGAGTAGACGAGCGCGTCGCCCGCCGGGGTGAACTTGGCCAGGTAGGCGTCAACCGAGCCGCCGCCGAACGTGCCTTGGATGGCGTTGGCCGTGGGGAAGTCGTCCGAGAAGGTGACGCCGGTGATGTAGGCGCTGCCCGCGGAGTCCACGGCGACGGCCTGCCCGAACTCCGAACTCTCCCCGCCGCCGAGGTAGGTCGAGTAGATGAGCGCGTTGCCCGCCGGGTTGAGCTTCGTCAGGAAGGCGTCTTCGTTGGTGGCGCCTTTGGTGCCCTGGACGGGGTTGAGCGTGGGGAAGTTGGTCGAGCCGGTCTGCCCGGTGAGGTAGGCGTTGCCCGCGGCGTCGACCGCGAAGCCGCGCACCTGCTCCTGCGCGTCGCCGCCGAAGTAGGTCGAGTAGACGAGCGCCGTGCCCGCCGGGTTGATCTTCGTGACGAAGGCGTCCTGGAAGCCGCCGTTCGCGGCCTGGAGGGCGTTAGCCGTGGGGAAGTCGGTCGAGGCGGTGAAGCCTGCGATGTAGACGTTGCCCGCGGAATCTAAGGCGACCCCGTTCGCCTGGTCGGACGCGCTGCCGCCGAGGTAGGTCGAGTAGACGAGGACGGGGTCTATGACGAGCGGCAGCCCCCGGTCGTAGTCGCCGAGGCGGAAGCCGACGCGGCCGTCCTCGCCGAGCGCGTAGGCGGCCTCGACCTCGCGGCGCGCGCCCGCCACCTCCTGATAGGCGAAGGGCTTCTGCTGGCGCAGGGTGGCGCCGCCCACGTCGAGCAGCAGGTCGCCGCGCGCGTCCACCTCGACGCCGTCCGCGCCGTCGAACCGCAGCGCCACGGCGCCCGCGTCCGCGCCGGGCGCTATGCGGAAGTCGTACTCCAACTGGCGCTGGTTGCCGTAGTAGACGAGGTCAACGCCCGGGTAGACCGACGTGTAGAGCACGCGCGCGTAGGTCGGCACGTCCCGACGCCAGCGCGAAGGGTCGGAGCCGACGAGGTGGTTGACCCGGCCCGCCAGCTCGTCCGCGCCCGCGGCCGCGG
>DASVUF010000130.1:0-9821 GCA_036387195.1 Pyrinomonadaceae bacterium | reverse complement strand
CCTTCGGCCCGCGTCTCCGCGTCCGCGCGTTTAGAACCCCCGGCTACCGACCGCGTTGGAGGCCTCGCGGACGGCCGGGTAGCACTCGCAGGCGGCGGCTTCGAGCCGCGCGCGGTCGAGGACGCTGATGTGGCCGCGCGTGTAGGCGATGACGCCGCGGTCGCGCAGCGCCGTGGCGGCGCTCGTCACGCCGGCGCGGCGCGTGCCGAGGTGGCGCGAGATGCGCTCGTGCGTCAGCGCCAGCGGCGTGTCGCCCGCGCGGTCGTACATCATCAGCAGCCACGTGCAGAGCCGCTCCTCGACGCGGTGGTTGCCGTTGCAGACGGCGCGGCGCGAGAGCAGCGCGATGCGCGAGCTGGCGTAGCGGACGAGGAGCTGTTGCAGCGCGCCGCCGCGCGCGAACTCCTGCCGCAGCGCGTCCACGCGGACGCGCAGGGCGCTCCCGGCGAGCGCCACCTCGGTCAGGTAAGAGGGCGTCGGCGCGCCGAAGACCGCGGAGAGCCCCGTCATCCCCTCGCGCCCGACCATGTCGGACTCGGTCATCCCGCCCTCGGACAGGATGTGGAGGTGCGAGACGACGGCCGTCTCGGGGAAATAGGCGAAGCGTATCTCCTCGTCGAGCTTGTAGAGCGTCGAGCCCGCGGGGAGCGAGGCCGGCTCCAGGTGGGGGAAGATGCGCGCGAAGTCCTCGCCCGGCAGCGCGCTCAGAAGGCTGTTCGTCAGCAGCCCGTTGAGCGGGTCGGCCGCGTCGCGTCGCGCCTCGGCGCCGAGCCACGCGCCCGCGAAGGGGCGCGCGCCTTCGGCGGCGGCGGTGGCGGCGGGCGCGTCGCGGCGGCCGTCGCGCGCCTGCCTGCGGAACTGGTCGTTGGATTTTCCTAGTTCGTGTTCCATGGCTGTCTCCAGGGCCTTGGCCCAAAGTGTGAGGCCCGCGCCGTCCCCGAGGGGCGGCGCCGCGAGGAGGTCATTGCGCCCTCCGGATGTGTACGAGGATGGACTTGGTCGCCTCCGCCTGGCTGCGCTCGCGTATGCGCGCGAGCAGCACCCTGACGGGCAGCGGGCCGTCCTCGTAGTCGCAGGTGAAGTCCATGCTGTGGGCCGGCTCGGTCCCCCGGCTGAAGCAGTCGAGCCGCTGGCGGAACTCGCCGACGTTGCGGAAGGGCGCGACCTCCGTGTAGAAGTTCCGCCCCGTCATGTCGGCCGCCGCGCCGCCGCCGCCGTCCGGGTCGAAGCGGTTGTAGAGGACCGTGCCCGCCGAGTCGAGTTCGAGTATCCCGAACAGTTTGCGCCCCGCGGCGCCGTCATGACCCATCTCCGTCGCTCCCATCCGTCCCCACCCTTCGAAGCCGAAAGTCATCGTCCGCCAACCCCCCGCCCGTCAGGCCCTGCGGCCCGCCCGGCGCGCCGCCGCAGCAGGCCGGCAGCAGGCGGTTGAGGACGCCTTCGAGCCGCGCCCACTCGAAAGGCTTGACGACGTACTCGTCGCACCCGGCGGCGCGCGCCGCCCGCGGGTCGTGCGGCGCCGCGTGCCCCGACAGGAAGACGATGGGCACGCCCGAGAGCGAGGCCAGCCCGCGCAGCCGCCGCGTGGCCGCGAGGCCGTCGAGCAGCGGCAGACCGCCGTCCATCAGAATCAGGTCGGGGCGCTCGCTCTCGGCGAGGCTGACGGCCGCCACCCCGTCGCCGGCCTCGACGACGGCGATGCCGCGCCGCTCCAGCAGCGTGCGCAGCAGGACCCGCGTGTCCTCGTGGTCTTCGGCCACGAGCACCTTCGAGGCGCAGGCGCGCCCGCGGGAGTAGTCGTCGGTCGTCGGTCGGGCTGACATGAGCTCACCTGCGTGGCGTAGAGCGCGCGAAACGAAGCGCGCCCGGCCGCGGTCGTCGGGTTTGGGAACTCAAGGTTTGACGAAGGGGCGGAGGCGCACGCCTCCGCCCTTATTCGACTGAACCCGCGTTTTTGGTGCGGACGTGATTGCTGCCGCTCGGCGTGGCTCGGCGAAAACCGTTCACGCCCCGTCCCCGGTCAGACGGTGACAAAGGCGCCCCTCCTGCTGCGAATGTCAGAGAGTCTACGGCGACGGCGCGCGTTCGGCCATTGGGAAGATGAGAGGCGTCGGTAGGGAAAAACCCTAAGGGGTAAGGCGGGGTCGAAGGGCGGGGGAGGCGGGCGGGCGGCCGCTTCTTTCAGCCCTCCTCGTTGAACCAGCCCTGGAGCTTGGCGTAGCGGACGATGTCCGTGCGGCTGGTCATGTCGAGCTTGCGCATGGCGTTGGCCTTGTGGGCCTCGACCGTCTTGACGCTGAGGCTGAGGCGGGCGGCTATCTCCTTGTTGCTGTAGCCGAGGGCGATGAGGCGCAGCACCTCCGCCTCGCGGTCGCTGAGGGCGGGGTCGGCCGACGCGGTGGCGTCCCTGCGGCCGAAGTAGCCCGAGAGCGCCTTGCCCGTGATGGCCGGGTCGAGGTAGTCGCCGCCCGCGGCCACGGCGCGCACGGCCTGGAGCAGCACCGACGGGTCGCTCTGCTTGAGCACGTAGCCGGCCGCGCCCGCGCGCAGAAGCTGCTGCATGTAGGCGCGGTCGGTGTGGCGCGTCAGCGCGACGACGCGCGCGGCCGGGCACTCCGCGCGCAGCAGCTCGGTCGCCTTCAGCCCGTTGAGGTGGGGCATCGAGACGTCCATCAGCACGACGTCGGGCGACAGCTCCTTCGCCATCCGCAGCGCCGCGAGGCCGTCGCCGGCCTCGCCGACGCACTCGATGTCGGGCTGGGCTTCGAGCATCATGCGGACGCCCTTGCGCACCGTCAGGTGGTCTTCGGCTATCAGCACCCGGATGCTTCGCACGTCGCTACCTCCCCCCGTCGGGGCGCGCGCCCCGGGCCGGCACGCGCGCGAAGATGGCCGTGCCGCGGCCGGGCTCGCTCTCGAACTCGACCGAGCCGCCGAGCAGCGCCGCGCGCTCGCGCATCCCGACCAGCCCGAGCCCGCGGCCGCCCTCCCAGCGCCCGGCGTCGGCTTCTACGAAGCCGACGCCGTCGTCCTCCACGACGAGCAGGACGTCGGGGCCGCGGCGTTCGAGGATGACCGAGACGCGCGCGGCCTGCGCGTGCTTGTAGACGTTGTTGAGCGCCTCCTGCGCGATGCGGTAGAGGCAGGTTTCGACCTCGGGCGTCAGCCGGCCGTCGGCGCCGGCGGCGGACTGGAACTCGGCCGGGATGTGGCAGTGCCGCGACCACTCCTCGACGTAGTTGGCGAGCGCCGCTTCGAGCCCGAGGTCGTCGAGCGCCGTCGGGCGCATCTCCCACGCGAGGAAGTCCACCTCCTCGTCGAGCCGCGCGGCGCGCTCCTGTAGCTCCTCGATAACGCCGCACAGCCCGGCGTCCTGGCCGCAGCGCTCCTTGAGCGCGTCGAGCCCGAGCCGGAGCGCGGTCAACTGCTGGCCGAGCTGGTCGTGGAGGTCGCGCGAGATGCGGCGGCGCTCGTCCTCCTGCGCGGTGACGAGCTGGCCGACGAGGGTGCGCGCCTGCTCCTCGGCCGCGCGCCGCTCCTTGACCTCGGCGAGCATCGCCTCGACCGTCCCGCTCAGCTCCTCGGTGCGCGAGACGACGCGGCGCTCCAGCTCGTCGCGCGCGGCGCGCAGCTCCTCGCCGGCGCGCTGCTGCTCGGTGAGGTCGCGCGCTATCTTGACGAAGCCCGAGTCGGGCGCGTCGCCGAGCGGGGCCAGCACGCCCGAGGCGTAGAAGCGCGAGCCGTCCTTGCGGACGTGCCAGCGCTCGTCGGCCGCGCGCCCCTGCTCGCGGGCCACGCGCATCTCCTCGCCGGGGACGCCGCGCGCCCTGTCCTCGGGCGTGAAGATGATGGCGGCGTGCGAGCCGAGCGCCTCCTCGGCCGTGAAGCCGAAGGTGCGCTCGGCGCCCGCGAACCAGCCGTTGATGCGCCCGGCGGCGTCCTGCGAGAAGATGGCGTAGTCCTCGGCGCTGTCGAGTATCCGGCGCAGCCGCGACTCGGAGCGCAGCGCCTGCTCGCGCGCCTCCTTGCGCTCGGTGACGTCGGTGAAGGTGAGGACGACGCCGTTGATGACGTCCTCGGCGGTGCGGTAGGGCGCGACGCGCGCCACGTAGTAGCGGCCGGCGGCCGTCCGCAGCTCGCGCTCGACCGTGGTCAGGTCCTCGTAGACGCGCTCGACGTCGTCGGCCAAGTCGCTGTAAGCGACTTGGCCGGTGATGTCGGAGATGGGGCGGCCCACGTCGGACGGGATGAAGTTGAACAGCTCGCGGGCGCGCGGGGTGAAGAGCTTGACGCGCATCGAGCGGTCGAGGAAGACCGTGGCGAAGTCGGTCGAGCCGATGAGGTTCTGGAGGTCGTTGTTGAGCTGCCCCATCTCCTCTATCTTGTTCTTCAACTCCTGGTTGACCGTCGTCAGCTCCTCGTTGAGCGACTGGAACTCCTCCTTCGACGTCTCCAGCTCCTCGGCCGTCGAGCGCAGCTCCTCGTTCATCGCCTGAAGCTCTTCGTTCGAGGCGCGCAGCTCCTCGTGCTGCACCTCGTACTGCTCGACGGTCGAGCGGAGCTGCGACTTGAGGCGGAGCAGCTCCTCCTCCAACTGGCGCGCGGCCGGCTCGACGGCGGTGACGACCTCGACGCCGGCCGCGGGCGCCGGGGCGCCGGCCGGCGTCTCGAAGAGGACGAGGAAGAAGCCGTTCGCCGTGTCGTCCACGCCCGTCACCGGGCGCACGACCGGCCTGACCGTCTCAAAGCGGTCGCCGACGCGGACGGCGACGGGCGGCGCCTTGGCGGCCGTCCCGCGCTGCGCGGCGTGGAAGAGCGCGCTGCGCAGCTCCAGCCGCAGCTCGGGGCGCACGACCGTGAGCAGGTTGTGCGAGGGCTCGCCGCCGGGCAGCACGAGGAAGCGCCCGGCCGAGTCGGAGAGGTGAACTATCTCGTAGTCGGCGTTGACGAGCGCCGAGGGGGGCGCGTACGCCTCCAGCAGCCACTGGTGCAGGTCGAGGTAGGAGACGCGCCCGTGCGCGCGCCTCTCGCCCCGCGCCGCCTCCGGCGCCTCCGGCGGGAGCGCCGCGCGGCGCGGCGCGGCGTCCGCGAACAACTGCGGCGCGACCCGCGAGACGGCCGCGCGCGAACGGAAGATGTGCGCCTCCTTGTTGACGGTGACGAAGAGGCCGGCGTGGTCGGCCGCCGTCTCGGAGCCGCCGAGGAAGAGGTAGCCGCCCGGGTTGAGCGCGAAGTGGAAGACGCCCATCGCCTTGTCCTGCCCCGCGCGGTTGAGGTAGATGAGGAGGTTGCGGCAGGTGACGAGGTCGAGGTGCGAGAAGGGCGGGTCTTTGAGCAGGTTGTGGCTGGCGAAGAGCACCAGCTCGCGCAGCTCGCGCCGGACGCTGTAGCCGTCGCCCGTCCTGGCGAAGAAGCGGCGCAGCCGCTCGGGGCTCACGTCGGCCGCGTCGTTGAGCGTGTAGAAGCCGGCGCGCGCCACCCCGATGGCCCGCTCGTCGAGGTCGCTGGCGAAGACCTGGATGGCCGGCGGGCTGGCGAGCGTCTCGGCGTGCTCCGTCAGCAGCATCGCCACCGAGTATGCCTCCTCGCCCGTGGCGCAGCCCGCCACCCAGACGCGGACGTGGTCGCCCGCCCCCTTCTCCTCGAACAGGCGCGGGATGACGTCCCGCTCCAGCGCCTCGAAGGCCGCGCGGTCGCGGAAGAAGTTGGTCACGCTGATGAGCAGGTCTTTGAGGAGCGCATGCGCCTCGCTCGGGCGCTCGCGCATGAGGCGCGCGTACTCGGTGATGTCGGTCGCCTGCGTGACCGAGATGCGCCGGTCGATGCGGCGGCGCACGGTCGGGCGCTTGTAGTTGGTGAAGTCGTGCCCCGTCCGCAGGCGGAGGTGCCCGAGGATGGCCGAGAGCGCCGGCGCCTCGCCCCGGTCGCGGCCGGCGGCCGGCTCCTCGGCGTCGGGCGCGCGCGCCTCGACCAGCTTGAGCGTGTCGCGGTAGGCCATGAGCCGCGCCGGCATCTCGGCGGCCGGCAGCACGTAGTCAACCAGCCCCGTCGCGATGGCGTTGCGCGGCATGTCCGAGTAGTCGGCCTCGGCCGGCTCCTGCGCGACGGCGGCGCCGCCGTGCTCCTTGACCCGCTTGAGGCCCATCGAGCCATCCGCGCCCGTGCCCGAGAGCACCACGCAGGCGGCGCGCGGCCCGTGCGCGTCGGCCAGCGTGCGGAAGAAGATGTCCACCGGGGCGCGGCGCTCCTCCTCGCTCGTCACGTCGGAGAGGGTGAGCAGGCCGTCGCTCATCCGGAGGCTCTTGTTGGGCGGGATGACGTAGACGCGGTCGGGCTCGACGCGCACGTCCTCCCTGACCTGCGTGACCGGCATCAGCGTGTCGGCCTGAAGCACCTCGGCCAGCCGGCTCTCGTGCTCGGGCGAGAGGTGGAGGATGACGACGTAGGCCATCCCGCTCCGCTCGGGGACGTTGGCGAAGAACTCCTTGAAGGCGCGCACGCCGCCCGCCGACGCCCCGAGGCCGACGACCATGAAGCCGTCGCCGAAACTCAGCGGGATGCCTGCCGCGTCGTCGCCCCCGCCTCCGTCAATGCTGCTCATGTCTACCCTTCTGCTTTAGGACGGGCGCCCGCCCGCGCGGCCGCCAGTCTCGGGGCCTGCGTCCGGACGAAATTAATGTGTTGATTATAGCGCGAAGAACGGGGACGCGCCTCAAGGGGAGGGGGGAAGTCGTTGGGCGGCCGTCCTAGCCCGGCCCGCGCCGCGCGCGGCCCGTCGCGCGCGGCGCCGCGACGGGCTTTCCGCACAGCCTGTCAGATTCGGCGCAGACCGCTGCGTTGCGTATCAGCAGCTCGCGCAGGCTGGCGGACTGGAGCGCGCACGTCTCTGAAATGGCCTTGCTTCGTCGTGAAAGCTCCTCCGACCTGTCGAGCAACAGCGACAGCTCCCTGTCTTCCATGTAGTGCATTGACGCCTCCGTCCACCGTTAAGGTAGGGTGTGTCTGCGGCAGCTACAGGGAAGCAGGAGGGCGCTTGACGATAGAGGCAACAGGCTCTGACGTGTCGCGCGCGGCTGTACCTTGTCGGTGGCGGGCGACGGCCTTTTCACTTCTTCTCTTCAACACGAGAAAAAAGGGTGACCCGACTATAACACCCCCCCCGGGCGCGGCGGTAGGCGGCCGGGGGCGGCCGACGCCTTTGTGCAGTCCCGGCGTTTAAGAGTATGCTCTGGGCGTAGCCCCGAGGGCGGTTTTAGATTCGCGGGCGCGGGGGGCGCGCAGGGGAGGCTTCGGGCATGCCGGGCAGAGACATCATCGTCGTGGGGACTTCGGCCGGCGGCGTCGAGGCGCTGAGGGCGCTCGTCGCAGGGCTGCCGAAGGATTTCCCCGGCTCCGTCTTCATCGTCATGCACACGGCGCCCGATTCGCCGGGCGTGCTGGCGCAGATACTCGACCGCGCCGGCCCGCTGCCCGTCGTCAACGCCTCCAACCGCGGCCACATCAGCCCCGGCCACGTCTACGTCGCGCCGCCCGACCACCACCTGCTGCTTGAGCCGGGCGCGACGCGCCTGACGCGCGGCCCGAAGGAGAACCGCTTCCGCCCCGCCGTAGACCCGCTCTTCCGCTCGGCCGCGCAGACCTACGGGCCGCGCGTCGTCGGCGTCATCCTGACCGGCGGGCTCGACGACGGCACGTCGGGGCTGTGGGCGGTCAAGCGGCTGGGCGGGACGGCCGTCGTCCAGGACCCGGACGAGGCGTTCATGCCCTCGATGCCTTTGAGCGCGCTCGGTCAGGTCGAGGTGGACTACACGCTGCCGCTGGCGAAGATTCCGGCGGTGCTGACGCGGCTGGCGGGCTCCTCCGTCGCGCAGCAGGGGGGACGCCGGGCGCCGGAGGAGCTGAACATCGAGGTGAAAATCGCCATGGAGGAGAACGCGCTCGACCTGGGGGTGACGAAGCTGGGCGCGCCCTCCGTCTTCACCTGCCCCGAGTGCCACGGCGCGCTCCTCCAGCTCAAGGAGAACGGCCGCTCGCGCTACCGCTGCCACACGGGGCACGCCTACTCGGCCGACAGCCTGCTCTCCGAACTGACCGAGAGCGTCGAGGCGACGCTGTGGGCCGCCATCCGCTCGATGGCCGAGAGCGCGATGCTGATGCGCCACATGGCCGAGCACGTGCGCGAGTCCGACCCCGCCTCGGCCGACCGCTTCGAGGAGAAGGCGGGCGACGCCCGGCGCCGGCTGGAGATGGTGCGCCGCGCCGTCTTCACGCACGAGCGCCTGAGCGAGGAGAAGCTCGCCGACGCCGCCGAGGCCGCCGGCGACTGAACGGCCCCCGTCCCCGGAGGGGCGCGCTCCCACGGAAGCGAAGACGCGGCCGAAGGCTTTCAAAGCCCTCGGCCGCGTCTTCGCGTCTTCGCTCTCTCTCCCTTTCAGGCGCGCCGCGCGGCGTCGTCCACGCGACTCGTCAGGCGGGAGATGAGGGCGTGAAGCTGGAGCGTGTCCTCCATGTAGGTCACCCATTCGCCATCGCCCGCCATCACGTCCGAGCCCTCCAGCGCCTCGTCGTAACGCTCGGCGATGACGACGACCGGCGTCGAGCCGTCGGCGCCGTTGCGGACGCGCACGCGGCGGCCGGCCTCCAGCGCCTCGTCGGGCGTCTTGCCGACGAGGTTGACCAGAATCAGGTCCGCGCTCACGCCCCCGGCCGCCAGCCAGCCGTGCGCCGCCTCCTCGTCCACGGCCACCAGCACCTCGTGCCCGTCCCTCTTGAGGCTCTGCCTGAGCACCGGCCGCGCGTCGTCGTCCTCTTCTATCAGCAGAATCGTCGCCATCGTCTCGCCCCCTTGTTCGTCCGGTAGATGACAGTCGCATTTCGCGTCGGGAGATTTGTTGTGGTAATAATCTACCCGACCGCGACGCCGTTGAAAACCCGCCTCTCGCACGAGCCAGCGCAACCCACTCAGCGAAGACCCGCCGGGCGGGCGCGCCGCCGACGGCGAGAGCGCCTTCAGGAGCCCCGATGTCTTCAAACACGCGCGACCGCCTTTCGGAGAACAGGCTGCTGGCGCTGCTGCCCCGCGACGCGCTCGAAGCGCTGCGCCCGAACGCCGAGGTCGTCTCGCTCCGCCACGGCCACCACGCCATCGTCCCCGACGAGCCCATCCGCGACGTCTACTTCCCGCTCAACTGCCTGCTCTCGATGGTGACGACGATGGAGGACGGCTCGACGGTCGAGTCGGGCACCATCGGGCGCGAGGGCATGTCGGGCATCCCCGTCCTGCTCAACGCAGGGCAGACGACGATGCCGACCTTCTGCCAGATACCGGGCGACGCCGTCCGCCTCCGCGCCGAGTTCCTGAGGGAGTCTTACGAGCGCAACGAGGAGACGCGCCGCGTCCTCAACCGCTACGTCCACACGGTCGTCATCGTCGGCTCGCAGTCGTCGGCCTGCAACGCCCTGCACCGCGTCGAGGAGCGGACGTGCCGCTGGCTCCTGATGTCGAGCGACGGCGTCGCCTCGGACGAGGTGAACCTGACGCAGGAGTACCTGGCGACGATGCTCGGCGTCCGCCGTCCGGGCGTGACCGAGGTGGCGGGGAAGCTGCGCGCCGAAGGGCTCATTGACTACAGCCGCGGCGTCATCCGCATCCTCGACCGCGCCGGGATGGAGCGGCTCGCCTGCGAGTGCTACGGCCGCGTCAAGTGTGAGTACGAGCGCCTCTTCGGCGGCGCCTGAGCCCGCGCCGGGAGCGCGCCGGACGCGTAGACGCGGAGGCGCGGCCCCGGGAGTCTCAACCATGAGAGGTTGAGACTCCCGGG
>DASVUF010000129.1:0-13527 GCA_036387195.1 Pyrinomonadaceae bacterium | reverse complement strand
GGCCCGGCGGCCGGAGACGCGTCTCCGGCCGCACGGCAGCGCCCCCTTCATCCTTTTTCGGCCGCGCGCCGGCGGCCGCCCTAGCGTTCGCTCGCGTGGCGCGCCGCGTCGCCCGGCCGCCCCTCCCGCGGCCGGCTGTGCTCGCGCATCATGCGCGTGAAGCAGGGCTGGCACATCCGCTTGGCCGCCCTGCCCGCCCCGCAGCGGATGACGCCGCCGCACCACACGCAGACGACGGCCTGCCCGCCCTCCGTCATCCGCCCTTCCTCGTTACCGTCGTATGAAGTCATAAGCCTTTCACCCCGAGGCGCCGCCATCTTTCGGGAGTCGCGGCGCTACGCCAGAGGTTAAAGGCCGCGCCCACGCGCGTCCTGTCCGGCTCCGAACTTTGCAGGCCAAGAAACTGTCAAGAGGAGTTCACGAGATGGCGCCGGACGCGCGCGACGGAGCGCCCTTCGCCCGCCCCCGCCGCGCGCGTCACTGCGCGAGCTGCTTGACGATGTACTCCATGAGCATCTCGGCCTGGTTGTCTATGAGTGGCGGGGCGAGCGGGAGCGAGATGGTGGGCGGGTCGCCGCTGAGCGGGTCCACCGTCTCGTCCACCTGAAGGAGCAGCTTGAGGCCGGGGATGAAGATGGCGAGCGCCGAGTCTTTGGTCGCCTGCTGGTACAAGGTTTCGAGCGCCGCCGACCGGGCCTTGACCTCGGCGGCCGAAGGCGTCGGGGCGGGCAGCCCCTTGACGAAGGCGTCGGCCGAAGCCCTCATCCCCATGATGACGGCCTCGGCGGCGAGGAGGCCGGCCGGCTGCCCCTCGGGCGGGAGCTTCTTGATGGCCTTGACCATCATCTGCCCGAGCGCCTCCAGCTCGTAGGGCAGCGGCCCGCCGACCGCCATCCGGGCCTCGGTCTTGGCGCGCGCGGCGGCCCGGCGCCGCAACTCCTCAAGGTCGGCCGGGTCGCCCGCCCGCCGCCCACGCTTCTTAGACAAGCCGCGCCCTCACTCTTCGGCCGAGGAATCGTACTGCGCGTCGCGCGGCTCGTCGGCGTCGTCGGCGTCGTCGGCCGCGACCTTGCCGACGAAGGTGGCCGTCCCGTGCTCGTCCCGGCCGGCGTAGAGCATCGTGCGGAGCATGACCACCTCGTCGGGCCCGTTCGAGGCGACGACGAAGTAGGAGGCGCCGAGCAGCGGCTCCTCCGAGAAGCGCAGCCCGCGCCCCTGCAACCGCACCTCGCCGTGCGCGTTGACTATCTGGCCGACGCCCTCGGTCAGTATCGGGCTCAGCCGCTTGTAGTCCTTGTACACCTGAATGCTCGTCACCAGCGGGTTGCGCACGAGGTGCTGGAGCGCGTCGGCGCAGACGGCCGAGGGCGCCCGCCGGTCGTTGAGCACCTGCTGGAGGTTGTAGTTGCGGTAGGCGGGCAGCACGCGGCGCACGCGCTTGTACTGCTCCTCCTGCCACAGGCTGAGCCAGCCGCGCGGGCTGAGCAGCTCGGCGGCCTTCGCCGGCGGCGTCCAGAGCAGCGCGTGCAGCTCGCCGTAGGCGGCGGTCGGCCAACTGCTCGCCAGCCGCCCGCCCGCGGCGGCGTCCTCGTAGACGGCCGCGTCGCGCTCCCTGAAGTAGTTGTTGAGCCGCAGCGCCTCCTGGTCGTCGGCCAGCGTCAGCCACGGGTTCTCCTCGGCCGCCAGCACCCAGAAGGAGGAGACGCCCTCCGTCTCGTAGAGCTTGCGCAGCCTGGCCGCGCGGGGCGCGGGCGTCCGCGTCAGCTCGCAGAACCTTTGGAGCGCCGCGCCGGCCACGACCTCGTCGGGGCGCGCATCGCCTACGGGGCGGAGCGCCCCTCGCGGCGCGGCCTCGCCCGGGCCGGCGACGACGCCGCCCGGGAGGATGTACTCGCCGGGGTGGTCGTAGATGTGCAGCGCCCCGTCCTCGCCGCCCAGCGTGCGCCTGTAGTCAATCACGTTGCACTGCGCCAGCAGGACTTCGCAGCCGCTCCGGTTCCTGATGGCCAGGATGTAGGCCGAGACCATTGTCCGCCACTCCTTCCGGCGCGCGGCGCGGGGCCGCCCCGGGCGCCTTCAAACTCCGCCGGCGTAGGCCGCGTCGAGCGCGGCGGCGACGGCCGACTCGGCGCGCGCCAGCGCGTCGGCGACCGCCGCCGCCGCGTCCTGCCCGGGCGCGGCGGCCGCGCGCGCGGCCGCCTGCACGTAGGCGGCGTCGGCGCGCATCGCCGCGGCGGCGTTCGCCTGCGCCGTCCGCGCGGCCGGCTTGAGCCGCGCGGCGGCTTCCGCGGCCGCGGCGGAGACTTCCTTCTCGATGGCGGCGCCCTGCGCCTCGGAGGCGAGGTAGGCCGCGATGCCCTGGCCGATGGCCGCCGCTTCGATCGCGAGCAGCGCCGGGGCCAGCTCGACCGCGCCGTCGCGCAGGATTTGAATCGCGAGCTGGTAGGCGGCGGCCGCCTGCGCGGCGGCCGAGGCGGCGTCGGCCTGGCCCGTCCCGACGTCGGCGGCCGCGACCGCCTCGGCCTGCGCGACGGCGGCCTGCGCGGCCCCGATGGCTTCGGCGACTGCTGACATGCGCGTGCGGGCGGCGCGCCGCGGCCGGGCGTGCCGGCCGCGGGGGTGAGATTATCCACGCCCGCCTCCGCGCCGCGGCGGGCGGGCGTCCGTGCCGCTCAGATGCGGCCGAGCAGCAGCAGAATCAGGACGACTATCAGCACCAGCGTGAGCACGCCGCTCGGGTAGTAGCCCCAGCGCCGGCTGTAAGGCCACGCCGGCGCCGCGAAGAGCAGGAGCACCACGAGCAGGATGACGACGAGGACGGTCGCGTTGATGTGCATCTTTGGCCTCCGGGCCGCCGGCCGGGGCGAGGGCGCCCCGGCGGCTCGCGCGAGCCGGGCGCGCGCCTCAGCTCACGCCGATGATAATCTGCACGGGGAACTGCGCCGGCGGCGTCACATTGACGTTCGTGCGCGGCGTCGGCGGCGTCGGCGTCGGCGTCGGGTTCGGCGGCGGCTTGTGATGGATGACGACGGGGAACCCGTCACGCGCCACGGTCAGGGGCGTCGGGTTCCGCGCGGGGTCGCCCGCCAGCGAGACCGTGAAGGGGAAGTTCGACGACTTGAGGAAGAAGACGTAGCCGCCCTTGCGCGCCCTGGTGACGAACGGCCGGCGGAGGCGGTCGTTGAGCACGAGTTCGACGGGGAAGCCCTTCTCGGGCACGGTCGCCATAAACCCGCCCTTCGGGTTGCGCAGGATGCGCGGCAGGGCGGCGCGACGGCCGCGCGGGAAGCCGCTGACGATGGCCTTGAGGTCGGCGAGCTGCTCGGCGACGTCGTTGCCGGTGTCGAGCTTGACGGCCGCCACCGCCTCCATCGGGCTCAGGTTGGCGACGAGGTTGACGGCGCTGCCCGTCACGGTCTGCCCGACGGCGTTGAGCGCCTGCTGGTGCGCGACCGTGTTCTGCTGCGAAAGGTTGACGTTGCCGACGGCGTTGCCGTAGGCCAGGTTCGAGAGGCTGGAGGGCTGCCCCGCGACGCTGGCGAAGCTCCCGAGCGCGATGGACTCGCGGATGTCGTCCGGCAGCACGGTCGTGGCGTCCGCCGGGCCGTTGTTACTACTCTCCTGTGCCATGAAGTCTCACTCCTTCCGTCTGTTCCTAAGTCTCGACGCGCCGGCGCGCCATGTTCCGGCCGCCGTGGCGAACCGGAACACGGGCGCGCGGCCGGCGGCGCGCGGCCGCGCTTACGGCGTCGGGATCGGCGCCGGGGCGAAGGTGGCCATCGTCCCCTTGAGGTCGGCGAGCTGCTCGGCGATGTCGTTGCCGGTGTCGAGCTTGACGGTCGCCACCGCCTCCATCGGCTGGAGGTTGGCGACGAGGTTGATGGCCTTGCCCGCCACGGTCTGCCCGAGCTGGTTGCCGGCCTGCTGGTGCGAGACGGCGTTCTGCTGCGAGAAGTTGACGTTGCTGATGAGGTTGGCGTAGGCGAGGTTCGACAGCATCGAGGGCTGCTCGGCCACGCTCTTGACGTTGGCTATCGCGATTGACTCGCGGATGTCGCCCGGCAGCACCGACGCGCCGGCGTCCGGGCCGACGACGGGCCTCGGGTCGCCGTCGTCGTCCACGTAAATATCGGTTCGAGGCATCTCGGCTCTCCTTTGTTACTTCACGGTCAGGCGGTCGGCCCGCCGGGGCGCCGCGCGAGCGGCGCGGCGCCCCGGCGCGGCCCCCAGACGTAGCGACGGACGCGGCGGGCCGCCTCCCCCCCTTACGTCGTCGTCGGGGCGAAGGTGGCCATCGTCCCCTTGAGGTCGGCGAGCTGCTGCGCGACGTCGTTGCCGGTGTCCATCTTGACGACGGCGACGGCCTCCATCGGGCTCAGGTTCGCGACCAGGTTGACGACCTTGCCGGTGACGGTCAGGCCGAGCTGGTTCATCGCCTGCTGGTTCGAGACCGCGTTCTGCTGCGAGAGGTTGACGTTGCTGATCAAATTCGCGTAGGCGAGGTTCGACAGCATCGAGGGCTGCTCGGCCACGCTCTTGACGTTGCCGATTGCGATAGACTCCCGGATGTCGTCGGGAAGCGCGGATGACAGGTCTGTCGCCATGTCTTTGCTCCTTTAGTCCTTTGTTGGTTTGCGTTGACTCGGTTCTGCCGCCGGGCCCCGGCCGCGCCGGGACTGAAGGGCCGCGCCGGGGCGTTTCGGCCCTAGCGGGTCTTCGACTTCTTCGACGCGGGCTTGCGCGCCGGCCGCCGGGCCGCCGTCGCCTGGCGCGGGGCCGCCGCCTGCGCGGCCGCCGCCGCCGCCGTCTGCGCGGGCGCGGCGTTGGGGGCGTTCGTGGCCTGCATCTGCCTGAGCGTCGCCACGAGCTGCTGCATCGCTTCGAGCTGCTGCGTGGCGCTCGAATTCGATGGGTTGATGTTGGCGATCACCTCCACGCACTTGCTGACGATGGTCATCTCGAGCTGGAACATCGCCTGCTGGTTGGAGATCGCGTTCTGTTGCGCGAGATTGGTGTTGGCGATCATGTTCGCCAACGCCAGGTTCGACAGGATCGCGGGCTGCTCGCCGACGGAGATGGCGGTCGAGTCGGCAATCGCCTCAATCAGATCGTTCGAGATGGTGCCGCCGTTAGGCATTTGAACGTCACACCGCCAAGTAGGATGTTGACCCGCGTCGCGCGGGCGCGGCCCGCGCCGTCAGTTCCGCTGTCCCGGAGGCCGGCCGCGCCCGCACACCAGAGAGACGACGGCGCGGCGTCGTTTGTGAAGCGCCGGCGCGCGCCGCGGGATTTCTCAGCGCGCGGCGGCGCGGCCGACGCGCTCGCGCAGGAGCCGCAGCCGCCGCTGCGCGTCGCGCCGCTCCGGGTAGAGGAGCTGCGCGTCGAGCGCCGCGCGGTAGCTCTGCACCGCGCCGACCGTGTCGCCGAGCGCTTCGAGCGCCTGCCCCTGCCGGTATTGCGCGAGCTGCGGGCTGAGCGCGCCGAGCGCCGGCGCCACCTGCGCCGCCCGCTCGAACCACGCGCGCGCGCGCGCCTCCTCGCCCAGCAGGCGGTAGCCCTCGCCGAGCCCGACGGCCGCCGCCACGCGGTCGTCGCACGTCCCCTCCTGCGGCAGCCTCCACGCGCGTTCGAGCGCGGCCACGCCGTCGCGCCGCCGGCCCGCGAGCAGCAGCAGCCGCCCGTGACGCGACCACGCGGCCGGCAGTTGCGGCTGGAGCCTGGTCGCCTGCGCCGACAGCGCGCAGGCGCGCCCCACGTCGCCCGCGCCCGCGAGGACGGCGCGCCCGGCCGCCGCCCACACGCCCCAGCACTCGGCGAAGCGCGCCAGCATCTCCTCGACCAGGGGCAGCAGCCGCGCCGGCTCGCCGCCCGCGGCCAGCAGCTCGCAGGCCAGCTCCGCCGCCTCGCGCGACGCCGGGTGCAGCTCGTAAGCCTTGAGCAGGCTCTCGGCGGCGGCCTCCTCGTCGCCCGTGCGCGCGAGCCAGCGCGCGCGGCAGAGCCAGCCGGCGGCCGAGCGCGGGTTGCGCTCGACGAAGGCGCCGAGCACGCCGAGCCCCCGCGCCCACTCGCCGCGGGCGACGTGCCGGACGGCCAGAGACTCGTGCGCCTCGGCCGACTCGGGCGCGAGCAGCAGCGCCGCGCTGACGAGCCGCTCGGCCCGGGCGTCGCCCCCCGCGCCGCCGGCCAGCGAGTAGCGGTCGGCCAGCCACTTGAGCGCCGGCACGCCCTCGGGGTCGAGTTCGGCGGCGCGCTCGGCCCGCTCCTCGGCCTCGCGCGCGCGCCCGGCGGCGAGCAGCGCGCGGCTGCTGCGCGTGAGCGCCGAGACGTCGTCCGGCCTCAGCCTCAAAGACTCGTCGAAGGCGCGGAGCGCCTCCTCGTGCGCGCCCGCGAGTAGGCGCGTCTCGCCGAGCCGGTTCCAGTGCGCGGCGTTGCGCGGCTCCAGCCTCGCCGCCGCGCGGAACCCCTCGGCCGCCGCGGCGTAGCCGCGCCCGCACAGGCTCAACAGCCCGCAGACGTGGCGGCGCGACGCCTCGTGCGTCGCCGCGTTCAGCGCCCCCTCGTAGGCGGCGCGCGCCGCCGGCTCCTGACCCGTCTCGCGCAGGATGTCGCCGAGCAGCAGGTGCGCGTCGAGCGCGCGGGGCCGGCCCTCAAGCATGGCCCTGAGCGCGGCGGCCGCCTCGTCCCAGCGCCCGCGCTCGTAGAGCAGGCGCGCCCTCTGCCATCGCTTCTCGACGCCGCCGTTCGGCGCGCGCACGTAGGCTTCGAGCGACTCGACCCTGCGCCCGCCCGGCGCGCGTTCGAGGAAGACCTCGAAGCTCAGCTCGCCCCCGAACTCGACGGCGACGCTGACGAGGCGCGCGGCCGCGCCCTCCGAGCGAATCTCGCCCGGCTCCCAGCGCGGCGCGGCCGAGGCGGCGGCGGCGGCGGGGCGCGCGCGGGCGCGCGACTTCCCCGCATCGCCGTCGCAGGCGCAGGGCGCGGCCGGCGCGGACGGGCGCAGGGCGGCGGCCGCCGCCGCGCCGTCGTCGAGCCGGCCGCGCAGGAAAGCGCGCGCCTGCTGGATGCGCTTGCGCACGTTGTCGTTCGAGAGGTTGAGGCGCGCGGCTATCTCGGCGTAGGGGACGCCCTGGAAGAAGTGGAGCACGAAGGGCTGGCAGAGGTTGGGCGGCAGGTCTTCGATGAGCCGCCGCAGCCGCAGACGCTGCTCGCGTTCGAGCACCATCTCCTCGGGCGTCGGGATGCGGTGCGCGAGCGACATGAAGTCGGCGTCGGCCATCTCCTCGATGTTCTCGACGCCGCGCGTCTGCCGCCTGCGCTCGCGGTGGATGTCCACGCAGAAGTTGTGCGTGAGGCGCGCGAGCCACGCCTTGAGGTTCTGGACGCGGCCGGCGTGCTCGGGCAGCCGCGCGCGCGCCTTTATCATCACGCGGCTGAGCGCGTCCTCGGCGTCGGCGCGCATGCCGCCCATCTCGCGCAGGCAGATGGAGAAGAGGTAGTCGCGGTGGAGGTCCCAGACCTCCCAGAAGGCCGCCGCGTCGCCCTCGGCGAGGCGGCCCAGCAGGAGCCGCCCCTCGTCCTGCGGCGCGCACGACGGCGGCGCGCCGCCGTCGTCGTCGAGCAGCGGGCATTCGGCCGATAAGTTTCGTTGTAAGGGCACGCCAGTGCTCCAGGAGTCCTCCGGTCTGTCTCCGCCGCGGCTGTCGGTTGTGTGAGGTTTGGCGGAAGTACGAGCGGGGCCGCCCGCCTCCGGACCTCCGCTTAAGCGGGCTGTCAGTTAGTTAGAGCGCGCCGGGACACGGGGGCCGTTCTCAGGCCGCGGGGCCGTCAGCGGGAGGCAAGACACGCGGACGACCCCGGGCCGTGAATGCCGACGGCCCGCGCATGCGAAGGCGAATTGCTCAGGACGCTTCGGGCGGTAAGGCCGTACCCGAAGAAACGGTGACTAGAGATTCAAGCGGTTTCGTTCGCGGGCGCGCTGGCCGCGCCGCGGCCGGGACTTTCGTCGCCGCCCGCATGCGCCCGAGGCCGGCGCCCTTCCCTCCCAATCATCTCCACTCACTTACACAGACGTTTCTAAATTCCGAGTGTGAATAATTCGAGGGCGGCCCTTTTTCGCGTGCGCGGGCCGGCTGCGGGCTGAAGTGGCGGGACTGTGACCGCGGGGGACAAGGCGCGTGACTCCGGGGGTTCGGCCGCCCGGCGCGGCGGCGTGCGTGCTCTTTAGCCTAGCGGGTTCAAAGGCGCGAAGGGGTTCTTGACGATGCGGCGATGATGCGACGACACGCGGCGCGCGGTCAAGCCGCGCGCGCGCGCCGCCGCGGCCCCGCGGCCGGCGGACGGGCGGCCGGCGGGGCGCGCCGCGCCCGGCCGGCCGCGTGAGGAAGGTGAGACGCGCGGGCCGCGCGAGAAAGGGTCGCGGCGCGCGGGCCGCCCTTACCAGCTCCCCGCGTTGTTGACGTCGGCGAGTTGGCCCGGCATCACCCACTGCATGGTGTGCCACAGCTCCATCTCGTTGACGCCGCCGACGAGGGCGGCGCCGCCCATGCCCACGGGGAGGCCGGGGCCGGGGTACACCCACCGCCACCACACGTTCAGCGTCGTGCCCCCGAAGCCGTTGATGACCCCGTTGAAGGGGTTGGCGACGCCGCCGCCCCCGCCGTTGAGCCACGCCTGGCAGGGCCCGCACGGCGTCAGCTCGACGAACATCACGGCGTTGGCGCCGCCGGGTATCGTGTAGAGCGCCTGCCCGGCCGCGGCGGTCAGCGCCGCGCGCTCGGCGTGCCCGCCGATGGGCCCGGGGGCCAGCCCGCCCATCGCCAGTTGCGAGTTCCCGAAGCAGATGCTGTAAGGCAGGGCGCCGCCCAGGGTCGGCTGCGGGAGGGCGCCCGGCGCGGGCAGCGCGAAACCCGTGATGGCGAGCGCGGCCGGGAAGGCCACCGGCGCCGGCGCCAGCGCGACCGCCGCGCGGCATGACCCCCCGCCGATTCCGACGCCCAGCCCCGCCACCTGGCCGTAGAAGGCGAGCGTCTGCCGCGCCAGCTCCTTCGCCTCGGCGTAGCCCGGCTGCGCGTTGTTCGCCGGGACAAGTTGGTTGTAAACGATGGGCATGCTGAATCTCCTTTGGCGAAAGTCCACGGCGCGCCGCGCGCGGGGGCGAATCCCCCGCCGGCCCCGCGCGTCTCTATGTAAGACGGCCCGGCCGGGCCGTTTGTGAATCGGCCGCGCCCACCGCGGCGCCCGCCGAGCCGGCGGCGGCCCGAACGCCGAAGGCCGGCGCTGAAACGTCACGTCCCGCGCCGGCCTTCGATTCTACGCCTTCGATTTTCCGCTTTTCGATTTTCCGCTTTTCGATTCTCCGCTTTCGATTTTTCGCCTTCGATTCTCCGCCGCCGGCGCTTACTTCTTCGCGCCCGCGGCGCCGGCGCCGGCTCCCGGTTTGACCTGCGCGGAGACGCGGTCGAAGTTCGTCTTGAAGACGTTGACGTTCGGGTCGGCCGTCTGCCGGGCGAGCGCGTACGCCTTCTCGTAGTTGGGGAGCGCCAGCTCGGGCTTCCCCGCCCGCTCGTACGCCTCGCCCAGGCTGTCGTAGACGTTGGCCGAGCCCGGGTAGCGCTCGACGTTGAGCTTGAAGGCGGCGACGGCCTCCTCCGCGCTCCCCTGCGCCAGCAACTGGTAGCCGACCTGATTCAACAGCGCCTCGGGCGGCGACACCGCGTAGCCCAGCCGCTCGGACAGCTTGCGGTAGTGCTCCTCGACGCCCCTGAGGCCGCCCGCGACCGCGCCCGTCGCAGGGTCGCGCGGGAACTGCCAGCCGTCGAACGCCTTGCGCAGCCCCGCGTAGTGGCTGCGCAGCACGACCGAGCCGTGGTCCTCGTCGTCGTAGCGCGCCGCCTCCCAGACGAAGCCCTTCGCCTGCTGCTTCTGCAACACCTCCTTGAAGAGCCCGAAGGCGTCGCCGATGTCGCCGGGCTCGTCGCCGAGCGAGGTGAAGAGCGTCCGGTTCAACTCCCTGCGCGCCTTGAAGAACTCCTTGACGCGGTCAATGAGCGCGAAGTTGTCCCACTGGAGCGAGGGGCTGACGGCGATGTAGGAGTTGAACAGCTCGGGCTTCGTTATCAACGTGTGGACGGCGAAGAGCCCGCCGAGCGAGTGGCCGGCGAGCGCGCGGTAGGGCTGCGTGCGGTACTTCGACTCGACGAGCGGTATCAGCTCGGCCTCGATGAACCTGAGGAACTTGTCGGCGCCGCCGCTCGTCGGGAAGCGCGCGTTGGGGTTGCCGGGCAACTGCTCGACGCGCGTCGGCGTCAGGTCGCGCGTGCGGTCGGTGTTGGTGACGCCGACGACTATCATCTCGGGCATGCGCGCGTTGCGCGCGAGGAAGGCGACCGTGCCGCTGGTGTGCAGGATGTGCGCGTCGCCGTCGGTCATGTAGAGCACGGGGAAGCGCTCGTTGGCGCGCGCGGCGTAGCCGGGCGGCGTGCGGACGAGGATGACGCGCTCCTCGCCGAGCGCCTGCGACCTGACGACCAGGCGGTCGGGCGCCTCGTAGGGCGGGGGCGGCGCCTGCGCGCTCGCCGCCGTCGCCGCCGCCAGCAGCAGCAGCAGGGCGATCAGCGGCGCCGGCGGCGCGGCGTTGAAGGTTTCGGCCCGGCGCGGGCGGGCGGCTGCCGGGACGGCGCGGGTGCGGTTCAGTTTCATCGGACGCCTCCAAGGTCGGTTCGGTCTGGTTCGGGCGGTGACGGCCGCAGCGGGTCGGCCGCCCCGAGGGCTCCGGGGTAGATGACGCATAGTACGCGGCGGCGGGGCGCGCGGGTTCGCCCGCGCGCTAATCTTTTTCACGCGCGGGCCGGCGCGTCCGCGCCCTTAGACGCCCTTCCATTTTCGCGGACGAAGGCGGCGCGCGGCGCCAAGTTATCCGGCCCCGGGGTTGAACCCGCGCGCCCCGTGCGCGTATAACAACGGAGCCCGCCGCCGAGACGGCTTCCCTTCGGCGGCGCTCGACAAACGCCCAAAAGCCTTCGCCAACGGATTCGAGGATAAACGCCCCCGATGAAACGAGCACTCCTTGTCCTGGCCGTCGCCGCGCTCTACGTGCTCCACCAGGACTTCTGGTTCTGGCGGGTATCGTACCCGGTCTTCGGCGTCATCCCCGTCGGGCTCTTCTACCACGCCTGCTTCTCTGTGGCCGCGTCGCTGCTGATGTGGCTGCTGGTGCGCCACGCCTGGCCGCGCCACCTCGAAGAGGAGGTCGAGCGCCTCGACGCCGAAGGGGGTGAAGAGCGTTGATACCCGCCCTCTTCGTCTTCGCCTACCTCGCCGTCGTCGTCTACATCGGCGTCTTCGCCTTCCGCCGCTCGAAGGGCGGGGGCGCGGAGGACTTCTTCCTCGCCAACCGCTCGCTCGGCACGTCCGTCTTCCTGCTCTCGCTCTTCGGGACGAACATGACGGCGGTCGCCATCCTCGGCTCGTCGGGGCACGCCTTCACCAACGGGGTGGTGACCTACGGGCTGATGGCCTCGTCGTCGGGGCTGGTCATCCCGCTCACCATCTTCCTCATCGGGACGCGCGTGTGGGCCCTGGGGAAGAAGCACGGCTTCATCACGCCCGTCCAGATTTTCCGCGACCGCTGGGAGTGCAGCCACATCGGCACGGTCATCTTCGCCGTGCAGGCCGTGCTGCTCGTCCCTTACATCATCATCGGCATCATGGGCGGCGGGACGACGCTGTCGGCCATCTCGGGCGGCTTCGTCCCCTTCTGGCTCGGCGGCGCGGTCGTGGCGCTGGTGGTGATGAGCTACGTCTTCTTCGGCGGGATGCGCGGGACGGCGTGGGTCAACACCTTCCAGACGCTGCTCTTCCTCGTCTTCGGCGTCATCGCCATCGGCGTCATCGGCTCGGGGATGGGCGGCTTTCGCGGCGCGGTCGAGGGCCTGGGCGCGTCGCCGGCGACCTCGTGGCTGCTGACGCGCGAGCGCATCTCGCCCTACTACTTCTTCAGCTACACCTTCATCCCGCTCTCGGCCATCGCCTTCCCGCACATCCTCATCTTCTGCCTGACGGCGAAGCGGATGGTTCAGTTCAAGAAGACGGTCATCTTCTACCCGCTCTGCATCCTGCTCATCTGGTCGCCGTGCGTCTTCCTCGGCGTGATGGCGAACCGCGTCTCGGACGTGCCCGGGATACGCGCCAAGCAGGAGGCGCGCCGCGTGCTCGCCGCGCAGGGCAAGACGATGGAGCCCGCGCGGCGCGAGGAGTTGCGCGAGCAGGCGTCGGGCGACGACGTCATCCTGCTGCTGCTCCACCGCTACGCGCCGCTCTGGCTGGCGGGCGTCCTCGGCGCGGGCATCATGGCGGCCGTCATGGCGTCGGACTCGCAAATCCTCGCGCTCTCGACGATGTTCACCGAGGACGTCTTCGCCTTCTACGGCGGGCGCAGGCGCTTCGGCGAGCGGACGCAGGTGCAGACCGGGCGCGTCTTCGTCATCATCCTGACGCTGCTCGCCTACTTCGTCGCGTTGCAGGCGCCCGAGACGATTTTCGAGATAGCCATCCAGTACGCCTTCTCGGGCTTCGCGGCGCTCTCGCCGCTGATGATAGCGGCGCTCTTCTGGCGCGGGAGCACGAAGTGGGGCGCGCTGGCCTCGACCGTCTGGGTGGCGCTGGCGGTGACGGCCGTCGCCGTCTTCCAGCAGACCACGTCGGCGCCGCCGCCGGGGCCGCCCGCCGTCTACTGGGCGCCGGGCGGGACCGAGGTGCTGGCGCGCACCTACTCGGGCACCAGCGTCTACGGCTTCATGCCGGTCGTCCCGATGGTGCTCGTCTCGGCGCTGCTGATGTTCGTCGTCTCGAAGCTGACCGCCAAGCCGAGCGCGGCCACCGTCGAGAAGTATTTTTCCAGGTGAGTTCAAAGCTGCTAAGGAGAGAAACCCCCGATGAGACTCAAGACCGCGCCCGCCCCCTCAAGCCTGCTGCTGCTGATGCTGCTCGCGGCGGCCGCAGCCGCCTACGCCGCCGACCTCGCGCGCCCGAACTTCAGCGGCGCGTGGGAGTTGGACCAGACCCGCAGCCACAGCATCCCGCCCGACGTGAAGCAGACGATGACGGTCACGCAGGAGGGCGACCGCGTCGCCGTCGAGACGAAAATCGTCAGCGCGCAGGGCGAGCGCGTCGTCAAGGACGAGTACACGCTCGACGGCAGGGAGGCCGAGTTCGCGCCGCCCCCGCCGCCCAACGCGCCCAAGGACGCGCCCGCCCCGAAGGGCAAGCGCACGGGGCGCTGGATGCCCAACGGCAAGGGCTTCCTCGTCGAAGAGGAGGTCGTCAACCAGACGCCCAAAGGCCCCGAGACCGTCCTCGTCGCGCGCAAGTGGATGCACTGGCCCGACGGCACCATCTCCATCGAAATCATCACCGAGCGCGGCGGCAACGCCTTCAACAACAAGCGCGTCTTCGTGAAGAAGTAGAAGGCGGCGGACGCCGGACGGTAGACGGCAGGCGGTGGAAGACAGAGGCGGGGGGGGGGGGGGG
>DASVUF010000128.1:0-84009 GCA_036387195.1 Pyrinomonadaceae bacterium | reverse complement strand
CTCTCGACTCTCAAACTCTCGACCGCCTGCCCCGCCCGTCCCGCCCGTCCGTGTTCGAGTCTCGCCGACGCCGAAGTCGTCCCGGAGGAGAGTGATGCTGAAACCCGTTTCCCTGTTGGCGCTCGCCGCCTGCTCCGTCCTGTCGCCCGCGCAGGGGCTGGCGCGGCAGCACCAGCCGCAGACGCCGCCCCCGCCCCAGACGAAGCCCGCGAAGTCGGCGGCCAGGAAGCCGGCCGCGGAAGTTGACCCGATGGCCGAGATTCAGCGGACGGGAGCGGTATCGCTCATCTCGGCGCTGGCCGACGAGGCGCGCGCCTTCCGCGACCCGGCACTGCGCGCGCGCGTGCAGGCGCGCGCCGCCGACGTGCTGTGGGAGACAGAGCGCGAACGCGCCGCCACGCTCTTCCGACGCGCGTGGGAGGAGGCAGAGGCGGCCGACGCCGAGGCCGACCGCCGCGTCGCCGAGGAGAAGAACCGCCAGCGGCGCGAGCGCGGCTCCTTCTCTCTCCAACTCCCGCCGAGCCTGCGCTCCGAAGTCCTCCGCCTCGCCGCCAAGCGCGACCGCGCGCTCGGCGAAGAGTTCCTGACCCGGCTCGACGAGGCGCGCAGGCGCGAGGCCGAGTCGGCCGCCACCTCCTCCGCCGAGCGCCCGACCGGCGCGACGCCTGACGCCTCGGGACGCCCCGAGCGCCCCGACCCGATGGAGACGCCGCCGGCGGTCGCGCAGCGCCTGCGGCTCGCCATCCAGCTCCTCGACAGCGACGTGGCGCGCGCCATCCAGTTCGCGGACGCCGCGCTCGGCGCCGTCACGCCGCCCGCGCTCGAATTCCTCGCGCGGCTCCGGCAGAAGAACGCGCCCGCCGCCGACGAGCGCTTCCTCGCGCTGGTCAATCGCGCCGCCGCGAGCCCCGCGTCGGACGCCAACACGGCCTCGCTGCTCTCGTCCTACCTCTTCTCGCCCGCGCTCTTCATGGTCTTCACGGCGGACGCCGGGTCGAACGCCAACTCGTGGGGGCGGCCAATCGCGCCGCCGGCGGACGTCGCGCCGCAGTTGCGCGCGGCCTACTTCCGCGCGGCCGCCGCTATCCTGCTGCGCCCGACGCCGACGCCCGACCAGGACTTCACCTCGGCGGGGCGCGCCGGCTGGTACATGGTCATCGCGCGGCTGCTGCCGCTCTTCGACCAGCACGCGCCCGACCGCTCGGCCGCCCTGCGCGCCAAGATGGCCTCGCTCGCGCCCGACACGCCCGACGGCCTGCGGCGCCCCGAGGCCAACAACGCGCTCTCGCGCGGGCTCGTCCCCGAAGACCCGAACCGCGACCGCCTCGGCGAGACGCTCGGCCGCCTCGACCGCGCCAGGACGGCCGAGGAGCGCGACGCCGTCTACGTGGACGCCGTCCTCGACGCGCTCAGGCAGAAAGACCCGCGGCTCGACGAGTTCGTCGGCAAGATAGAGGACGCGGACACGCGCCGGCGGCTGCGCGCCTACGTAGACTTCGAGGCGACGCGCAACGCCGTCAATGAGAAGGACGCGGCCGAAGTGCTGCGGCTCGCGCGCTCGAACACGCTGACCAGCATCCAGCGCGCGTGGGCGCTGACGGAGGCCGCGCGGCTCCTCTCGAAGGCCGAGCCCGGCCGCGCCGTCGAGATACTCGACGAGGCGCTGAACGAGGCGCGCGAGCGCATAGACCCGGCGTCGAAGGAGCGCGTCAGCGCGCTCGTCGCCGTCGCCACGCAGCTCGTCGAGATAGACCGCGCGCGCGCCTGGGAGGTGATGCTCGACGTCGTCAAGGCGTCGAACTCCGCGAAGGATTACACGGGCGAGGACGGCCGCATGAGCACGCGCTTCGAGTCGCGCGGGATGACGATGATGTCTTCGAGCAGCGCGCAGTCTTTCGACCTCGCGGACATCTTCGCGAAGCTGGCGGCGCAGGACATGCAGCGCGCCGCCGACCTCGCGCGCGGCTTCGAGGGCGAGGCCCCGCGCGCCTTCGCCACGCTCGCCGTTGCGCGCTCCGTGCTCGACCGGCTGGAGAAGAAGCCCGCGCGCGAGCGCGCCGCCAACTGAGCCGCCCGGCGGCGCGGTCACGCCTCCAGGGGGGGCGCGGGCGCGAAGGGCCCGCGCCCCCCTGCTTTTGACTTCGGCTTTGGACTTCTCCGGCGCGCGGGTTTAAGATGCGTCGGCCTTCGAGGAGGCGGGCGCGCGCGGCGACGCCGTGAGACGGCACGCGCGCACAGGACGCCCGCCGACGGACGCCCCGCCCCTTCACCGGCGCAAATTTCATCCCAACGTTCCCGGAGGACTCAGCTTTGAAACTCAGAAATCTCTTTCTCGCAGCCGCCGCGGCCGGGGCGCTGCTGGCCGCCGACGCGGCCCCGGCCGCACGCGGCGTCGAGGCCGCCGGCGCGCACGCCGCCGCGCCCCGCGCGCAGGACCGCAAGACCTTTACGCACGAGGGCGCGGGCGTCACCTTCGACCTCCCCGAAGGGTGGAAGGCCGAGGCCGACGGCGAGCAGTTGACGGTCGCGCCGGCCGGCGGCGGCGTCTCGCTCGTCTTCTGGGTGACGGAAGAGGACGACTTCGACGCCGCGGCCAAGGCGCTCGGCGAAGAGCTGGCGAAGCAGATTCAGGAGCTGAAGTTCGACGGCGAGCCGAAGGCCGACAAGCACAACGGCATGGACCACGCCGCCGTCACCGGCTCGGGAAAGGTCGGCGGCAGGGATATTCACTTCAGCGCCGACATCCTCGAAGCGAAAAAGCCCCTCGTCGTCCTGACCTTCGGCTCGGCCGAGGGGTTCGAGAAGCACCAGGCGGCTTACGTCAGCCTCGTCAAGAGCATCAGGATGGTTGACTGAGCTTACCCGCCGCGCGGGCCAAAGGCGAAAAGGCGGCCCGCCCGGGCCGCCTTTTCGCCTTTGGCCGTTGACGGCCGCGAGACGTTCCGCCGAAGGAGGCGCGCCATGTTGAAAAAGATGCGTTGGGTCGAGAGGGAGTTTGACTTCAGTCTGCCGCTCGGGGTCTTCCCCTGCGTCGTCGAGCGGCTGCGCGGCGCGCCCGCGCGGCTCGAAGAGTTGACGCGCGGCCTCGCGCGCGAACGGCTCACGGCGAAGCCCGGCGGCGCGTGGTCAATTCAGGAACAGGCCGGCCACCTGCTCGACCTGGACGCGCTGCACGAGGGGCGGCTGGAAGACTACGCGCGCCGCCTGCCCGTGCTGCGCGCGGCCGACATGACCAACCGCAGGACCGAGGAGGCCGGCCACAACGCCGCGCGGCTCGAAGACCTGCTCGACGGCTTCCGGGCCGCGCGCCTCTCGTTCGTCCGGCGGCTCGAAGCTTTGGACGAGGGGGAGGTCGCCGCCTCGGCGCTCCACGCGCGGCTCGGCAGGCAGATGCGCGTCATAGACCTCGCGCAGTTCGTCGCCGAGCACGACGACCACCACCTCGCCTCAATCACCGAGCTTCTGCGCGCCGCGGACGCCGGCCGAAGGTAGCGGGGAATAAAAAAACCGCCCGGCGCTTCGTCCAACGCCGGGCGGGAACCACAGGAGAACCGTCCAACTTACCTTCAAGGCCGCGTTCCCCCCGCGGCGTTCAAGGGTAAGTGCTATGCTGTACCTTCGGATGCCCCGAGCCCCGCGCGGCGTTGCTCGAAAAATTTCGCCGCCCCTCGCCCTTCAAATTCGCCGCAAAATCGCCGGGCTCGCGCGGCGGCGGGCGCATCGCTTCGGCGCGGAGCCTCACCGGCCGTAGCTGAGGACGAGCCCGTCGCCGCCGACGGCCCAGCCGGCCTTCTTGTCGAAGTAGAGCGCGTAGAGGTGCTGGCGCGTGCCGGAGTCCTGCTGCTTCCACGTCTCGCCGCCGTCGTCCGTGCGGAGGATGACGCCGCCGCGGCCGACGACCCAGCCCTCGTCCTTATTAACGAACTTCACGCTCAGGAGCGTCGAGCGCACGGGCGCGGGCACGGCGCGCCAGGTGCGGCCGCCGTCCTGCGTCCGCAGAATGGCGCCGCGCTCGCCGACCGCCCAGCCGCGCTCGTCGCCCTCGAAGTCCACGTGGTAGAGCGCGGCCGCCGTGCCGGAGTTCTGCTGCTCCCACGTCTCGCCGCCGTCGCGCGTGTGGAGGATGCGGCCGCCGCTGCCGACGACCCAGCCGCGCTTGTCGCCGTCGAAGTCGAAGTGAATCAGCTCGCTGTTGACGGGCAGGCGGCGGCGCTGCCACGACGCGCCGCCGTTGTCGGTCGAGAGCAGGAGGCTGTCTATGACGGTCTCGCCGCGGCTCAGGCTGCCGACGACCCAGCCGCGCTTCTTGCTGGTGAAGCGGACGCTGTAGAGTTCGGGCTCCGCGCCGCCGAAGGTCTGCGGCAGGAAGCGCGTCGAGGCGCGCCACGTCTGGCCGCCGTCCTCGGTGGTGAAGATTTGCGAGGCCGACAGCAGGTAGCCGTCGTCGTCGTTGCGGAAGAAGACGTCGTTGAAGGTCTCGGCCGTCGCGACCGGCTGCCGCTGCCAGTTCTGCCCGCCGTCGCGCGTGCGCAGCACGACGCCGCCGTCGCCCGCCGCCCACCCGCGCTTCGAGTCCGCGAAGAAGACCGCGTTCAAGTCCTTCCCCGCCACCCCTCGGCGGCCGCCCCGCCACCCCTCGCCCTGCGCCCGCGCCGCGCCCGCGCACGCCGCCAAAAGAACGGCCGCGCACGACACGAGCGCGGCCCGACGAAACCATTCTTTTAAACTCATCTCCGGCTCAGCTCTTTTCTAAAGGTAACGCACAAAATCGGCCCGCCCCCTTGAATTCGCTCACCTACTTTGTACATGAACAGACACTCGGGGTTCAAGGCGCGAGCAGGAAGAAGCGGCCGGCGTGCGCGGAAAAGACGGGCGGCGCGTCCGGCCCGTGGGCTTGACGCGCCGCCCGTCTTCCGGCCGCCGGCCGCCGGCCGCCGGCTGTCGCCTACCGACCGCCGCCCACGCGGTAGACGCGGCCGTTGTAGACGACCACCACGCGCTCGCCGAGCGAGAAGAAGCGCGCGAGCTGCGGCTCGCGGCGGACGAGCGCGAAGTACGCCTCGCCGCCGAATTCGAGCGCCGTCTCGGGCAGCTTGGCCTCGGGCTTGAACTCGGAGTCCACCCACACGTCGCCGCGCAGGTAGAAGGTCTTGTCGCCCACCTTGCGGACGGCCGAGGAGGATGACTCCGACTCGACGCGGACGACCTCCTGCTGCGCGCGGTCGCGCTTGCTCTGGCGGACGGCCACCTCGCCGGTCTTGGCGCTGGCGGCCTCGTTGAGCGGCGCGACCGCGTCGGCGGCCGGGCGCGCGGCCATCGGCGCGGGCGCGCTGTCGGGGTCGCTCCTGACCACGCCGCCGGCGCCCGCCGCGCCGCGGCGCGGGAGGCGCGCGCGCCTGTCGGCCGGCCCGGGCATGGCGCGCAGCGCGGCCTCGTCATCCTCGCGCACGGCGTTGAAGTTCGGCTCCAGCGCGAGGTAGGAGGTGTAGGGCGTGACGATGCCGTAGCGCGTGCCGAGGTCCAGCACCTCGTCGGTCAGCTCCTTCTGCTCGCCGTTGGTGCGTATCTGCTCCATCAGCCAGCCGACGCGGCGCGTCGCCCACAGCCGCGGCAGGAATTCGTTGCGCTCGCCGCGGACGGGGAACGACAGGTTGTTGTAGACGAACGTGCGCTCGCGCCCGCCCATCCGCCCGCGCAGGCGGACGGCGACGTTGTTCAGGTCGGCGGCGTTGCGGTAGCGGCCGATGAGCGTGACCTGCGTGCCGCGGAAGACGTCCGGCAGCTCGCGCGGGTAGACGAGGTCGGTCTCGGCGCCGCCCATGTCGAGCGCGAGGTCGGTCAGGACGGGGTGGTTAATCTTGGTGAAGAAGTTCGAGACCTTCACCTCCAGGTCTTCCTTCGGCTCGACGTACTCGGCCGCGCCGCCGTTCTCGGCGGCCAGCTTGTCGAGGAGCGCCGTGTTGACGTCGTAGCCGACGCCGAAGGTGAAGAGGCGCACGCCGGGGACGCGCGCCGCCCGCGCGTTGTCGGCGATGCGCTCGGCCCGCGCCTCGCCGACCGTCGGCAGCCCGTCGGTCAGGAAGACGAGGAAGCGCGGCCGCTCGGAGCGGTCGAACTGCGCCATGCCGGCCAGCAGCGCGCCGTTGATGTTGGTGCCGCCGGCGGGCCTGAGCCGCCGGATGAACTCCTCGCCCATCGCGCGCCCGCGCTCGTCGGCCGCGAGCAGCCCCGTCGTCATCAGGTGCTCCTCACTGGCGAAGTTGATGACGTTGAAGCGGTCGGACGGCCGCAGGCTGCGCACGCCGAAGAGGAGCGCCGCGCGCGCCTTCTCCATCTTCCCGGCCTCGTCCATCGAGCCCGAGGTGTCGAGGACGAAGACCACGTCCTTGGCCGAGTACTCCTGCTCGGCCAGGCCGTCCTTCGGCGAGATGGTCATCAGGAAAAAGCCCTGCTTGCCCGGCTCGCGGTGCGTCAGCAGCGTCATCCCGAACTCGGCGTCCGAGAGCGTGTAGAAGAGCTGGAAGTCCTGCGGCTCGCGCCCGGCGGCCGACTCGAACGAGACGCGCGCGCGCCGTTCGCCCGCGCGCGCCACCTCCACCTCGTGGCTCGGCGAGTAGACGTTGCGCAGCGGCTCGCGCCCCTCTATCTCGACGCTGCCCGAGACGCTCCCCGTAATCTGCGAGACGTTGCGCCCCGTGCCGAGCGGGTAGCGGTACGCGACCGTCTCGCCCTCGGCCTTCAGGACTTGCGTGTAGGTCAGCTCCAGCCGCTTGTCGGAGTGGGGCGCGATGGGGAAGACGCTCGCCTGAAAGAGGTCGCGGCCGGCGTACTCCAGCAGGCCGGGGTCGCGCTGGCGGCGGACTATCTCGTCGTAGATGCGCCGCGCCTCCTCGCGCGAGCGCACCTCGCCGACGAGGCGGCGGTCGCCGTCCCAGATGGCGAACTCCGAGACGGAGGCCGACTCGGGGATGGGGAAGAAGTACGTCCCTTCGAGCGTGGCGTCGGTGTCGTTGCGGAAGACCTGCTCGACGTGCGTGGTCGCCACCTGCGCGGCTATCTTCGTCTCGATTTTGATGGACTTGACCGGCAGCGAGCGCGGCGGCGGGACGGGGCGCGGCCGGGGGCCGGGGCAGCGTTGGCACGGGCCGGGGACGATGACGCCCTGCGCGTCGGCCGTCGCCGTCGCCAGCGCCATCAGCGCCAGCCCGAAGAAGAGGCACAGCAGGTCACGGAAGGTTCGCATCCCTTTTCTCCTCAAAAAAACTCCAGCGGATTCGGACGCGCCGCCGGCCCGCTCGTCGCAAGACCGCCCGGCTGCGACTAGAACGCCCCGCGGCGGATTTCTTGCGCGCGCGGGCGGGGCGGGGCCGGCGGAACAAGGCGGGCCGGGGCGGCGTCTAAAGGCCCACGGGGGAAGTCCGGAAGTCCGCGGAGCCGCGCGTTTAAAAAGGAGGGAGCGCGATGCAGAACCCTTTTCAGGACAACTTGCGCAGGCCGTGGCTGCTGCTCTGCGTCACCCTGCTCGTCATCTACTCGATTACGTCCCTCATGCCGGGCGCGGGCGAGACGCTGTTCTTCGACGACGCGGCCGGCTCCTTACTTGAGGCGCTGATGTTCCTGCTCTCGTTCCCGCTCGGCGCGGCCGCCGCGGCCCCGTTCCACTCGGCCGACCTCGGCGTCAAGGGGCGCTTCGCCTTCTGGGCGCTCGGGATGGGCGTCGGCTACGCGCAGTGGTTTCACCTCTTCCCCGCGCTGCTGCGCCGCGCCGCGCCGGGTCAGACTCACACCGCCCTGAACCTCTCGCCGGCCGCCGCCCCGGCGCGCGAGCCGCTCGGGCCGAACGTCACACGCCCGCTCGGCGACCGGCTCGACGCCGCGCGCCCGCCCATCCCGCAGTTCAACGACCGCGGCCTGACGCCGCTCGAACGCGTCTTCCGCGAAGAGGAGTAGGCCGCGCGCGCGCTCAAAGCTCGCGCAGGCTCGGGCTGAGCCACGCGGCCGAGAGGCCGAAGAGGAGGACGACGAGGCCGCAGACGGCCAGCGCGGGGCGCGGGCCGAAGCGGTCGGCCGACGCGCCCGAGACGAAGCTCCCGACCGGCATCGTCCCGATGAAGGTCAAAATCCACATGCTCATCACGCGCCCGCGCATCTCGTCGCGGACGAGCTGTTGCAGCAGCGTGTTGCCGAGCGCGAAGAAGCAGACCATGGACATCCCCGTCCCGAAGAGCAGCAGGACGGCCGCCCACGGCGCGCCCGCCGCCGCGAAGCCCGTGATGCACGCGCCGCTCGACAGCATGCTCCCCAGAAGGAACCGCCCCCTGCCGCGCAGGTCGCTGAGGTAGGCGAGCGTCAGCGCGCCGACGAGCGCCCCCGCCCCGGCCGTCCCCATCAGCAGCGACAGCCCCGACTCGCCCCACCCGTACACGTTGCGCGCGAAGAGCGGCATCAGCACGATGTAGGGCGACCCGAACAGACTCACCACCCCCGAGCACAGCAGCACCAGCCGCACGCGCGGCCGCCCGCGGACGTACCTGAACCCTTCGGCCAGGTCGGCCCACATCGAGCGCGGCGGCGGCTGCTCCTCCTTCTCCTTCTCCTTCTCCTCCGCCTCCCCGCCCGCCGCGGGCCGCGCCGCGCCGGCCGGCCGGCTCAGCCTGACCCGCGAGAGCGCCGCGACGATGGCGACGTACGAGAGCCCGTTGGCGAGGAAGCAGCCCGTCATCCCGAGGAAGCGCATCGTCAGCGCCGCCAGCAGCGGCCCGATGACGCGCGCCAACTGGAACTGCGACGAGTTGAGCGCCACGGCGTTCGCCACGTCCTCGCGCCCGACGAGGTCAACCATGATGGCCTGGTAGGACGGCCCCGAGATGGCCCAGCAGCAGCCGGTGACGAACGTCAGCGCCAGCACCATCCACACGTCGCCGGGGTTGCGCGCCTCGCCCTGCCAGCGGATGCGCTCCGACCAGATGAGCAGCGCCAGCGTGAGCGCCGAGAGCCCGGCGACCGCCTGCGTGTAGATGAGCAGCCGCTTGCGGTCAACCTTGTCGGCGATGACGCCGCCGACGAGCGTCAGCGCGAGCCCCGGCGCGGTCGCCACAAGCGTGTCCACGCCGAGCCACGTCCCCGAGTCGGTCAGTTGCAGCACCAGCCAGCTCTGCGCGACGGTCTGCATCCACGTCCCGGCGTTCGAGAGGAAGGCGCCCGCCCAGAACAGGCGGAAGTTGCGGTGGGCGAGCGCGCGGAACATCCCGCCCGCGCGCGGCGTCGGTGTCGGCTGGGGCTGTGCGCCGGCGGTCGTCATCGGAGTCTTGCGGCGGGCGCCGCGAACGTGAATAATGCTCGCCGCCGTCGGGGCGGACGAAAGGGCGCGGCGCCGCGGCGGGATTATAAGATGCCTACCGGCCGCCCAAACCGCAAGGAGCGCGCATGATTCGTGAGCAGTTGATAAAGAGGGAGGCCGCGGCGCAGAACGGCTTCCGCATGCGGGGGCTCGGCGAAGTCTCGCGCGTCGAGGCGCTCTCGGACGGCGTCTTCGCCTTCGCCATCACGCTGCTCGTCGTCTCGCTCGAAGTGCCGCGCACCTTCGACCAGTTGCTCGTGACGATGCGCGGCTTCCTCGCCTTCGCCATCACCTTCGCGATGCTGTTCCACTGCTGGTTCACGCAGTACAAGTTCTTCCGGCGCTACGCGCTCAACGACAACTTCACCATCTGGATGACGGGCGGCCTGCTCTTCGTCGTCCTCTTCTACGTCTACCCGCTCAAGTTCGTCTGGACGATGCTGGTCAACGCCGCGCTGGGCTACGGGAGGGTGGTCGAGGTCGGCGGGCAGACGGTCCCGGTCGTGCGCGCCGAGCAGGTGGCGACGATGCTGGCCATCTACGGCGCGGGCTTCGCCGCCGTCTTCCTCATCTACGCGCTGCTCTACTGGCACGCCTACCGCAGGCGCGACGCCCTCGGGCTCGACGCGCTGGAGACGCACGACACGCGGAGCTACCTCCAGGAGAACGCGCTGATGGCGCTCGTCGGCCTGCTCTCGGCCGGCCTCGCGCTCACCGACACGCGCCTCAGCACGCTGCTCGCCGGCCTGAGCTACTGGCTCATCGGCCCCGTCCAGTACGTCCACGGCCGCCTGCGCGGCGGCCGCCGCAGGCGCCTCGAACGCGAACTCGCGCCCGCCGAGACGGACACGCTCGAAGCCCCCGCGGGCTGACGCGCCCTCGCCCGCGCGGGCGCGCGCGGCCGCCGCCCGGGGCGCGGCGCTACTTCAACTCTTCCAGACTGATGACGACCACCTCGGGCGGGACGCGGAAGCGCACGGGGAGGATGCTCGTGCCGACGCCGCCGCTGACGTAGAGGTGCCGGCCGCCCTCTACGACGTGCCCCATCGCGTAGCGCCGGCCGAACTTCGAGGGGACGACGGGGCGGCCGACGAGCGGCAGGTTGACCTGCCCGCCGTGCGTGTGGCCGGCGAGCGTGAGGCTGACGCGCGCGGGGACGCCGGGGAAGATGTCCGGGTTGTGCGTGAAGAGGATGACGGGCTCGTCCGTCGTGACCTGAGCGAGCGCGCCCGCCACGTCCGGCCTGCGCGTCCAGAGGTCCGCGACGCCGCCCAGCCAGAAGCCCGCCCCGCCGCGCTCGACCCTGACGGCCTGATTCTCAAGCACGCGCACCCCCGCCGACTCCAGCGCGCGCGCGACGCGCGGCCCGTCGTACCACCAGTCGTGATTGCCCAGCACGGCGTAGACGCCGAGCGGCGCGCGCAGGTGTTTCAGCTCGGCCGCAATCGCCTCGGGCTCGACGAACGAGCCGCCGGCCACGCCGCCCCGCTCGCCGCCCTCGTCCTTCGGCCCGCCGATGACGAAGTCGCCCGTGATGATGACGACCTCGGGCGACTCGGCGTTCGTCAGCTCGACGACGCGGCGCAGGCGCCCTGCGCCCATGTGCGGCGCGCCGACGTGCAGGTCCGTCAGCAGCGCGACCTTCAGCCCGCCCTGCGCCGCGCGCCAGCCCGGCACGGCCAGGCTCACGCGCCGCACGGACGTCCACGCCGGCTCAAGCCAGAACGCCCACGCGCCGAGCGCCGCGGCGACGGCGAGCGCCGCGGCGAGCGCCATTTTGAGTTTCGATTTGAAGAGGCGAATCATGCGGCCGGGCGGCGCTTTTAACTTCAGAAGGGGTCTCCGACTTCGGAAAGGCTTCGACTTCAAAGGGCGAAGCGGCCTTCTACTTCGGAGGGGGTTTTCACTCCCTGCGCCAGGCCGAGAGCGGCGCGCCCGCGCCGCCGCGGCGCCGCGCGACTATCTCGGCGAGGATGGCGAGCGCGACCTCCTCGGGCGAGACGGCGCCGATGTCGAGGCCGACGGGCGCGCGCACCTCTCGTAGCTGCTCCTCGGCGAAGCCCGACTCGCGCAGCCGCCCCAGCACGATGTTCGTGCGCCGCCGGCTGCCTATCATGCCCACGTAGTCGGGGCGCGCCCCGAGCGCGGCCCTCAGACACTCCTCGTCCTCGTTGTGCCCGCGCGTGACGACGGCCACGTAGACGCCGCGCCCCGTCCCGATGACCTCCCCCAGCGGCCGCGCCCAGCCGCCGGCGGCGGCCACCAGCCCGACCCCCGCCTCCGGGAAGCGCGAGCGCGCGACGAACTCCTCGCGGTCGTCAACGAGCGTCACGCGGTAGCCGACCGCGTGCGCCAGCCGCGCGAGCGCGGCCCCGACGTGACCCGCGCCGCAGACGACGACGTGCGGCTCCGGCTCGACGCGCTCGAAGAGGACGCGCGCGCCGCGCCACGCTTCGAGCGCGGGCGCGAACTCCTCGACGCGCAGCGTCCGCGCCTCGGCGCGCGACGCGAGGAAGACGGGCGCGTGCGCGGCCAGCGCCTCGTCCAGCGCCCCGTCGCCCGTCGTCCCCGTGCGCGCGCCCGCGTCCCCGAACAGCGCCTTCGAGCCGACGCCGCGCGCGGCCTCGACCACGGTGACGAGCGCCGCCAGCGCGCCCCCTTCGAGAGCGCGCGCGAGCGCCTGCGTGAGTCCTGCGGAAGAGTCCTGGGCGGGCGGGGCGTCCATCGCCGCTACTTCTCGGGCGAGCGGGCGAGGCCGACGGCCGCGAGGGCGCGGCGCGCGAGCCAGAGCGGGCCGACTATCAGGTAGACGGGGTTGCGGAAGAAGGCCGGGCTGTTGCCCTCGATGGCGTGGCCGACGAACTGGAAGACCCAGCCCGCGGCGAAGAGCCCCAGCGCCCAACGCCAGTCCCAGAAGAAGAGCGGCAGGCTCACGACAATCATCGGGATGCCGATGCTGTGCGTCAGACGGTTCAGCGGGTGCTGGTGCTTCGCCTTGTACGCCTCGATGAAAGAAGTCTGCATGGCTACCTCCGTGGGATGACGACGGGCGACCGGACGGTTGACGGCGACGGACGATAATAACGCCGGCCGTCGCCCACCGTCTATCGCCCGCCGCCGCCGCCCCAGACGTCCAGGAAAATCTCCATCGTGCCGCCGCAGACCATGCCCTCCTCGCTGGCCTCGTCGGCGGTGAGCGTGAAGCTCTGGAGCGAAGGCCGGCCCGTGCGCAGCGCCTCGCGCGCCTCGGCCCAGACCTCGGCCTCGACGCAGCCGCCGCCGACGGTGCCGGCCACGCCGCCGCCCTCGAAGAAGAGCATCTTGGCGCCGCGCCGCTGCGGGGTGGAGCCGCGCGTGTGCGCCACGGTCGCGACGACCACGCGCTCGCCGCGCGCCGCCGCCTCTCCAATTAGCCTGTAGAGTTCGAGCTTCGTGACGGAAGACATGACGCGGGAGGGCGAAGGGCGAAGGACGAAAGATTAAGGACGAAAGATTAAGGACGAGGGATGAAGGACGAGGGATGAAAGTCGGGCCGTCGGCCGTCGCTTCATCCCTCGTCCTTCACCCTTTCATTGCGGCGGCTGGGCCGGCGTCGGGGTCGGGCTGGGCGCGGCGGTCGCGCCCGCGGCGCCGGTCGCGTCGGTCGCGGGCGCCGGCGGCTGCGCCTGCTGCGCCTGGTCGGCGGCGTCCACGCGCTGGCGCAGGCGCTCGACCTCGGCGTCGGCGGTGGCGACCGCCGCCTCCAGCCGCACGCGGCTCGCGCCGAGCATCTCCAACTGCTTCGTGATGCGCGCGCGCTCGCGCGCGAACTGCTGCGCGATGGCGTCGCGGACCGAGGAGGGGTTGAGCGAGCCGACGAGCGCCGCGCGGCGCTGGATGGAGTCGGGCTGCGACTCGTAGTCAATCTCGGCCAGCCGCTCCTGCAACTGGAACTCCTTGTCGGTGACCTCGCGCAGTTGGCGGCGCACCTCCTCGGCGCGCTGCTCGGCGCGCGTCAGGCGTTCGAGGTCGTACATCGCCCGCTGGTCGGCCTTCATCTGGTTGAGCTGGCCCGACAACTGCTCGACCTGCGTCGAGAGGTCGCGGACGGTGCCGCGCAACTGCTCGTTCTCGGCCTGCGCGCCCTGCTGGCGCGGCTGGCGCGAAGTCGCGCGGCGCGGCGGCGGCGCGTCCTGCGGCGTCTCGCCGGCGGTGCTGACGACGCTCGGCTCGTCGGGGAGTTGCGGCGCCGGCACGGGCCGCGTGCGCGACGCCGGGTTGGTGGCGCGGCGCGAGGCGCGGCGGCGCTGCGGCTGCGGCGGCTGCGCGTGCGCGCCGTGCGGCAGGGCGAAGGCCGCGACCAGCAGCGCCAGCGCCGTGCGGGGCAAAGCTTTCTTCATCACCGTCCTCCTTGAAAACCGTCGGGCACGAAGTTCCGATGCCCGCCGCGGGCCGAAGGTTTACACGCGCCCGCGCGCTCGCGGTTCCGCTTCCGCGCCCGCCCGGCCAGGCGCTCACGCCGACTGAATCTTGAAGCTGATGTCCACGGCGCGCGCCGAGTGCGTCAGCGCGCCGACGCTGACGAGGTCCACGCCCGCCTCGGCGTAGGCGCGCACGTTCTCCAGCGTGATGCCGCCCGAAGATTCGAGCAGCACGTCGGGCCTGAGGCCGCGCGCGACCTCGACCATGCGGCGCGTCTCCTCGGGCGAGAGGTTGTCGAGCAGGAGGATGTCGGCGCCGGCCTCGATGGCGTCGCGCAGGTCGCGCTCGCGCGAGACTTCGACCTCGACCTTGTGCAGGTGGCCGACGGCCTTGCGCGCGCGCCCGACGGCGGTCGCCACGCCGCCCGCCAGCGCGACGTGGTTGTCCTTGATGAGCACGCCGTCGTCGAGGCCGAAGCGGTGGTTGCGCCCGCCGCCGGTCTGCACGGCGTACTTCTCCAGCATGCGGAGCCCCGGCGTCGTCTTGCGCGTGTCCACTATCTGCGCGGCCGTCCCCTCGACCGCCTGCACGTATTTGCGGGTCAGCGTGGCGATGCCGGAGAGCCGCTGCATCAGGTTGAGCGCGAGCCGCTCGCCCGCGAGCAGCACGTCGGCGAAGCCGGTGGTGCGCGCGATGACCTTGCCCGCCTCGACCTCGTCGCCGTCGGCGACGAACGCCTCTATCTGCTGCTGCGAGTCGAGCGTGGAGAAGACGGCCTCGGCGGCTTCGAGGCCGCAGACGACCATCGCCTCCTTGGCGATGAAGCGCCCCTTGGCGCTCTGGCTGCGCATCACGGTGGACTGCGTCGTGATGTCGCCGCGGCCGATGTCTTCGTTCAGGAACGCGCCGACCTGCGAGAACAGCGCCCCCTCGTCAAGCCAGCTCATGCCCCTAACGCCTCCAGCATTTCGCCCAAAGCCTTCATCCTCTGCCCCAGCTCGGCCCCGCGCCGCCGCAGCTCCCCGACCTTCTCGGCCGGCGCGCGCTCGACGAACTGCGGGTTCGAGAGTTGCGCCTCGACCTTCTGCAACTCCTTCTCCTGCTTCTCGCGCTCGCGCGTGATGCGCGCGCGCTCCTGCTCGAAGTCTATTAAGCCTTCGAGCGGCACGGCGACCTCGGCCCCGCCCGCGAGCACCGCCCGCGCCGAGGCGCGCGGCGCGCCGGCCAGCGAGTCGGCGATGACGACCTCGCCCGCGCGCGTCAGCCGCCTGATCTGCGGCAGGCTAGCGCGGAACAGCTCGCCGAGGCCGTCGCCGCCGGCGCCGATGATGAGCGGCGCCTCCTCCGAGGGCTTGACGCCCAGCTCGGTGCGGATGTTGCGCACGCGCGAGACCAGCTCGATGACGGCGCGCATCTCCGCCTCGGCGCGGTCGTCAATCAGCGCCTCGTCGGCCCGCGGGTAGGCCGCGAGCATGACGGTCGGCGTCACGCCCGAGGCGCGGTAGGCCGCGTGCATCGAGTCCGCACCGACGCCCGGCAGCCGCTGCCACAGCTCCTCCGTGATGAACGGCATGAAGGGGTGGAGCAGCCGCAGCGCCTGTTCGAGCACGGTCAGGACGCGGCCGCGCGCGGCGTCGCGCTCCGGCGCGGCCTCCGCGGCCGAGACGTCCGCCTTCGACAGCTCGATGTACCAGTCGCAGAAGTCGTCCCAGAAGAAGTGGTAGAGCGCGTAGACGGCCTCGTGGAACTGGTACCCCTCGACGGCGCGCGCCACCTCGCGCGCCGTCCGGTTGAGCCGCGACACTATCCAGCGGTCGTGCAGCGCCCACGCCCGCGGCCCGCCCTCGAAGCCGCGGCCCACCTCGGCGCCCTCGGAGTTGAGCAGGCAGAAGCGCGCGGCGTTCCAAATCTTGTTGGCGAAGTTGCGGTAACTTTCGACCTGGTTGTCGCTCCAGCGCGTGTCGGTCGAGCCGATGGAGGCGAGCACCAGCCGCGTCGCGTCCACGCCGTACTTGTCGAAGACGTCGAGCGGGTCAACGCCGTTGCCCTTGGTCTTCGACATCCGCTGGCCGTGCTTGTCGAAGATGGTGCCGGTGATGAAGACGTCGTCGAACGCCCTGCGCCCCTCGAACTTCACCCCCGTCATCATCATCCTCGACACCCACAGGAAGATGATGTCGCGCGCGGTGACGAGCACGGAGGTCGGGTAGAAGGTCTTGAGGTCGGGCGAGTCCTCGTCCGGCCAGCCGAGGGTCGAGATGGGCCAGAGCGCCGAGGAGAACCAGGTGTCGAGCACGTCCGGGTCCTGCTCAAGCTCGCCCGTCCCGGCGGCGCGGCGCGCCTCCTCCTCGCTGCGCGCGACGTAGACGTTCCCCCCCCGGTCGTACCAGGCCGGGATGCGGTGGCCCCACCAGAGCTGCCGCGAGAGCGTCCAGTCGTAGAGGCCGGCCAGCCAGTTCTCGTAGACCTTCTCGTAAGGGTTCTCGGGGACGAAGCGCGGCTCGTGGCTCTCGCGGATGAGGCGGAGCGGCTCGCGCCCCAGCTCGGCCTGCCGCAGGAACCACTGCGTCGAGACGAGCGGCTCGATGACCGTGCGGCAGCGGCCGCACTTGGTGATGGAGAACTCGTAGTCAACGACCTTCTCCAACAGCCCCGACTCCTCGAACTTCCGCACGACGCGCTCGCGCGCCTCGTAGCGGTCGAGCCCCTCGAAGTCGGCGCCGGCGCCGGCGGTCATGCGCGCGTGCTGGTCAATGACCTGCACCTGCGGCAGGCCGTGGCGCTTGCCCATCGCGTAGTCGTTCGGGTCGTGGGCGGGCGTGATCTTCACGGCGCCGGTGCCGAACTCGGGGTCCACGTACTCGTCGGCGATGAGCGGTATCTCGCGGCCGACGATGGGCAGCAGGAGCGTCCGGCCGACGAGGTCGCCGTAGCGCCCGTCCTTCGGGCTGACGGCGACGGCCGTGTCGCCGAGCATCGTCTCGGGGCGCGTCGTCGCCACCGTCACGCGGCGGTCCGAGTCCTTGACCGGGTATTGCAGGTAGTAGAGCTTGCCGGCCTGCGGCTCCTTCTCGACTTCGAGGTCGGAGAGGGCGGTCTGGTCTTTCGGGCACCAGTTAATCATGCCGGGGCCGCGGTAGATGAGCCCCTCCTCGTAGCAGCGCACGAAGAACTCGCGCACGGCGCGCGAAAGGCGTTCGTCCATCGTGAAGCGCTCGCGCGACCAGTCAACGCTCGCGCCCTCGCGCCGCATCTGCCGCGTGATTTCGCCGCCGTACTGCTCCTTCCAGCGCCAGACGCGCGCGACGAACTCCTCGCGCCCGACGTCGTGGCGGGTCTTGCCCTCCTCCTTCTTCAACTGGCGCTCGACCATGATCTGCGTCGAGATGCCGGCGTGGTCCGTGCCGGGCAGCCAGAGCGTGCGCCGGCCCCGCATGCGGTGGTAGCGCGCGAGCACGTCCATGATGGTGTGCTGGAGCGCGTGCCCCATGTGGAGCGAGCCGGTCACGTTCGGCGGCGGGATGACGATTGAGTAGGCGGGCGCCTCCGGGTCGGCGTTCACCTCGGGCGCGAAGCACCCCTCGCGCTCCCAGCGCTCGTAGTGGCGCTCCTCGGCCTGCCTCGGGTCGTATGTCTTCGGAATCTCCATGCCGCTCGATTATACGAAGGCGGGGGGGAAAAGGGAAAAAGCCGCGCCGGCGTCGCCGCGGCCGAAAGCGGCGGAAAAGAGAAGGAGGATGAGAGGCGGCGCGCCTCTCATCCTCCCCCGGCCTTTTAAGTTCGCCGCGGCGCCTTCTAGCCGCGCCGCTCCTCGTCGAGGCGCTGCTTGACCAACAGCTCGGCGAGTTCGGGGACGACCTCCCAGGCTATCTCGCGGACGACCTTGTCCGACATCAGCTCGACAACGCGGCGCGCGACGGCGTCAACGTCTTCGGGCGAGAGCCTCCCGGGCGAGAGGGGTTCGGCGCGCGGCGACTCTTCGACGCCGGCGCGCGCCTCGCCGACGGCGAAGCCCGCGGCCGAAGCCTCGCGCGGCGTGGCGCCCGCGTCACGCGCGCCCGCCGCGGACCCGGCGGGGGCGCCGGCCGGCGGCCTGGGCACGTCGCCCTCGACGCTGCCGTCGGTGAACTCGCCCTCGACGGTCGCCGGAACCGGCTCGTCGGCGGGCACGACCTCGGGCTCGATGAAGCCGCGCGGCGCGGGCGTCCCGAGCGCCTGCGGCTCCTCGCCGCCGAACGCGAAGCCCTGCGGGCCGTCCTGCAAGACTACGTCGCGCCAGGGCGCGTCCTCGACGGCCGCCGGCGCCGACGCCTCGGACGTGGCGGCGGACATCTCGAAGGCGCGAGCGGGCTCGGCATGCGCGGCCGGCGTCGTCGGCGCGACGGGCTCGCCGTGCGCGGCCTCGGCGAAGGCGCTGGGGGCGTCGGCCCAGGCGCGGGACGCCGGCGTCGCGGACGCGAAGGCCGGCTCGTCGAGGACGTCGGCGGCCGGCTCGTCCGGCACGCCGGCCGCGGCGCGGGGCGCGTGCGGCCCGTCGCCGAGGTCGAGGTCGTCCAGGTCGAGAATGAAGTCGTCGGACTCGGCGGGCGGCGCGGCCGCGGCGGCGGCCGGCGGCGCGTCAACCAGCCCGAGGTCGAGCAGGGCGTCGTCCGCCGCGGTCGCGCCCTCCGCGCGCGCGTCGAACGAAGGTTGTGGGGAAGTTGTTTCGCGCATCGGTCTTTCTTCGGTCTGCTCCAACAGGTCCGGCTCCGCAAGGCTGGCCGCGTCCTCCTCGTCTCCCTCGCCGCGCCCGGCGAAGATTTCCGCGCCCAGGACGTCCGCGTCGGGCGGCTCGGCCTCCGCGCGGTCGTCCAGGTCGGCGCGACGCCCGGCGTCGAAGTCTGCCTCGGGCTCCGCGGCGAAGGCGCCGGCGCGTTCGGCCCGCGCCTGGAAGCCCGAGGCCGAAGCCGCCGCGCCGAAGGCGTCGGCCGGCCTCGCCTCAATCAACTCGTCGTCCGCGCCGAGGTCTGCGAAGGACGACTCGGGTTGCGGCGCGCGCGCCTCGTCTCCCGCGAAGGGCGCGGCGGCGGGGCGCGCTTCGGCGCGTGCGGCGGGCTCGGCGGCTGGTTCGGGGGCGACGCGCGCGTCGGCGTCGTGGGCGCGTGCGGCCTCGTCCTCTTCGCGCGACTCGCCGCCGCCGAGGAGCGAGCCGACCTTGCTGACCAGATCGCGTATGGATTGGAAGGGTTTCGTCAAGAATGTATCCGCGCCAACTCTGCGCGCCTCCGCTTTGTTGAATGGTTCGAACGCGCCGACGAGGAGAACGACGGGGACGCGGGCCAGACGCCCGTCCCGCTTGACGCGCTCGCACAGCTCGTAGCCGTCAGGGCCGGGCATCACCGTGTCCGCGAGCAGGACGTCGGGCGGCGGCTCCTCCGCGAGCGCGCGCAGGGCCTCCACGCCGTCGCCCACCGCGACCACCTCGAAACCCTCGTCGCCGAACGTCAGACTGACGATCTTGCGAATCGTCGGCGAGTCGTCGGCGAGCAGGAGTTTCGGGCGTCCCGAAGGCAAAAGAGTCTCCTTGTGACAGGGGGCCGACCGTCCGGGGGGCAAGTAAAGGAACGCTTTCGCGCGTGGGCGGCCGGCAGGGCATGTCCGCGGCTCGCCGTCGAAAACCGCGCACGAAAGCCGCAAATCAAACCTAACACCCGCGCCGACAGCCCGTCAAGCTGATTTTCCCGGGCGCTTTTCGCCCCCGCGCGCCCCCCGCTCAGGCGAGCAGGCGCCCTCCCGCGGCCGGCTGTTCGTCTTCAAATCCCGTCGCGGATGTGGCGGCCGAAGGCCGTCGCGGAAGGCCGAGGTCAGCGGCCGGGGGTCACGTCGTCGGCCGTGCCGGGCTTGCCGTCGGGGCCGTCGGAGGCGAGTGTGTAGGCGGCGGGCGCGCCCTCGTAGCGGTAGGGGTTGCGCCACGGGTCGAGGCGGATGACGCGCCTTGAGTAGCGCGGGCTGAGGTGGTCGAGGAGGGCGGCCGAACCTTTGACCTGGACGTAGAAGCCGCGCTCGCGGCGGTAGGCTTCGAGCGCCTCGGCGAGCGCGGCGAGGTCCGCGCGCGCGCGCTCGGCCTTGCGCGCGTCGGCCGCGAGCCAGAAGGCCGCGAGGTCGCCCGACGACTCGCCGCCGACCGCGGCCTCGGTCACGCGCCAGCGGCGGCGCTCGTCGCGCGCCAGACTGAAGGTCGCGGCGACGACCACCTCGGCCACCGCGGACGAGCCCATCAGAGAGAGTTGTTTGACCGTGAGCGGCCCGCGCGTCAGAGGTTCGGGGGCCTGAGTCTTGTCTTTGGCGGCGGCCTGCCGCGCCTCGAACTCCGTGACCAGCTCTTCGAGCGCGCGCCGCGCCGCCTCGACGCGCGCCGCGAGGGCCGGCGTCGAGACGAGGTCGAACTCCTCCCACGCGCGGTCGCCCGTGCGGAACTCGACCGCGCGGCGGCGCTTCTGCCTGAAGACGCCGCCGGTCTGCGCGACGCGCTCGTCCTCGACGCTCTCGAAGCGGACGGCCAAGGTCACGTCCGCCTCGACGAGCACGGGCACGGAGCCCGCGGGGCTGACGCCCCTGACCTTGACGGCGCCGCTGTTGAGCCCGAAGCCCTGCGCCGCGGCGACGGCGCGCCGCGCGTCGCCCATGCCGAGCGCCGGCTTCGGCCTCTTCTGCGCGGCCGCGCCCGCGGCGAGAAAGCAGACTGCTGCGGCCGCGGCGAGTAACGCGCCGCCCCTCTTCGGCGAAAGAGGATGAGAGTCGCGCCGACCCTCATCCTCGATTCGGCCTGCCGCCCGCCGCCCCGCCCGCTTCGACTTCGCCGCCGTCTTCATTCGTCGTCCCGCGGCGGCGTTATCTGGAAGCGCGCGAGCACGCGGTCGGCGGCGTCGCGCCCGGCCTGCTCAAGCTCGAGCTGCGAAGGGTAGCGTTCGGGCCGCCGCGTGGGGACCGGGATGCGCACGCCGCCGACGCGCGCCGACTCTTGATAGGGGCGCTGCCAGGTCGTGTCGGTGAACTTGAGGTCGCCCGTCAAGGGCGCGTAGACGAAGGTGCGCAGGACGAGCCCGCGCGAGTCGGCGCGGCTGACGCCCATCTCGCCCGGCTGCTCTTCGAGCTGGAAGACGACGACGTACGCCTTCTTCTCCTCCTTGGCGCGGGCGCGCGCCTCCTGCCGCCTCCCCTTCCCGCCGCTGGTGACGTCCACGACCTGCGACTGCCCGAGCCGGCGCAGGAAGGCCGCGGCCGCGCCCTCCACCGCCAGCGGGTCTATGAAGCTGGCGTCGTCCGAGCGCATGACGACGAGGCTGACGAGCGCGTCCGGCTTCTTCGTCTCGGCCTTGGCCGGCTCGGCCTGCTTCGGGGCCGACTCGGTCGGGAGCCCGAGCGGCTTCTGCGCCTTGCGCCCCGACTGCGCGAGGGCCGGCGCGGCGCAGCAGAGCAGCAGCGCCGCCAGCGGCGCGAGCGCGCGGGCCGCGGCGCGGGGGCGCCGGGGGCGCTGCGAAGGATTCGGGCTCGCCATAAAAATTCTCCTCGTCCTCCGTCGGGCGTTTCGCGCGCGCGCGGCGCTAGCCTTGCTCGCCGCCGCGCGACTTGCTGATGAGCATGCGCAGCATGACCTGGAGCTGCGAGGTGGTGAAGGGCTTCGGCAGGAAGACGACGGCGCCCGCGGCGAAGCTGTCGGACGAGAGCTTCGGGTTCTGCTCGGCCGTCATCATCATCACGGGTATCTTCATCAGCTTCTTCTCGGTCTTCATGTAGCGCACCAGCTCGGGCCCCTGGATGTGCGGCATCACGACGTCGAAGACGCACGCGGCGAAGTCGCCGCCCGACTGGAGCTGCTTGTAGGCCTCGCGCCCGTCGCGCGCGGCGACGACCTGATAGCCTTCCTTCTCGACGATGGCCGTCACCAGCCGCAGGATGGCCGGGTCGTCGTCGGCCACGAGGATGCGCCGTGAGGCTTCTGGCTGCGCGGACACGTAAGGGAACCTCCGGTTCTTTAAACTTCGACCGCCCGGCCGCTCTCGTCGGCGCGCGAGAGGCGCGCGGCGAGGGTGACGGCGGCGACCATGCTCGAGTGCTCGGCGACGCCGCGCCCGGCGATGTCGAAGGCCGTGCCGTGGTCCACCGAGGTGCGGATGAAGGGGAGGCCCAGCGTGACGTTGACCGCCTCGCCGAACGAGAGGCACTTCACCGGGATCATCGCCTGGTCATGGTAGCACGAAATGACCGCGTCGAACTCGCCGCGCGAGGCGCGCAGGAAGACCGTGTCGGCCGAGTGCGGCCCGGAGGCGTCCAGGCCCTCGTCGCGGCACGCCTCGACGGCCGGCTGAATCTCCGCCGACTCCTCGACGCCGAACAGCCCGCCCTCGGCGCCGTGCGGGTTGAGCGCCGCGACGGCGATGCGCGGGCGGGGGATGCCCCAGCGCCGCAGCTCGCGGTCGGCCAGCCGCGTGACCCTGACGATGCGCTCCTTCTCGACGAGCCGGATGGCCTCAGACAGCGGCACGTGCGTCGAGATGAGGACGATCCTCAGGTTCGACGCGACGAAGGCCATCGCGCACTCGGGGCTGGCCGTCAGGTGCGCGAGGAACTCCGTGTGGCCGGGGAAGCTGTAGCCGCCGAGGAAGAGCGAGCGCTTGTTGATGGGGGCGGTGGCGATGGCGTCCACGGCGCCGGCGCCGCACAGCTCGACCGCCGCCTCGATGTACTGGGCGGCGGCGCGGCCGGCCGCGCCCGACTCGACGCCCGGCGCGACCGCGACCCCGATGTTGTCGAGGTGGTAGATGAGCGGGCGGCCCGAGCCCCGCTCGGGCAGCGGCTCGCCGCGGCGCACGATGTCGTAGCCGCACGTCAGGTCGAGCGTGCGCGCCGTGTGCGCGAGCAGCTGCGCGTCGCCGACGATGACGGGCTCGCAGGCGGCCAGCACCTCGGGCTCGGCGACGGCCTTGAGGACGACCTCGGGGCCTATCCCCGCCGGGTCGCCCATCGTGACGCCGATGCGCGGCCTGCGGCCGCCCGCGCGGGCGGCCGCCGCCTCTGGCTGTTGAGAAGAGTCGGTCATCTCTCGGAGCCGGAACCGCGTGTGAGGGGTTTCCAAAGGGGACGAACCCCCGCGGCGCTCGCGCGCCCTAGTCGCCCGAGTCGCCGCCGCCGTCGCGGTCCTCGGCCTTGAACATGTACTTGATGTTGTGCTTGAGAAGCATGATGTTGGGCGCGCCCCGGCGGTTGATCTTGAGCGCCGAGCGGTCGTACCACTCGATGGTGCCCTCAATCTCCTCACCGTCAACGAGGACGATGACCATCAGCGTGTGCTGATCCATCTGCTTCTTGTAGTAGAAGATTTCGGCGCTCGTCTCGGCGGGCGGAATCTTCTTGCGGCCGACGGCCATCGCGGCGGCGGACGACGCGCCGGCGGAAGAGGACTCGCGCGGCTCGCGCGCGGGGGGCGCGCCGCCCGTGCGGTGCTGCGGCGCGCGCGGCGGCGGCGGGGCCGCGCTCTCGCGCGGCGCCCTCTCCTGCACGGGGACTTCGCGCCCCTTGACCTCCGCCAGCGTCGGCCGAATCAGTTTGCGATTAACCATTAGCTCCTCACCTCCAACAGTGCCAATAAACTTGCATCAAGTCGGGCGCCCGCGGCGCGCCTGCGGCGACAGGACTGAATAGAAGACGGGACGCGGGCGCACGGCCGGCGCTTAGGCGTCATAAACAGTTTGCGGCGGTCTGAATTAGACAGACGAGAAACGGCTTTACCCGTGGTTGATTTCAATCCTGTCAGGGTTTGCGCGTCATGCTACACAAACAGTTGGGAAAAGGCAAACCGGTGCGGAGGCAAAGTGAGGGCGAAAGGGCTGGCGTTGAAGTTGGCGCGCGGCGCGGCCTTCGTCGGCCGCCCGCCGGGCGCGAGTCGCCGCGGCGTTCGGGGACGAAGGCGGCGCCGTCTCTCGTCTTCGCCCTCGGCCCTTCGCCCTCGGCCCTTCGGCCCCGGCGCCCGGCGCCCGGCGCTTCGCCTTATCTTGAGCGCGCGCCGGTTCTTGCATACAATGCGTATGCAACCCGATGCCTGCCGCGCGCGGCGGCGCCCAACCGGAACAACCAGAGTCAAGCCCGGCGGACCGGACGCGCGCCGATAAAGCCCGCGCGCCGGCCCCCCGCCCTCTTCGAAGGAACCTTATGAAGAAAACTTTCCCGCTCGCACTGCTCGCACTCGCACTGCTCGCGCCGGCCGTCGCGGCGAAGGAGGCGCGGCTCGTGCGCTACCCGCACTACCACGAGGGGCGCGTCGCCTTCAGCTACCTCGGCGACGTCTGGGTGGCCGACGAGGACGGCCGCAACGTCCAGCGCCTGACGGTCCACCGCGCGCGCGACGTCTACCCGAGGTTTTCGCCCGACGGCCGCTGGATAGCCTTCTCGTCCGACCGCAACGGCAACCTCGACGTCTACCTCATCCCCGCGGCCGGCGGCACGGTCAGGCAGTTGACCTCGCACTCGGCCGAGGACAGCGTGCTCGGCTGGTCGCCCGACGGCCGCTCCATCCTCTTCTCGTCGAACCGCGGCGAGGACTTCGCGCCGCGGCTCTACACCGTCTCGCCCGACGGCGGCATGCCGGCCAACGCCGGCGCCGACATGGGCGTGCAGGCTTCGTTCTCGCCCGACGGCCGCCGCCTCGCCTACAACCAGAAGTCGCAGGCCTACTGGCGCAAGTTCTACCGCGGCTCGATGCAGTCGGACGTGACGGTGGCCGACCTCGCCGCGAAGAAGTTCACCAACCTGACAGACTTCGACGGCATGGACTCGTGGCCGATGTGGGCGCGCGACGGCCACGTCTACTTCGTCAGCGACCGCGAGGGCGCGGGGCAGACCAACGTCTGGCGCGTCCCCGAGTCGGGCGGCAAGGCCGAGCGCGTCACCAGCTTCAAGTCGGGCGACGTGCGCTGGCCCTCGATCAGCGCCGACGGCAAGACCATCGTCTTCGAGCACGACTTCCAGGTTGCCAAGCTCGACGTGGGGAGCAGGCGCGTCACGCCGCTGCGCTTCGACATCAACGCCGAGACGGGCGAGAGCCTGAGCGAGGTGCGCAGCTTCAGCTCGGAGGTTGACGACTACGACCTGGCGCCCAACTCGCGCCGCATCGTCGTCTCCGTCCACGGCGAGGTCTTCACCGCGCCGGTCGAGGAGGGCGACCTCCGCCAGATAACCGACAGCCCCTGGCGCGACCGCGACGTGACCTACTCGCCCGACGGCAAGTGGATAGCCTACGTCTCCGACCGCAGCGGGCGCGAGGAGCTGTACGTCGCGTCGGTGGACGGCGCGGGCGAGCCGCGCAAGCTAACCGACCTCGACGCGCTCAAGCTCGCGCACGCCTGGTCGCCCGACTCGACGCAGATAGCCTTCACCGGCTCGGACGGCAGGCTCCGCGTCGTGCCGTCGGCGGGCGGCGCGGCCAGGGAGTTGAGCGCCTCGCGCTACGGCAACATCGGCGCGCCCGCCTGGTCGCCCGACGGCAAGTGGGTCGCCTTCTCGAAGCCCGACGTGTCGCGCACGACCGACGTCTACCTCGTCCCCTCCGGCGGCGGCGAGGAGCGCAAGGTCACCTTCGACTCGTTCAGCGAGGGCAACCCGCGCTTCTCGCCCGACGGCCGCAAGCTCTACTTCACGCGCAACGAGAGCACGCAGACGGGGCAGGCCGCCGGCCTCCCCTCCATCCAGCTCTTCGCCGTCACGCTCGAACGCCTGGAGCGCGACCCGGACGACCCGGAGGAGCGCGCCGAGGCCGAGCAGCAGCAGGCCGAGCAGCAGCAGCAGCCCGGCCCGGCCGGCGAGGCCGGGGCCGGCGCGGCCCCCGGCATGCGCCGCCAGGCGGGCGCGCAGCGCACGCCGCCCAGGCCCGTCGAGATTGACTGGCCCGGGCTCAAGCGGCGCACGCGCCAGTTGACGCGCATGCCCTTCCCCGTCGTCAACTTCAACGTCTCGCCCGACGGGCGGACGGTCGTCTTCGCCACCTTCGAGCTGGCGGGTCAGGCCAACGTGCCCGTCATCTACTCCGTGCAGGAGGACGGCCGCCGCCTGACGCGCGTCACCTCGGGCGCGCCGCCCTCGGCCGCCGACGGGCAGACGCCGGCGCAGGGCGGCGGCTTCGGCGGGGGCGTCTCGAACCTCAAGCTCTCGCGCGACGGCCGCACGCTCTTCTTCCAGGAGGGCGACTTCGTCTACTCGGTGGCGATGCCCCCGCCCGCGCCGGCCGGCGCGCCGTCGTCGGGCCCGCCCGCGGCCGGCTCCTCGATGGGCGCGGCGCGGCGGCGCGTCAACTTCGTCGCCAAGGTGCGCGTTGACCGCCCGGCCGAGTGGGCCGAGATGTTCGACGACGCGTGGCGCACGATGAAGTACCGCTTCTACGACCCGAAGATGCACGGCATGGACTGGGACGCGATGCGCGCCAGGTACCGCCCGCTCGTCGAGTACGTCGGCGACCGCCAGGAGCTGCTCAACATCGTCAACGAGATGATCGGCGAGCTGAACGCCTCGCACACGGGCGCGGCGCCGCCGCCCGCCGGGCGCGAGCCGAACGCCGTCTCGACCGGCCACCTCGGCGTCGAGCTTGAGCCGGACGCGGCCGCCGGCCTCTACCGCGTCACGCACGTCTACGAGGAGGGCCCGGCCGACAAGGACTGGGTGAAAGTCTCCGTGGGCGACTACCTCATCGCCATCAACGGCAAGCCCGTCAAGGCGGGCGACGAGTTCTGGTCGCTCCTCAACCACCGGCTCAACCGCAAGGTGGCGGTGAGCTTCAACAGCCGGCCGGCGGCCGAGGGCGCGTGGAGCACGCGCATCGAGCCGACGACGATGGCCAACTACTCGCAGCTCCGCTACGAGCGCTGGGTCAGGGAGCGGCGCGCGGCGGTGGACAAGCTCTCGGGCGGCCGCGTCGGCTACGTCCACATCCAGGCGATGAACGCGCCCTCCTTACGGCGCTTCGAGAAGGAGCTGCGCGAGTACCGCCACAAGGAGGCGATGGTCATTGACCAGCGCTGGAACGGCGGCGGCAACATCGAGCAGGAGTTGCTCGCCATCCTCATCCAGCGCCAGTACCAGGTCTGGCAGCCGCGCGGGACCGAGCCGACGACGCGCCCGTTCGGCGGCTTCTTCGGCCCGAAGATAGTCTTGCAGAACTGGCGCTCGGCCTCGAACGCCGAGATGTTCCCGGCGGGCTTCCGCGCGCTGGGGCTCGGCAAGCTGGTCGGGACGCCGACGGCCGGCGCGGTCATCGGCACGGGCAGCTACTCGCTCATCGACGGCTCGACCGTGCGCACGCCCGGCACCGGCGTCTACCTCTTCGACAAGCAGCTCACCAACATGGAGAACTACGGCGTGCGCCCCGACATCGTCGTCGAGAACACGCCCGAAGACACCCTCGCCGGCCGCGACCGCCAACTGGAGACGGCCGTCCAGGAACTCCTCAAAGAGCTACAGGGCGGCCCGCGCCGCCTCGCCAGCGGGGGGGACCAGTAGGCGGCTGACGACCGCGGGCGGTTAAGACCAGAGACCGCCCGAATAAACCGGGGGCGGCGAGTTTGAAGACTCGCCGCCCCCGATTCTTTCCCCGATTCTTTCAGGCCCGGTCGCCTGCGACGTTCCCGTCTTAAGCCGCCCGCCCGCGCTCAGTCAGCCTTCTTGCGGATGAAGGTCGGGACGTCGAGGTCGTCGGAGCGCGTCGGCGCGACGGGGCGCGACGGCATGTCGGAGGACGCCTGCGCGTAGCGCGGCGCCTGGGCGGCCGCCGCCGCGTGCGTCGTCGTGCCGACCTCGGACATGTCCTTGTCGAAGCCCGTGGCGATGACCGTAATCTTCATCTCGTCGCGCAGCGACTCGTCAATGACCGCGCCGAAGATGATGTTGGCGTCGTCGTCGGCCGACTCGCGGATGATGGAGGAGGCCTCGTTGACCTCGTAGAGCGTCAGGTCCATCCCGCCCGTGATGTTGATGAGCACGCCCTTCGCGCCCTGAATCGTCGCCTCCTCCAGCAGCGGCGAGGAGATGGCCTGCTGCGTCGCCTCGACCGCGCGGTTCTCGCCCGACGCGCGCCCCGCGCCCATCAGGGCGAGGCCCATCCCCGACATGATGGCCTTCACGTCGGCGAAGTCGAGGTTGATGAGGCCGGGGACGGTGATGAGGTCCGAGATGCCCTGCACGGCCTGGCGCAGGACGTCGTCGGCCATCTTGAAGGCGTCCTGCAAAGACATCTTCGGGTCGGCCGTGTGGAGCAGGCGCTCGTTCGGGATGGTGATGACCGTGTCAACGCACTCGCGCAGCTCCCTGAGCCCCTGGTCGCCCTGCGCCATCCGGCGCTTGCCCTCGAAGTGGAAGGGCTTGGTGACGACGGCGACGGTCAGCGCGTTCAGCTCCGTGGCGAGCGAGGCGATGATGGGGGCCGCGCCCGTCCCCGTCCCGCCGCCGAGCCCCGTGGTGACGAAGACCATGTCGGCGCCCTCCAGGGCCTCGATGATCTTCTCGGTGTCCTCTAACGCGGCGTTGCGGCCGATGTCCGGGTTGGCGCCCGCGCCCAGGCCCTTCGTGAGTTTGCCGCCCAGCTGAATCTTGATCGGCGCGCGGGAGCGCTTGAGCGCCTGGAGGTCCGTGTTCGCCACGAGGAATTCGATGCCCTCGATGCCGGCCTCGATCATGCGGTTGACGGCGTTGCCGCCGCCGCCGCCGACGCCGATGACCTTGATGCGCGCGCCCGTGATGGGAGGGTCGTCATCAATGAAAATGTTAATCCCGCTCGCCGGACGGCCTTCCGGTGTCATATTCTGCAATTTCCTCTCTCCTTACGAAGCTGCGACAGCCCCGAAGGGGTCGTGCGGTTATCTTGGGCTGCGCGCGACGCCGTCAACAAGATATTGAGGGCTACATCTTGTGCCGGCTGGCGCGGCAGCATACAACATCTACTCAGAAAATACCACCAAAACGGTTACGAAATTTCGAGACCAGCGCCCCCAGTCCGCCCCCGGCCTGCGCCCTCGCCAGCGACGCCCGCATTTCCGCGGATTTCGCCCGCTGGCGGATGAGGCACAGCCCCGAGGCGGCCGCCCACGCCGGGCTCTGCACGTCCTCGACGAGCCCCCCGAAGCGGTCGCGCTCGGGGTAGCCGAGCCGCACGGGCGCGTCGAAGACCTGCTCGGCCACCTCGACCATGCCGTTCAGGAGCGCGCCGCCGCCGGTCAGGACGACGCCGCTGGAGAGCTGCCCCTCCCACCCGGCCTCGCGTATCTCGTCGGCGACGTGCGAGAGCACCTCCTCGGCGCGCGGCTGGAGGATGTCGCACAGGATTTGGCGCGAGAGCTGGCGCGGCGGCCGCCCGCCGACCGAGGGCACGTCCACCAGCTCGCCGCGCTCCGACTCCGACAGGCTCAGCGCCGACGCGCAGCCCACGTTGCGCTTGATCTTCTCGGCCTCGGGGATGGGCGTCCGCAGGCCGAAGGCGATGTCGTTGGTGAAGTGCGAGCCGCCGAGCGCGAAGACGGCCGTGTGCTGGACGGCGCCGCGCTGGTAGATGATGAGCCCGGTCGTCTCGGCGCCGATGTCCACTAGCGCCGCGCCGAACTCCTTGTCGTCTTCGGTCAGCGTCGCCTCGGCCGCCGCCAACTGCTCCAGCACCATCTCGCCGACGACGAGGCCGGCGCGGTTGACCGCGTTGATGACGTTCTGGCGCGCGGTGACGGGGCTGGTGACGATGTGGACTTTGACGGCCAGGCGCGCGCCGATCATGCCGACGGGGTCGTTGATGCCGTCCTGGTCGTCGACGATGAACTCCTGCGGCAGGCGGTCGACTATCTCGCGCCCGGCCGGGAGTTGCTGCGCCGAGGCCGACTCGATGGCGCGGCGGACGTCGTCCTGCGTGATTTCGCGGTCGCGCCCGGCGACGACTACGGGGGCGTGCGCGTTGCGCCGGCCGTGGCCCGACTCGTAGACGGGGTCGCGCTCGCGCCCCGAGACGGCGACGATGGCCTGGCCGTTGAAGCTCATGATGTGCGAGCCGGAGAGGTTGATGGCGACCTCCTCGACCTCGATGCCGCTCATCCGCTCGGCCTCCTCGACGGCGCGGGTGATGGAGTCCACGGCGGCCTCCGGGTCGACGACGACCCCTTTTCGCAGGCCGCGCGCCTCCGACTCGCCGATGCCGACGATGTCAATGAGCCCCGCGTCGCCGGGCTCGCCGATGATGCAGGTCACGCGGCTTGTGCCGACGTCCAGGCCGACCGTGTGGGTCAGGTTCTTTGCCATCCGGGTTTCGCTCCTTCGCAGACAGTGGGGGGTTTTCGCTTTGTCCGGCGCGAAATTCGACTCTCGGACCGTCCTCCGCCGCCCTACTCCTCGGGCTCCGCCGACTGGTCCACGCGGCGCGGTCGGACGGCCGGGAACCTGGGCTTCTGCTCGGCCACCGCGCGGCCCGCGGCGGGCTTCGGCGTCCCGCCGGCGGCCGGCTTCTTCGCCGCCTCCTTCGTCTCTTTCGCCTCCTTCGCCGCCTTCGGGGCCGGGCGCGCGGCGCGCGAGGGCGCGGGCGCGGCGGCGGCCGGCGCCGGCTCGTCCGCGACGGGGGCGTCGGCGGGGGTGACGGCGCTGGCCGGCTGGTAGTTCGCGGTCGGGCCGGAGCCGACGACGGCGCGCTTGCCCTGCGAGACGTCAACGTAGGTTACGAAAGGCCCGCGCGGCGTCAGGCGCTGCGCGTCGAGCACTTCGAGCGCCTGGCGGAAGCGCTTGGCGAAGTCCTCGCGGCCTAGGCGCACCTCGACCGCCGCGTCCTCGCCGGCGAGCTGCACGCGCACGTCGCGCAGGTCTTCGAGGTTGACTTCGCTCACGCGGCGCGTGAGCCCGGACGCCGCCCAGTAGTTCGACAGTTCGAGCGCCGCGCGCACGCGCTCGCGGTTCTGGCGCAGGGCGTCCTCGGCGCGCTCGCGCCGCCGCCGGCCCTCGGCGTCCTCGGCGCCGCGGGCCGCGAGCGCGTCCGCGGGGCGCACGTCTTCGAGGCCGCGGACGAAGAAGTCCTGCTCGCCCGGCGTGGCCGCGCCGAGCGCGACGCCCTCGTCGTCAACCCAGACGAGCTTGCCGGCGGAGTTGCGCGCGATGACGCGCGGCGCGCGCTCGGTGACGCGGACGCGCAGGCCGTCGGGCAGCACGCGCGTCACCACCGCGTCGCGCACCCACGGCAGCCCGCGCAGCTCCTTCGCGATGAGTTCGAGGTCGGCCTGCCAGACGCCCGCGTTCGAGAGCCGCAGGACGGCCGACCGAATCTCCTCGCGCGAGGCGCGCGCCGCGCCGGCCACGTCCACCGCCTTGACCTTGAAGAAGGAGGTCGAGACGGCCGTGCGGTAGCCGAGGTAGGCGAGCAGGCCGAGCGTGACGGCCAGCGCCGCCTTGAGCACGACGGGGGCGTAAGCCAGCGCGGACTTCCACTCGAAGCCCTTCTGCCCCGCGTCCTTCGCCGCCGCGCGGCCGCGCCGCGCGCCCGGCCGCTGCACGGAGGCCGCGCCCCGCCCCTTCGCCCCGACGCGCCCGGCGCGCGGTGTGATGACCTGCTCTCTCAATGCTTCTCCCCCGCGCGGCCGGCCGCGCCCTTCGTCCCGACGAACGCCCCGGCGTCCCCGGCCGCCTCCCCGGAGTCCGGCTCGGCCCCCCACAGCTCGACCTCGTACTCCAGCTCTATGCCGTGCTCGCGCCGGAAGCGCTCGCGTATCTCCTCGGCGAGCGCGTAGGCGTCGGCGGCGCGCGCGCCCTCGCCCTCGGTGACGATGAAGTTGGCGTGGACGGGCGAGACGACCGCGCCGCCGCGCCGCTCGCCCTTCATCCCCATCTCGTCAATCATCCTGCCCGTGCTGAGGCCCGAGCCCGGCGGGTTCTTGAAGAAGCAGCCGGCCGAGCGCGCGCCGTGCGGCTGCGTGGCGAAGCGCTTCCGCTTGGCCTCGTCCATCCGCGCCTTGATGGCCTCGGGGTCGTCGGCCCTGAGCCTGAGGGCGCAGCCGAGCAGCAGTTCGCCCTCCCTGAAGGAGGTGTGGCGGTAGCCCCACTTCACCTCGCCCCCGGGCACTTCCACTATCCTCCCGGCGCGGGCGACGCGGACCGACTCGACGACCTGCCCTATCTCGTGGCCGTAAGCGCCCGCGTTCATCCAGAGCGCGCCGCCGACCGTGCCGGGGATGCCGCCCAACCCCTCGATGCCCGACAGGCCGTGGCGCGCCGCCTCGACGCACAGCCGCGGGAGCGAGAAGCCCGCGCTGACCGAGACGCGCTCGCCGTCGAATTCGGCCTTGCCCTTCACCTCGCGCGTCGAGACGACGACGTAGCGGTGCTCTCGGTCGTCGGCCAGCACGTTGCTGCCCGCGCCGAGCACGCGCCACGCGACGCCCGCCTCTTCGAGCGCGCCGGCGACCGCCGCGGCGCGCTCCTCCGTCTCCGGCGCGAAGAGCCAGTCAATCGCCCCGCCGACGCGCAGCGAGGTCAGCTCCGCGAAGCGGCGGCCGCGCTCGGCGCGCACGCCCGTCCGCCGCGCTATCCCCTCGACCAGCGCGTCCCGCGTCGGCGCGCCGGGCGTGTCCCGCTCTTCGCCCATCACTCCCCTATGCGCGGCGGCGGCGAAAGCTGTCACTCCGCCTCCGCCCCCGCGCGCCCCTCGCGCCCCTTTAGAAGCTCGACCAACTGCTCGCCCGCGCGGTAGACGTTGCCCGCGCCGAGCGTGATGACCATGTCGCCGTCGCGGACCTCTTCGAGCAGCGCGCGCGTCGCGTCCTCGACCGAGCCGGCGTAGCGCGCATCCTTGTGGCCGAAGCGGCTGACGGCCTCGACCAGCGCCGAGCCCGAGACGCCCTCGATGGGCCGCTCGCTCGCCGCGTAGACGTCCGTCACCATCAGCACGTCGGCGTTGTTGAACGAGCGCGCGAACTCGTCCATCAGGTCCTGCGTCCGCGAGTAGCGGTGCGGCTGGAAGAGGACGACCATCCGGCGGCCGGCCGCGCCGAGCTTGGCGGCGACGAGCGTCGCGCGAATCTCGGTCGGGTGGTGGCCGTAGTCGTCCACGACGATGACGCCGCCGGCGTCGCCCTTGAACTGGAAGCGGCGGTTGACGCCCGTGAACTCCGAGAGCGCCTTCGTGATGGTCGCGAACGGCACTTCGAGTTCGAGCCCGATGGCGATGGCCGCCAGCGAGTTGTAGATGTTGTGCAGCCCCGGCACGCGCAGCGAGACTTCGCCCACGGGCTCGCCCATCAGCCGCGCCTGGTAGACCGAGCCGAACTGCTTGTCGTAGCGCACCTCGCGCGCGGCGATGTCGGCCTGCGCCGACAGCCCGTAGGTGATGCGGCGGCGCACGACCTCGGGGATGACGGCCTGCACGTGCGGGTCGTCCAGGCAGAGCACCGACGCGCCGTAGAAGGGCACCTTGTTGACGAAGTCGGCGAAGGACTTCCGCACGTCGTCCATGTCCGAGTAGGACTCCATGTGCTCGCGGTCGATGTTGGTCACGACGGCGAAGGTCGGCGTCAGCATCAGGAACGAGCGGTCGCTCTCGTCGGCCTCGACCACCATCAGGTCGCTCTTGCCCAGGCGCGCGTTCGACCCCATCGCGCCGACGACGCCGCCGACGACCACCGTCGGGTCGAGGTTGGCGTGCGCCAGCACGGTGGCGATCATCGAGGTCGTCGTCGTCTTCCCGTGCGAGCCGGCGACGGCGACCGTGTGCGGCTTGAGCCGCATCAGCTCGCCCAGCATCTCGGCGCGCGGGATGACGGGGATCGAGCGCCGCCGCGCCTCCAGCACCTCCGGGTTGTCGCCGCGCACCGCCGTCGAGCGCACGACGACGTGCGCGCCCGAGACGTGCTCGGCCGCGTGCCCCTCGTAAATCTTCGCGCCGAGGCTTTCGAGCCGCGCCGTCACGTCCGAGCGGCGCAGGTCGGAGCCCGACACGCGGAAGCCCATGTTCAAAAGCACCTCCGCGATGCCGGACATGCCGATGCCGCCGACGCCGACGAAGTGGACGTATTGGATGCGCCTGAACAAGTGGCTACTTTCCTTTGCTCACCAGCTTCTCGATCATGTCAACGGCGGCCGCCGCCGCGTCGCCGCGCGCGAGCCTGCGCGCGGCCTGCTCCATCCGCGTGACCCGCCCGGGGTCGCCGGCCAGTTCGAGGATTTCGCGGGCGAGGCGTTCGCCCGAAAGCTCCTCCTGCAAAATCATCCGCGCCGCGCCGGCCTCCTGCATCACCTCGGCGTTGCGCCGCTGTTCGAGCTGCCCCGGCAGCGGGACCATCAGCGCGGCCTTGCCGGCCGCCATCAGCTCGAAGCTCGTCGTGGCCCCGGCGCGCGAGACGATGAGGTCGGCCGCCGCGAAGGCCGCGACCATGTCGTCTATGTACTCGCGCACGTCCGCCGCCCCCGCCCAACCGGCCGCCGCGTAAGCCTCGCGCGTCTTTTCAAAGTCGAGCTTGCCCGTCTGGTGCGTGACGCGGAGCGCATCGCGCCGCGGCGCGAGGTGCGGCAGCGCGGCGACGACCGCCTCGTTGACCGCCCGCGCGCCCTGCGAGCCGCCGAAGACGAGCAGCGAGAAGCGCCCCGGGTCGCGCCCCTTCGCGGGGGCTTCGAAGAACTCGCGGCGGACGGGGTTGCCGATGACGACCCCCTTGCCGCCGAAGTAGGGGAGCGCCGCCTCGAAGGCGACGGCCGCCGCGTCCACGAAGCGCGCGAGGCGCCGGTTCGTAAAGCCCGGCACGGCGTTCGACTCCATGACGAGCGTCGGGACGCGCATCAGCGCCGCCGTCAACAGCACAGGCCCCGAGACGTAGCCGCCGGCGCCGACCACGACGTCGGGGCGGAACTCCCTGACGAGCCGCCGCGCCCCGAGGAAGCTCTTCGGCAGGACGGCCAGCCCGCGCAGCCGCGCCGCCAGCCCCATGTTGACGAGCCCCGCCGACTCGATGAGCGACAGCTCGAACCCCGCCTGCGGCACCAGCCGCGTCTCCAGCCCCCGCGCCGTCCCCACGAAGCGCACCACCGACTCGGGCGCGCGCCGCACGACCTCCTTCGCCACGGCGATGCCGGGGTAGATGTGCCCGCCCGTCCCGCCCGCGGCCACCAGCACGCGCAAGGGGCGGCTCACCCTTCGGCCCCGCCGCGCTGCAGGAGCGCGCGCGTCGCGGCGACGCCCGGCGTGCGCGCGCGCGCGCCGGCCGCGCGCCGCGGGGCGGCCTCGCCGCCGAAGTGCGCCCCGGCCCCCGCGCCCGCCTGCTGCGAGATGTTCAGCAGCACGCCGACCGCGAACAGCGTCGGCACCAGCGACGAGCCGCCGTACGAGATGAACGGCAGCGGGATGCCCTTCGTCGGCAGCATCGAGAGCACGACGCTGATGTTGAAGAGCGCCTGCGCCACGACCCCCGTGACGATGCCGACGCCGAGCAGCATCCCGAACCTGTCGGGCGCGCGCATCGCCGCCCTCATCCCGCGCCACAGGAAGAGCCCGAACAGCGCCACCACGGCGAGCCCCCCGAACAGCCCCAACTCCTCGCCCACCACCGCGAAGATGAAGTCCGAGTGGGCGAACGGGAGGAAGAACATCTTCTGCCTCCCCTCCGTGAACCCCACGCCGTGGACGCCGCCCGACCCGACGGCCAGCAGCGACTGCACCACCTGATAGCCCGCGCCCTGCGGGTCTTCCCACGGGTCGAGGAAGACCAGCACGCGCCGCAGCCTCCAAGGCACGAAGAGCAGCAGCCCCGCCACGCCCGCCAGCGCCGGGGCCGCCGCCAGCGCCATGTGCCGGAGCCGCGCGCCCGCCGTGAAGAGCATCGCCGTGCAGACGACCGCCAGCATCATCGAGGTGCCGAGGTCGGGCTCGGCCACGACGAGCAGCGCCAGCACGCCCGTCACCAGGACCGACGGCGCGAACGTCCGCCAGAAGTCGCCCTCCGCCCCCGCGCGCCGCTCGAGGAACCGCGCCAGGAAGACGGCCAGCGCCAGCTTGGAAATCTCCGACGGCTGGAGCGAGAAGCCCGCGAAGCGTATCCAGCGCCGCGCGCCGTTAATCGGCGGGAAGGCGAAGACGGCCACCAGCAGCGCCAGCGTCAGCCCGAGCAGCCCGTAGGCTATCTTCCCCGACCGCAGCAGCCCGTAGTCGAGCCGCATCCCCGCGTACATCGCGCCGAGGCCGACGAGCGTCCAGACGCCCTGCCGGACGACGTAATGGTACTGGCTGTGGTTCTCGGCCGAGGCGACGACGGCCGACGCGCTGTAGACCATGATGACGCCGAACAGCGCCAGCGCCACCACGCCCGCGAAGAGCCACTCGTCAGCCTGTAACTTCCTTGCCATAACAACCGGGGGGTCGGAACTCGGGGTGTTCGGGGTTTCAGCAGGAAGGCAGCGCGTGCTTCTCTTCCGACTCCCGGCTCCCGACTCCCGACTTCCTCAACTTCTCCACCTCTTCCTTGAACACGCGCCCGCGGTGCTCGAAGCTCTGGAACATGTCGAAGCTCGCGCAGGCGGGCGCGAGCAGCGCGACGTCGCCGGGCTCGGCCGCCTCGTAGGCGCGGCGCACGGCGTCGGCCATGTCGGCGGCCCTGATGGTCGGCGCGTGCGCCTTCAGCTCGCCCTCGATGCGGTCGGCGTCCTCGCCGACGAGGACGAGCGCGCGCGCCTTCCTCTCGACCAGCGGCGCCAGCGGCGCGTAGGGCGCGTTCTTGCCGCGGCCGCCGAGGATGAGGACTATCTTGCCCGGCTCCTCCGACAGCGCCTCGACGGCCTTGACCGCCGCGTCCACGTTCGTCGCCTTCGAGTCGTTGTAGAAGGCGACGCCGCCGACCTCGGCCACGCGCTCCAGCCTGTGCTCGACCGGCGCGAACCGCCTGACCGTCTCGCGCATCGAGTCGGGCCCGGCGCCGCAGGCGAGCCCGGCGGCCAGCGCCGCCAAAACGTTCTGCGCGTTGTGCAGCCCCTTCAGCCGCATGTCGTCGCGCGTCATCAGCACGCGCTCGCCGCTCCACGTCCGCGCGACCAGCTCGCGCCCCCGCAGGAACAGCCCCTCGTCCAGCTCGCGCGCCGTGCTGAACATCGTGACGTGCGCTTCGAGCCCCGCGGCCCACGTCGAGACTACGGGGTCGTCGGCGTTGAGAATCGCCATGTCGGCCGACGTCTGGTTGCGGAAGATGCGGTGCTTGGCCGCGCCGTAGTCCGCGAACGTCTCGTACCTGTCCATGTGGTCGGGCATCAGGTTCAGGACCATCGCCACCGTCGGCCGGAACTCCCTGATGGTTTCGAGCTGGTAGCTCGACAGCTCGACGACCGTCCACCCGTCCTCGCGCGAGGACTCGACGAGCGAGACGAGCGGCGTGCCGATGTTGCCGCCGACCTGCACGGGCAGCCCCGCGTCCCGCAGCAGCTCGCCGACGAGCGTCGTCGTCGTCGTCTTCCCGTTCGTCCCCGTGACGCCGACGACGCGCCCCCGCAGGAACCGCCACGCCAGCTCGATTTCGCCGATGACCTCCGCGCCCGCGCGCTCGGCGTAGCGGACGGGGATGCCCTTCGTCGGCACGCCGGGGCTCACGACCACCAGCTCTATCTGGTCGAGGAGCCACGACGGCGCGTCGCCCGCCAGCAGCTTGACGACGCCCTCGCCCTTCAGGGCCAGCGCCTCGTTCGACCAGTCGATGAACTCCTTCCGGTCGTTCAAGACGACGAGCGCGCCGCGCGCGGCCATGAAGCGCGCCGCCGCCACGCCGCTGCGGCCCGCGCCGATGACCAGGACTTTTTTGCCGTCGAGTTGCATCACGCTCTCAGCGCAGCTTCAAAGTGGACAGGCTCAGCAGCGCGAACAAAATCGCGATGATGAGGAAGCGGAAGACTATCTTCGGCTCCTTCCAGCCCGACATCTCGAAGTGGTGGTGCAGCGGCGTCATCTTGAAGAGCCGCCTGCCCGTCCCGAACCGCCGCTTCGTGAACTTGAAGAACGAGACCTGCAAGGTCACCGACAGCGCCTCGACGACGTAGACGCCGCCGACGAGGACGAGAATCAGCTCCTGCTTCGTCAGCACGCCGATGGTGCCGATGGCCCCGCCGATGGCGAGGCTCCCGACGTCGCCCATGAAGACCTCGGCGGGCGGCGCGTTGTACCACAGAAACCCCAGGCTCGCCCCGACCATCGCCCCGCAGAAGATGGTCAGCTCGCCTATCTCCTTCTGGTGTTCGAGCCCCACGTAGTCGGCCCACCGCTTGTCGCCGCTGACGTAGGTGAAGGCCGTCAGCGTCGCCATCGCCACGACCGTCACGCTGATGGCGAGCCCGTCGAGCCCGTCCGTCAGGTTCACCGCGTTCGAGAAGCCGAGCAGCACGATGGCGATGAACGGCAGGTAGATGACCGGCCCGATGTCCGTGATGCGCGACAGCGCCGTCTGCTTGAAGAACGGCAGCGAGAGCTTCCAGGAGTAGTCGGCCCAGCCCTCGTACGTGAAGAAGAAGAGCGCGCCCCAGACGAAGAGCGCGATGGCCAACTGCCCGAGCAGCTTCCAGCGCCCCTGGAGCCCGAGGTTGTGCCGCTTGGCGACCTTCAGGTAGTCGTCGAGGAAGCCGATGGCGGCGAAGCCCGCGGTGGCTATCAGGATGATCCAGACGTAGAGGCTGGAGAGCCGCGCCCACAGGAGCGTCGAGATGAGGACGGAGCCGATGACGAGCACGCCGCCCATCGTCGGCGTGCCGCGCTTGGCCTGGTGCGCCTGCGGCCCCTCCTCGCGAATCTCCTGCCCGACCTTCAGCCGCCGCAGCGCCCTGATGACCCGCCCGCCGAAGACGAGCGAGATGAGCAGCGCCGTCACCGCCGCGTAGGCCGTGCGGAACGTCACGTACTGGAAGACGTTCAGCGCCTTGACGAAGTACGACTCGCCGCTCCCCGTGGCCGAGAGCGACTTGAAGAGCCATTCGTAGAAGATGTGGTAGATCATCTTTGCTCGGGGCGCCGGGCGCCGGGTTTGAAGACCCGCCCCCGCCCGGCGCCCAGCCCTCAGTCCTTCAGTTCAAACCGCTCCTTCAAGGCTTCGACCACGCGCTCGGTGTGGACGCCGCGCGAGCCCTTGACGAGGACGAGGTCGCCCGGCCTGACGAACCCGACGACCGCCGCAGCCGCCTCCTCCGACGTCTCGAAGAACCGCGTCGCGGACTCCGCCATGCCGCCCTGGCGCGCGCCCCCCACCAACTCGGCCGCAAGGCCGCGCACGCCCCACAGCACGTCCACGCCGAACCCGGCGATTTCGCGCCCCGCCTCGCGGTGGAGCGCCGCGCCCTCCGCGCCCAGCTCCAGCATCTCGCCCGCGACGACGACGCGCCGCCTGACGCCCTCGCCCCCGCCGGCCACCGCCTCGGCCATGCTGAGCAGCGAGCGCGGGTTCGAGTTGTAAGAGTCGTCCACGACCGCGAACCCCTCGCGGAAGCGCAGCACCTCGCCGCGCATCTCCGAGGGCGCGGCCGTCGCCAGCGCGGCGGCCGTCTCCTCGGCCGTGTGCCCGAACGCCTCGGCGGCGGCCGCGGCCGCGAGCGCGTTCGAGACGTTGTGGCGGCCGTGCATCGGGAGCAGCACCTCGGCCTCGCCCGCGGGCGTCCGCAAACGGAACCGGCTCGCGCCGACGCCCGCCGTCTCGACGCCGACGGCCCTGACGTCGGCCGACTCGGCCGTCCCGTAGGTGATGACGCGGCCGGCGTGCGCGGCCTTGGCGCGCATGGCCAGCACGCGCTCGTCGTCGGCGTTGAGGACGGCCGTCCCGCCGGCCTTCATCCCCTCGACCAGTTGCGCCTTGCCGGCGGCTATCGCCTCGACCGAGCCCATGAACTCCAGGTGGACGGGCGCGACCAGCGTCAGCACCGCCACGTCGGGCGGGGCGACCAGGCAGTGGCGCGCTATCTCGCCCGGCATGGACATGCCCATCTCCAGCACCGCCGCGTCGAACTCCTCGGGGCGCGCCCCGCCGGACTCCATCTGCAAGACCGAGAGGGCCACGCCCAGCTCGTTGTTGTAGTTCTTGCGGCTGCGCAGGACGCGCCGCCCCTTCGAGCCGAGGACGTGCGCCGTCAGGTCTTTGGTCGTCGTCTTGCCCGCGCTGCCGGTGACGCCGACGACGGGGCGGCCCCAGGCCTCCACCACCCCGCGCGCGACCTGTTGCAGCGCCTCGATGACATCCTCGACGAGCAGCAGGCGGTCGGCGTAGGGGCGAAGCTCTTCGACGCCCTCGACGCCCTCGGCGCGCACGACCGCGGCGACCGCGCCCTGCGCGAACGCCTGCGGGACGAAGAGCCGCCCGTCGGCGAACGACGCCGCCGTGAAGCAGTGGCGGCGGTAGTCTTCGGGCGAGAGCCCGAAGAAGAGTTCGCCCGCGCCCGTCGAGCGCGAGTCAATGGAAAAACCGCTTATTTCCTTGTCAAAGAGCCCGCGCGCCGCCTCGGCCGAGGCGCGCATGAACTTGACCGCGTCGTTGACTTTCAATCCGTCTCTTCCTCCGGGCGCTGGCGTTCGAGGGCTTTTGAGAGAGCCCGCCGCGCCTTGGTGGGAGAGCCTTGGACTGCCTTAACCCTCCCCCTCCCGCACTTCGCAGGCGGCCGAGGCCGTCGCCAACTCGGGCGATTCCTCCGCCGTCTGGAACGTGTGGGGGGTGGCGCGTTCGGCTATTCTGCGCGCGGCGCGGTTACGGCGCAAACGCTCGCGGCAGCCGGTTATCCTCCGCCTCAGCTCCCCCGCCTGATAAGCCTCGCACGGCGAAGAGTTAGCCAGCGTCCTCTGATTCCTCATCTCACCTTCCGGGGCCAACCTCGGGTTATTCGGGTCGGGGAGGGCGGCCGGCGCCCGTCGTACGGGGGGGAGGCCGGCGCGCCTCCGAATCACGAACCGAGCCTCAAAAATTCCCTAGTCGCTCCGCCCGAACTCGATGCGGACGGTCTGGCCTGAGGCGACCGACTCGCCGACCGCGGGGCTCTGGCGCACGGCGCGCCCCTCCCCCGTCGCTTCGAGTTCGAGCCCCAGGCGCTCGCAGATGCGCGCCACGTCGCGGACGCTGCGCCCGCGCAGGTCCGGCATCAGCAGCGCGCGCTCGCGCGCCGCCGCGTAGACGACCTCGCCTATCTCGCCCGCGCCGCGCTCCGCCACCGGCAGGCTCGACTCCGCGGCCGCCCCGCCTTCATACTCGCCGGCCGCGCCGCCCGCGGCGGCCGCCCCCGGCCCGGGGGTCGAGGCCGCGGCGGCCGCGAGCTGGCCGGCGGGCGCGCCCGGCTGCGGCTGCGGCTCCTGGTCGGGCGTCACGTCGAGGTAGGGCAACACCTGGTTCGCGATTTCGCGGAAGACCGGGGCGGCCACCTGCCCGCCCTGGTGCAGCCCGACCGCCTCGTCTATGACGATGATGATGACGACCGCCGGGTTCTCGATCGGCGCGAAGCCGACGAACGACGCCACGTACTTCGTGTGCGAGTAGGCGCGCGTCGCCGGGTCAATCTTCTGCGCCGTGCCGGTCTTGCCCGCCGCCGTGTAGCCTTCGAGCTGCGCGGCGCGCGCCGTGCCCTTGAGCGTCACCTCCTCCATCATCCCGCGCATCAGCCGCGCCGTCTCGGCGCTGACGACGCGGCGCGCCTCGGGCTCGGCGCGCTCGACGGCCTTGCCGTCGGCGTCGCGCACCTCGCGCACGAGGTGCGGCGCGACGCGCACGCCGTCGTTGGCGATGGCGGCGTAGGCGGCGGCCACCTGCACCGGCGTCACGCCGACCTCGTGCCCGATGGGGATAGAGCCGATGGAGCCCGGCTGCCACTTCGACACCGGGCGGATGAGCCCAGCCGTCTCGCCCGGCAGCTCGACCCCCGTCTTCGCGCCGAAGCCGAGGCGGCGGATGTACTCGTAGAGGCGGTCGTTGCCGAGCCTCTGACCGAGCTTGATGGCGGCGACGTTCGAAGACTTCGCCAGCGCCTCCGTTATCGTCAGCGAGCCGCGCGCGTGGTCGCCGACGACGCGGCCCGGCAGGCTTATCGAGCCGGGGCAGTCAATCCGGTCGTCGGGCTTGACCAGCTTCTCTTCGAGCGCGCCGGCGAAGGGGACTATCTTGAAGGTCGAGCCCGGCTCGTAGATGTTCTGGAGCGAGTCGTTGCGCCGCGACTCGACGCTCACGCTCCCGGCGTCGTTCGGGTCGAAGGCCGGCGCGTTCGCCAGCGCCAGCAGCTCGCCCGTCCGCGGGTCGAGGACGACTGCCGCCGCCGACTTCGCCTTCGTCCGCTCCATCGCCGCGGCCAGCTCGCGCTCGACGATGTACTGCACCGTCTGGTCTATGGTCAGCACGAGCGTCCGGCCGTCGCGCCCGCCGAAGCCCTCGCTCTCGAAGGCGCGGCGCTTGGCGTCGGCGTCGAGGACGAGCCGGCCCTCCTCGCCCGTCAGCGCCGCGTCGTAAATCTGCTCGACGCCGGCCAGCCCCTTCGCGTCCAGCCCGACGAACCCTAAGACGTGCGCGGCCAGCCCCCCGTTCGGGTAGCGCCGCCGCTGCTCCTCGGTCGAGTAGACGCCCTTGAGCTTGAGCGCCTCGACCGCCCGCGCGCGCTCGTCTTCGACCCTGCGCGCCAGCCACACGAAGCCGCGCCCCGACGCCTTCCCGTCCCTCAGGCGCGCCGCCAGCCCCGCGCCGTCAACGCCGAGCGCCCGCGCCAGCGCCGTGGACGCCGCCTCGACGTCTTCGACCTCGCGCGGGTCCGCGTAGAACGACTCAACGTCAATGCTGCGCGCAAGCTCCCGGCCCTGGCGGTCGAGGATGAGCCCGCGCGCCGCGGGCTGCGGCTCGACGTCCGAATGCTGCGCGCGCGCCCTTTTCGTCAGCCACTCGTGCTGTGAGGTTTGCAGGTAGGCGAGCCGCGCCCCGATTAAGACCATCCACAGACAAAGAAAAACGGCGACTACTAAAGCACGTCGCCGTGAAACGTCGGGACGCAGAGTCTGCTCGGAGCCGTATCGGTCTAACATTTCAGACAGCGGCCTTCCCATCCGACTTCCGGGGCTGCCCCGCGCGAACGCGCCGCCGGCGCGGCCGCCCCTCCAAAGCGCCGCGCGGCTCGAAGGGAAGAGGCCGCGCGCCCGTCCGAACTACCGTCTCGGAAAAACCTTCTTTGCCTAGCGGCGCAGCACGCCGCCCGCGCCCGCCGACCCGACGAAGACGCCCGGCGCGGCGCCCTGCCCCGGCTCCTGCCGCGCGCGCCCGGCCGCCGTCTCTATCTGCGCGGCTCGCGCCGGCCGCATCCCCAGCTCGCGCCCCGCCTCCTCCAGCCGCGCCGGCGAGGAGTTCTCCTCGACCGCGAGCAGCAGGCGGCGCTGCTCGCCCAAAAGCTCCTCGCGCTCGCGCCTGAGCGCCTCGGTCTTGTAGCCGTAATCCACGGCCATAATCTGCTGGCGCACGGCGTAGATGAAGCCGCACGCCAGCAGCAGGCAGCCCAGCAGCAGGAACGCCTGCCGCCTCGCGGCGCGCGCGTCCCGCTCGCGTCGGACGTACGGGTTGGGGTACTGCTGGGGCACTCTTCTCATCGTTTATCGGGCCTCTGGCTCGGGTCAGTTGATTTTGAGCTTCGGTCAGGCCGGGCGTGAGGGTTTTGGAAGTCCTTTCGACTCTCCCCGGCCCCGCCCTTGCGGCGGTGACTAAAGTTTCAAGCAGGCGCGCAGTTTGGCGCTCCGCGCGCGGGGGTTCTCTCCCAGCTCCTGCTCGCCCGGCGTGACGGGGCGGCGTGTCAAAATCTCTACCGCCTTTCGCGCGCCGCAGGCGCAGACGGGGACGCGGCGGTCGCACTCGCAATAGCCCGAAAGCTTCCGGAGCGCGCGCTTGATGACGCGGTCTTCCAGCGAGTGGAAGCTGATGACGGCCAGGCGGCCCTGCGTCTGTAAAAGAGCGACCGACGTTTCGACGAACGCTTCCAGCCCCTCAAGCTCGCCGTTGACCGCGATGCGCAGCGCCTGAAACGTGCGCGTCGCCGGGTGAATCCTCTCCCCGCGCTTGTGGCCGACGGCCCGCGCCACCAGAGAGGCCAGCTCGGCCGTCGTCCTCAGCGGCTCGCCCCGCTCGCGCCTCTCGACTATCCAACGCGCGATGCGCCGCGACTTACGCTCCTCGCCGTACTCGTAGATGACGCGGGCGATCTCCTCTTCCGGCAGGCGTTCGAGCAGCTCGGCGACCGTCTCCTCCGAGCCTTCCGCGTCCATACGCATGTCGAGCGGCGCGTCGTGGCGGAAGCTGAAGCCGCGCTCCGGGCTGTCGAACTGAAGCGACGAGACGCCGAGGTCGGCCAGCACGCCGCTCGCCTCGCGTTCGCCCGCCTCCTCCAAAACGCGGACTATGTCCCGAAAATTGGATTGGACGGCGCGGAAGCGCGCGCCGAAACGCGCCAGACGCTCCGACGCGAGTCGTATTGCCTCACGGTCGCGGTCAATGCCTATGACCCGCGTGTCGGGCGAGGCCGTCAGGATCGCTTCGCTGTGCCCGCCAAGGCCGAGCGTCGCGTCCACGAACAGCCCCCCGCGCTCCGCCGGGGCGAGCAGTTCCACCGCTTCAAAGAGCAACACGGGGCGATGGGGCGCTTCAGGCCCCCCTCCTGACGCAGCCATTACCACCGCCCCGTGGTCTTGAAAAGTCGCTTGGAGTGTCGTGTGGCGGGCGACAGGCGGCCGAGCACGCTTTCGCGAAACCTTGCTTTTGCCTTATCGCTCAACACTTTCCACTCTTTCGCGGCCTTTCAGATTCCCAGTCGCGCTATCGCGGCCTCGTCCTCCTCCGTATAGGGGTCGGACAGCAGGCGCCGCTCAAAGCGCTCCAGTTCCCAGACTTCCAGGTATGTCAAATATCCGAGCACGGCCACGTCGCCGGCGACGCCCGAAGCCTTCCTCAGGAGCGGGTGGACGAGGACGCGCCCCTGCCCGTCCACGGTCGCCTGCTGGCCGTAATAGTTCGTCCTGTCAAGGAACTTTCTTCTCGCCGGGTCCATCGAGGGTAGGAGCGCCAGACGCTGCTCGATGGACTCCCATTCGGGTAATGGGTAAATTCTGACGGAGTCGCCGCTCAGGCTCGTGACGTATACTTCCGGGCTGCTATATTTCTCTTCGATGTGACGCCTGAAGGCCGTCGGAATTTTAAGCCGCCCCTTTTCGTCAAGCCGCGCCGTGTAATTTCCTCTCAACATAGGGCTTCACGGCGCTGTCACGGGGCGGCCACTGCTTAAACCTTAAAGTGAAACTCTAACCATCGGCGGCAAGCTGCTCACTTCAGTCCACTTTCAGCCACTTTTGACCACCCGAGGCGCATAGTACGCCTGCGCTTAAGCCCCTGTCAAGAGTAAAAACAAGGGCAAAACCAAATTTTTAAGCACGATTTGGTGTACCCGCCCGCGCGCCCTCCCATAGCCAACCGCGGGGCTATCCTGTATATTGGCCGGCAACGGTATAAATATATAAGGACAGGCGGGGCGGCGGTCTCAAATCCGGGATGGGCTTCGGCGAACTTCTCTTTTACGGCGTGCTGGTGGCGCTGGCAAACGTCGGGGGCGGGCTTTTGCTGGCCCGCCCCGGCACTTTTCAGCGGAGCCGCCACCTTCTGAGCTACCTCGTGGCGCTCGGCGCGGGCTTCATGCTGGCGGCGATTTTTATCGAAATCGTGCCGGAAGTGGTCGTTTTATGGACGAAAGAGGGCGCGGGCGGCCACGAGGCGGGGCACGGCGTGATGGGCGCGATGACGCTTTTGCTGGGCGGCTACCTGCTCATCCATTTTTTCGAACACACGATAGCGCCCCATTTTCACTTCGGCGAGGAGACGCACCCCGAGGCGGTCGTGCGCTCGTCGGCGGCCTACGCGGCCATCGGGGGGCTCTCGATTCACACGTTTTTCGACGGCGCGTCGGTGGCGTCGGCCTTCGTGGTGGACAAGAAGGTCGGCCTGCTCGTCTTCGTGGCCGTGCTGTTACACAAAGTGCCCGAAGGGTTTACGGCCGCCTCCATCGTTCTGGCCTCGGGGCGTTCGGCCCGCCGTGCGCTGGTGGCGACGCTGATCATCGGCGGTGCGACGCTGGCGGGCGTGCTGACGGTGGCGGTCTTGCAGGCGCGCGTGTCGGAGGCGGTGGCCTACGCGCTCCCCTTCTCGGCCGGCGTGACGCTCTACGTGGCGGCGAGCGACCTCATCCCGGAGGTCAACCACTTGGAGCACAAAAACCCGCTCGTCTCGCTCGTGGTCTTCGGCGGCGTGGCGCTCTTTTACATGCTGCACCTGTTAATCGAGGGCTGAGGCGGGCGAAAATGAACGTCGGCGTACAGATAATAAACACCCGTAGAAGATTTTCGTAATAGCATTCAACGTTAATAAGAGAGTGAAATTGACGGCGAACAGATTTTGGACCCCGCTCGCGGCGTGCTTGGCGCTGGCGTGGCTGCTGGCGTGCCCGGGGGGGGCGGCGGCGCAGGACACGCGCGCCTACACGCAGGCGCCGCTGGCGCAGCCCGAGGGCTTCTACAAGTACGTCACGGACGAGGCGGGCGTGCTCGACGCGGCGACGCGTGAGCGGCTGGCGACAGTCCTGAACCGCCTGGAGGAGCGCGCCGACATCCAGTTCGCCGTCGTGACCGTCCCGACGACGGGCGGCGCGGACATCTTCGAGTACTCGCTCTCGCTGGCGCGCGGCTGGGGAGTCGGGTCGAAGGATAACGAGAAGAACGGGCTGCTGCTGGTCGTCGCGGTGAACGACCGCAAGTGGCACGTGCAGGTCAGCCGTCACCTGGAAGGCGACCTGCCCGACTCGCTCGCCGGCCAGATCGCGCGGCAGCGCCTCGTGCCGCCGTTCCAGGCGGGCGACTACTCTAAAGGCATCACGGACTTCGTGCAGGCGACCATCGCGACGCTGGCCGCGAAGCGCGGCTTCCAGCTCGAAGGCATTGACCAGTCTTACGCCTACCGCGAGCCGGCGCGGCAGACGCGGCGGACGCGCGCGCGCGAGGCGGGCGGGCTGGGCTTTGGCGGCTGCTGCCTGATAGTCGTCGTCGTCATCATCCTGCTGGCGATGTCTCGCGGCGGGCGCGGCGGCGGGCGCGGCGGCTGGGGCGGCGGCGGTGGCGGCTGGCTGACCTCGATTCTGGTCGCGAACGCCATCGGCGGCGCGCTCGGCGGCGGCCGTCGCAGTTCGAGCGGCTGGGGCGGCGGGGGCGGCTCGGGCTGGGGCGGCGGTGGAGGCGGCGGCGGCTTCGGCGGCTTCGGCGGAGGCGGCGACTTCGGCGGGGGCGGCGCGGGCGGCAGTTGGTGAGAGGAGTCGTGATGGCGAATACAGTGGCGCAGGAGGCTTTCAACCACCTGATCGGCGACCTGAAGGCGACGCACGGCGACAACCTCGCCTCGGTCGTCCTGTACGGGTCGGCGGCGTCGGGCGACTTCGTGCAGTTGGAGTCGGACTACAACCTCCTGATCGCGCTCCACCGCATTACGCCGGAGGATTTGCGCGCGTCGCAGCCGCCGATGCGCGAGTGGCAGCGGCTCGGGCACCCGCTGCCCGTCTACTTCACCTTCTCGGAACTGCGCGACGCGGCCGACGTCTTCCCCATCGAGTTCCACCAGATGGAGAGGGCGCGCGTCGTGCTCTACGGCCGCGACCCGTTCGAGAACTTCAGCTTCTCCGACCAGAACCTGCGCCACCAGACCGAGTACGAGCTGCGCAGCAAGCTCATACAGCTCCGGCGGCTCTACATCCCGGCGTCGGCGTCGGCCGGGCGGCTGCGCGACCTGATGAGCGACAGCCTTTCGAGCTTCGCCGCGCTGTTCGCGCCCGTGCTGCTGCTGCACGGCGAGCAGCCGCCCGTGCTCAGGCAGGACATCGTGCGCGCGGCCGCCCGCAGGCTGAAGCTGGACGGCGCCGTCTTCGAGCGCGTCTTCGCGCTGCGCGGCGGGCGCGAGCCGGGCGAGCGCGAGGCGGACGAGTTGTTCGCCGCCTACCTGGCGCAGATCGAGCGGGTCATCGAGGAGGTGGATCGTCTGGAAGTTTAGTCGGGGCGGTGGGCAATTTTTCGGCCGCGGGCTCTTTCTGCACGCGGCGGCATCGTCAGATTTGAGGAGGAGTATGATGAAAACAGGAAGGGTGTTGCTCGTGGCGCTCGTCGCCTTCGTCGCGTTCGGGTCGAGTGGCTGCGGCTACAACACGCTGACGTCGAAGCAGCAGAACGTGCGCCGCTCGTGGGCCGACGTCGAGAGCCGGCTCCAGCGGCGCGCCGACCTCGTGCCGAATCTGGTGGCGGCCGCCCAGTCGGTGGGCGTGCAGGAGCAGGAGGTCTTCGGCCAGATAGCCGAGGCGCGCTCGCGGCTCATCAACGCCACGAGCGCCGCGCCGCAGGGCGAGGGCGGCGACCGCACGCCCGAGCAGCGGCAGGCCATCATAGACGCCAACAACAGCTTCGGCGGGACGGTCGGCCGGCTGCTCTCCCTACAGGAGAACTACCCGCAGCTGCGTTCGAGCGAGCTGTTCATCAACGTGCAGCACGAGCTGTCTGGGACGGAGAACCGCATCAGCGTCGCGCGCGAGGACTACAACAAGGCCGTGCAGGACTACAACACGACGCGCGGCAGCTTCCCGACGGTCATCTCGGCGAAGATGTACGGCTTCAAGGAGGAGCCCTACTTCCGCGCGGAGGAGGGCGCGCGCCAGGCCCCGCGCATTGACCCCAACGCCATGCGCCGCGACCAGAGCAAGTAAGCCCGACGGGCAAGTCAGAGGGCGCGCGCGCGGCAAAAATTCAAGGAGGGTGGGAGGCGGCGCGCCTCCCACCCTCCTTTTTTTCTCTCAGCCTCTCGCCTTGCGCGGCCGCGGCGGCGGCACGGCCGCGGCCGAACCGCGCGGCGGCTTAGAAGCCGCGGGCGCTGCACATGCCGCAGTGGTCGCAGGTCTTGCCGCCGGGCTCGACCGTGCAGGTCTTCTCGCTCTCGAAGAACTCGACCAGCTCTGAGACGGCCTCGCCGAGTCCGACGAACTGCTCCTGACTCGGGTGCGAGGTCGCGGGGACGTAAGTGCCGCTCAGCCAGGTCTGCCGCGGCTGGGGCTGCGAAGGGCTCTGCGCCGCGGCCGAAGTCGCCGAGGGACTGCGCCGCGCGTCGGGCGGCCGCCGCGAAGCGTCGGCGCCGTCGTGGCCGCAGTCGTCGCCGTGCGTGATGTGCGACTCGATGTGCGCGAGCCGCCTTTGAATCTCGTGGAGCCCGGCGCGCAGCGCGGCCAGGTCTTCGACGGAGCGGGAACCGCCGCCGCCCGACTCCTGCTCGCGCGGGGCCTCGGCCAGACGGCGCGCGACGCGCTCGGCCAACTCACGCACCCTGTCCTGCTCGCCGCTGCTGCTCATCCTTTTAACGCCCCGGCTCCCCTTCCAGGAGGTCTATGCGGTCCACGACGCCGACGATGGCCGAGTCAATCGCCGCGCCCTGCTCGCCCGTGGCGGCGGTCGAGGCGCCCCAGCCCTCCTGCACGATGAGCACCGTGTCGCCGACGCCCGAGTCAACCGAGTCGAGCGCGAGGAGCGTGGAGCCGGTCTCCTCGCCCCCGGGCGTGACGGGCTGGCAGAGCATCACGCGCGCGTTGCGGTAGCGCTCGTTCTTCTGCGTCGCCACGACGTTGCCGAGCACGCGCGCCAGAATCAACGCCCCGTCCTCCCCTTCGACACGTGCGCCTCCGAATCAACGATGCCGACGATGGTGCAGTCGGTCGGCGTGTCCTCTCGGCGGAAGGGGAAGCTCGCCTCCTTGCCCCTGCACCAGAAGACCAGCTCGCCCACTCCCGCGCCCACCGAGTCGAGCGCGACGAGCGGCGCGCCCTGCGGCTTGAGGTCTGCGTTGAGCGACTGCACGACGAGCAGCGTCCGCCCCTCCAGCGAATCGTTCTTCACCGTCGCGACCACGTTCCCGATGACCCGCGCGAGTTGCATCAGAGCTGTCGGCTGTCGGCTGTGAGCTTGAAACCCGGCGCCCGTCGCGGCCGGCCGCGAAAGGGGGGTTTGGCTAACGGCCGACAGCTAGTCGTTCACGAAGTCCACCGTGTCAACGACGCCGACGACGGCGGCGTCCACGGGCTTGTCCTTCAGCCCTTCGGCGAGGCGCGCGGACGAGCCGGCGACGATGAGGACGCGCTCGTGGAAGCCCGCGCCGACCGTGTCCACGGCGACGATGTAGCCGGAGCCGTCCGAGCCGTCGAGGTTCAGCGGCCGGACGAGCAGGAGCTTGCTGCCCTTCAGCCGCTCGTCCTTCTGCGTCGAGACGACCGTGCCGAGGATGCGCGCGATAATCATATAAGGCCGTGGGCTGTGGGCCGCGAACCGCGGGCGTAAAAAGCCCCGGCGCGGGGGCCCGGGCCGTGACCGCGCCGCGGGCGCCTTGTCACGGGTTGACGGTTCACGGTTCGCGCGCTCACCTGTCGGCGCCGACGGGCAGCGCCTCGTCCACGCTGCCGTGGGGGCGCGCGATGACGTGGACGCTGACGAGTTCGCCGACGCGGCGGGCGGCCGCGGCGCCCGCGTCCGTGGCGGCCTTGACGGCGGCGACGACGCCGCGGACGATGGCCGTGACGAAGCCCGCGCCTATCTTCTCGTAGCCGACGAGCGTGACGTTGGCGGCCTTGACCATGGCGTCGGCCGCCTCGATCATCGCCACCAGCCCCTTCGTCTCAACCATGCCGAGTGCTTCCTGAGGCATTCGATGTGCTCCTGTCTTCTCGTGAATCGTAAACCTTCGGGTGTCGAAATCTCTCGCGCGCGCGGGTCACGCCCGGCGTCTTCTAGCGCCCGCCTCACCTCGCGGGCGCGACGCGCGCCGCCTGGCTGAGCAGCTCTATCAACTCCTCGCGCGTCAGGCTTATCTTCCCGTTCGGGGCCGCGCCGTCGGCGGCCGGGCGCGGGGGGCGGGCCGCGGCGGCGGCGTCGCGCTCGCCGGTCGCGCAGACGACGCCCGTCTGCTCCAGGTAGCCGCAGGACTGGCAGCGCGCACGCTCGTCGAGGTAGCCGGCGCGCTCGCGCACGTCTATCAGCTTCTCGATGGAGTCGGGCGCCAGGTCGCGCGCGCCGCCGAGCGCGCGGGCCAGAATCGCTATCTTCGCCGTGTGCTCCAGAGTTTCGAGACGGTCGAAAGCCTGCCACACGTCGCCGCCGTACGCAACCGCCCCGTGGTTCGCCATCAGCAGCGCGTTGTGGTTCTTGACGAGCGGGCGCATGGCGTCGGTCAACTCCTCGGTCGAGGGCGTGCCGTACTCGGCGAGCGGGACGCAGCCCAGCGTCAGGATGACCTCGGAGAGAATCGGCTGGTCTATGGCGAGCCCGGCGACGGCGAAGGCCGAGCCGTGCGGCGGGTGCGCGTGGCAGACGGCGCGCACGTCCTCGCGCTCGCGGTAGACGAGCAGGTGCATCGCCAGCTCGGACGACGCGCGGCGGTCGTTGAGCGCGCGGCCGTCGAGGTCGGTGACGGCGAGCATCTCCTCGGTCATGCGCCCCTTGCTGGTCTGCGTCGGCGTGGCGATGACGCGGCCGTCGTCGAGGCGCACGCTCACGTTGCCGTCGGAAGAGACGACGTAGGAGCGGTCGTACAAAAGCTTGCCGACGCGCACGATTTCGCGCCGGGCGGTCTGCTCGTCCATCGGAAACTTTCGGAGACTTTACGCGCCGCCCCGGCTCAGTAGGAGCGGAGGCTTATCTCGACGTCCTTCGTGATCTCGACGGGGACGCCGTCAACCCTCTCGGGCGTGAAGCGGATGGAGCGCGCCGCGCGCTCGACCGCCTCCCAGGACTCTTTGACCTCGACGAGGCTCGCGTCGCGCCCCCCGGAGACGGCGTAGAGCGGTTTGACGTCCAGCACCTTGCCGTCGGCGCCGAAGGTGACGCTCACCGTGGCGACGCGCTCGCCGGCGCGGCCCGCCTCGGCGCCGCGCGGCAGCCAGGCGTCGGGCTTGAAGAGGACGGCGAGCGGCCGCGTCTCGGCGACGAGGCGGTGGCGGCGCGCGCCGCAGCCGCGCTTGAACTCGTAGGTGCGCGTGACGAGCGTCGTCTCGTGATTCTTCTCGGAGCCGCCGAACAGCCACGAGAGGCCGCCGAGCGCCGCGCCGACGACGAAGGTCAGCGTGAACGGAAGCGCCGTCTTGAGCAATAAAGAGATCATCTCCCAACTCCTTGTCAGCCTTGCTGCAACTCCTGCTCCTCGCGCTGCGCTATCTCCTCGTAGGGGAGGATGCTGCGCGGGTTTGTGACGCAGGTGATTTGTGGACGCGCCAGGAAGTACGATAGCGATTCCAGCGAAATCGTCAAGTCCACCGTCTTGACCTTGACGCCGAGGCGCGCGTGCAGGCGGACGGGCGCGAAGTTCAGGACGGCCTTGACGCCCGCCGACATGACCTGGTTGAGCACGCGCTGCGCGACGCGCGCCGGGACGGCGATGACGGCGACGTCTATCCCGCGCTCGCGGACGACCTGCGCGAGCTTGCGCACGTCGTGGACGGGCGTCTCGGCGGGGCCGACCTTGCGGCCTATCTTCTCGCGGTCGTTGTCGAAGAGCGCCACGACCTGGAAGCTCGACTCGCGGAAGCCGTTGTAGTTGGCCAGCGCCGTGCCCAGGTTGCCCGCGCCGACGATGCCGACGCGGTGGGCGCTGTCGAGCCCGAGAATCTGCGTCAGGTGGCGGCGCAACTCGTCCACCGAGTAGCCGACGCCGCGCGTGCCGAACTCGCCGAAGTGCGCGAGGTCTTTGCGTATCTGCGCCGAGTTCAGGCGGTACTGGTCGGCGAGCGCCTGCGACGAGATGGTCTTGATGCCGGCCGACGCCAGCAGGTTCAGACAGCGCAGGTAGACGCTCAGCCGGCTCGTCGTCAGCTCAGAAATTTTCTCCGACTTCATCCGACAACCTTCATCCGGGAGAGAATCTGCCGGAGAGTATACCGCGCGCGAGCCCGCCGCGAAAAGAAGCGCCGCCGCGCCGCCCGGCGCGTTGGACGGCGGCCGCGCCGCGCGTCCATAATGCGCCCGGCCGCGCCGGGACAAGGGGGACGACGAGAGAGGCGCCGCGGCCCGGCGGAAACGTTTCCGGCCGCCGCGGCGGCCGTCGTGACGGCCGCGCCCTGCGACCCGCCCCGCGCGTGGGCGCGGCCGCTTCGGGCGACTCCATTTTTATGAAAAAGAGGACGGAGAATCGGGGGACGAGGCCGATGAAAAACTTGGGGGTCAGGCTGCCGCTCGCGCTGCTCGCGCTCGTGTGCGCGTGCGCGGCGGCGTCGGCGCAGGAGGCGGGCGGCGACCCGGCCAACTGGTGCCGCAACGGCGCGTTCGCGCGCGACGCGGAGGAGTTGAGGACGGCGCGCGTCAAGGGGAAGAAGAACGAGCGCGCGTACTTCTACGGCGAGGAGGAGGGCTGCCCCGGCCCGGCGGCTAAGTGCCGGCAGAAGGCGTACGTCATCCCCGGCGACGAGGTCATCGTCTCGCGCGCGTTCGGCGACTGGCTCTGCGCGTGGTATCAGCCGGCGCGCGGCTCCGAGACGGTCGGGTGGCTGGCGGCCGACCGCCTCGCGGTGGCCGAGCCGGCGGCGGCGCCGCCGCTCGCGGCGTGGCTCGGCGAGTGGGAGTTCTACGACAACTCGCTGCGGCTCGGGCGCGCCGGGACGGCCGGGGCGCTGCGCGTCGAGGGCGCCGCGACGTGGGTCGGCGCGAACCCCGGCAACGTCCACGTCGGCGAGGTCGAGGGCGAGGCCGCGCCCGCCGGGGGCGTCCTGCGCGTCGGCGGCGGCGACGAGTCCGACTGCCGCCTCACGCTCCGCCTCGTCGGCGCGCACCTCGTCGCCTCCGACAACAAGCAGTGCGGCGGCCTCAACGTCACGTTCGACGGCGTCTACCGCAGGAAGAAGTAGACGGCGGACGGCGGGCGGCGGAAAAAACCTTCGCGGGCGAAGGGTCGGGGCGTCGGCGTCAACGCGCGCGGCGCGGGGCGTCGCCGCCCGCCGGCTCGGGGCCGCCCGCCGCCGCCTCCTCCGCTGCCTCGTTGCCGAGCGTCGGCCGTTCATCTAAAATTCGGGCGTAACGTGAGACGCTCCCGAAATTCCTTCTCTCGTCAAAGCATGTAAAGAATGATCGCACACCTTTCAGGGACTCTGCTGGCGAAGCACGCGACCAGCGTCATCGTGGACGTGGGCGGCGTCGGCTACGAGGTGACCATCCCGGTCACGACCTTCTACGACCTCGGCGAGCCGAACACGCCCGTCCGGCTGCGCATCTACACGCACGTCCGCGAGGAGGCGTTGCAGCTCTTCGGCTTCCGCACCGAGCGCGAGCGCGAGCTGTTCACGCTGCTCATCTCGGTGAGCGGCATCGGCCCGAAGTCCGCCGTCGCGATGCTCTCGGGGATGAGCGCCGACGAAATCGTCACGGCCATCCGCACGAACAACTACGCGCGGCTGACCTCCATCCCGGGCGTCGGGCGCAAGACGGCCGAGCGCATGGTCATCGAGCTGCGCGACAAGATGGCCGCGCTCTCCAGCCCCGCGCTCGAAGAGGACATCGCGTCCGGCGCCGCCGCCACGGCCGCGCAGTCCGAGGACGCTTTGCGCGAGGACACGCTCGCCGCGCTCCTCCAGCTCGGCTTCCCCAAGCCCGCCGCCGACAAGGCCATCACCGGCGCGATGCAGGAGGGCGGCGACCTCTCCGTCGAGACGCTCCTGCGCCGCAGCCTGCGTCAGCTATCGAAAGGATGAGGGAGAAGTGCTGAGCGCCGGGGGCTGAGCGCCGAGTGATAAAAGGCGTCTGGCCTTCACTCAGTCCCCGGTCATTAACGCTCGGCACTCAGTCTTTATGTCTGAGCAACTTGAGCCCGGCAACGTGCGCGAGCGCGGGGCGGTGGAGGACGAGCGGCAGTTCGAGCTGAGCCTCCGCCCTTCGCGGCTCGGCGAGTACATCGGGCAGAAGAAGGCGACCGAGAACCTCGGCATCTTCATCCGCGCCGCGCGCCAGCGCCGCGAGGCGCTGGACCACGTCCTGCTGACCGGCCCGCCGGGCCTCGGCAAGACGACGCTCTCCGTCATCATCGCCAACGAGATGGGCGCGGAGCTGCGCTCGACCGCCGGCCCCATCATCGAGAAGCCGGGCGACCTCGCCGCGCTCCTCACCAACCTGCAAGAGGGCGACGTCCTCTTCATTGACGAGATACACCGCATGTCGCCCGCCATCGAGGAGGTCTTGTACCCCGCGATGGAGGACTACCAGCTCGACATCATGATAGGGCAGGGCACGGCCGCCCGCTCCATCAAGCTCGACCTGCCGAAGTTCACGCTCGTCGGCGCGACGACGCGGCCCGGGCTCATCACGGCGCCTTTGCGCGGGCGCTTCGGCATCGTCTTCCACCTCAACTTCTACACGCACGACGAGCTGGCGACCATCGTCCGCCGCTCGGCCGAGATTCTGGGGACGGAGATTGACGAGGGCGGCGCGTCGGAGATAGCGCGGCGCGCGCGCGGCACCCCGCGCATCGCCAACCGCCTGCTCAGGCGCGTGCGCGACTACGCCGAGGTCGAGCACGAGGGGCGCGTCACCAAGGAGATAGCCGACGACGCCCTGAACCGCATGGAGGTTGACACCTTCGGGCTAGACGAGATGGACAGGAAGCTGCTGCTGATGATTATCCAGCAGCACGCCGGCGGCCCCGTCGGCCTCAACCACATGTCGGCCGCGCTCCAGGAGGAGAAGGACTCCATCGAGGAGATTATCGAGCCCTACCTCATCCAGATAGGCTTCCTCAACCGCACGCCGCGCGGGCGCGCCGCCACGCGCCTCGCCTACGAGCACTTCGGCATCGAGCCGCCGCGCCCGCCGACGCCGGCCGAGCCGCGCCTGCCCGGCGTCTGAGACGCGGGCGACTACCCGAGCCATGAGACACGCGCCTCGCAACGCCCCGCTCGCCCTCGCGCTCCTGCTCGCGTGCGGCGCCGCGGCGCGCGCTCCCGCCCAGACGGCGACGCGGGCGGCGCGCGGCGCGAAGCCTGCGCGCGAGTCGCAGGCGCCGGCCGGCAGAAGGCGCGCGCCCGACGCGACGGGCGGCAAGGCCGAAGGCAGAGCGCCGGGCGGCGAGGCGGCGTCGAGGGCTTCGGCCGACAAGGCGCGCGAAGCGCGGGCGCGCGCCGAACGCTCGGCGCGAAAGGCCGTCGCCGTGCTCCTCGAAGTCGCGGGCGAGGCCGCGTCGCTCGAAGACGCCTTCCAGCGGGCGCGCGTCCTAACGCTCTGCGCGGGCGCGCTCTGGGGCGCGGACGAGCGCGCGGCGCGCTCCGTCTTCGGGCGCGCTTGGGAGGCGGCCGTCGAGTCGGACGAGGCCGAGTTTAAAGACGAGAAGGAGCAGGGGCGCTACGGCGACCTGCCCGAGCGTTTCACGCGCGCGCGCGAGCTGGCGCTCGCGTCCGCCGCGCGGCTCGACGCGCGGATGTCCGAGGCGTGGCTCGGCGCGCTGGCCGAGTGGGTCGCGCGCGAGGCGGGCGGGGCGCGCGAGGAGGCGGCGCCGCCGGCCGCAGGCCCCGCCGGCGGCGGCCCCGACATCGGCCCGCTCAACGAGTTCACGCGCGAAGGCCAGCGGCTCGCGCTCGCCGGCTCGCTCCTCGAAGGCGGTTCGTACGAGGACGCCGCGCGCGTCGCCGCGCCCGCGCTGCAAGGCGGCGTCAGCGGCGCCTTCATCGAGTTCCTGCTGCGGCTCCGCGAGGGCTCGCCGGCCGAGGCCGACCGCCTCTACCTGCGACTGCTCGCCTCGACCCGCGCGCGCCCCGACGCGAGCGCCAACGACGTGCTGCTCCTCTCATCCTACGCGCTGACGCCGCGCCTGCTCGCGGTGGTCGGCGCGGACGGCTCGGTTCAGTTCCGCGCCCTCGGCGACGCCGCGCGTGAGACGCCGGCGGGCGCGGCGGCGACCGCGGCGGCCGAGGCGCGCTCGGTCTTCTACGACACGGCGGCGTCCGTCCTGCTGCTGCGCCCCGCGCAGGACGCCGCGCCGGGGCGCGAGCCGCACGCCGTCTACTTCGCCATCGGCCGCCTGCTCCCCTTCTTCGAGCGCGAGGCGCCGCGGCACGCGCACGCGCTGCAAGCGCGGATGATAGAGCTGGCCGCGCGGCTCGGTCTTGAGCGCCGCGTCGCGCTCGACTCGAAGATGCGGACGCACAGCCTCTCGCCCGAGAACCCTGTTGACCCGCTGCGCCGGCTGCTCGACGCGGCGGCCGACCTCAAAGACTCGTCGCTGCGCGACGGCGTGCGCCTGCGGGCCGTCGAGGCCGCGGCCGCGCGCAGGCTGTGGGAGCGCGCCCGCAGCCTCGCCGAAGAAGTCGAGGATTCGGAGGCGCGGCAGGGGGCGCGCGCGACCGTTGACGCCTACAAGGTCGCGTGGGTGCGCGAGACGTTCGAGGGCGACGACGACGACTTCGAGCGTGCCGCGGCGCTCGCGCGCGAGGCGGACGTCCCGGCGGCGCTGCGCGCCTACGGGCTGGCGCAGGCCGCGCAGATGGCCGCGCGGCGCGGCCTGCGCCAGCCCGCCGCCGCGCTCCTCGGCGAGGCGTTCGGCCAGGCGTCGCAGGCCGAGGCCCCGACGTACGCGCGCGACGCCGCGCTGCTGTTGACGGCGACCTACGCCGCCCGCCTCGAATGGCCGCGCGCGTGGGAGGCGCTGGCCGCGGCGGTCGCCGCGCTCAACCAGGATGAGGAGTTCGACGGCGAGCCCCTCCACTTCGACGCCGAGGAGCGCGCGGACTACGGGCGCGGCGTGGCCGGCGCGCTGGGCGAGGCGCTCCGCCACTTCGACCTCGCCGGGGCCTTCGACGCCGCCGCGCGCCGCGACTTCGACCGCGCGGTCGCCGAGGCGCGCAACCTCAAGAGCGCGCCGGCCCGCGCGCTCGCGCTCGTCGCCGCGGCGCGGGTCGGGCTTGAGAAGGCGGGGCGCGCGCCCGCGCAGCTCCGGCCGGGGCGCTGAGCTTTTGCGGCTCGCGGCCAAATGGCGCACAATCGGGCGCGCCGGCGGGGGTTTAAGACCCCGACTTTGAGATTTCAAATCGGATTCCGTGGCCGGCTTCCGTCGGGCGGATTCCGCGGCCGACTCTCTCGAAGGGTGACTGATGGAGAACGTGCGGAGACACATCCCCTTCTTCTCGCGCGGGCGCTGGGGCGTGAAGAACCACGCGCCGTGGTCGGACATCCTTCAACACACCTTCCACCAGTTCCACGAGAACGACCTGTTCACGCCCGCCGCGGCGATGAGCTACTTCGGGCTGCTGACGCTCTTCCCGGCGCTGCTCGTCATGCTCGTCATCGGCGACCGCGTGGCCGCGGGCGGCGAGGCGCTGACCCGCATCGTCGAAATCTACCCCGGCTCGCGCGACTTCCTGCAGGCGACCATCCGGTCTTTGAAGGAGGTCGGCTGGGGCGGCATCGTCAGCGCGGTCGTCGTCACGCTGTGGGCCGGCTCGTGGGTCTTCGCCGTCATCGAGCGCGCGCTCAACCGTATCTGGGGGACGCGCCCGCGCACCTTCCTGCGGGGTCGCGGGCTGACGCTCGGCATGATAGGCGCGGTCGGGCTGCTGCTCATCGCCTCGGTCTTCCTGACCTCGATACTCGTCGGCCTGCAGGAGCTGATTGACCGTCTGCCCATCCGCGTCGTCAGCCGCTCGGCGTGGATGACGCTGTTCGGGGACGCCCTCTGGCAGACGGTCTTCGCCGCCGCCGGCGCGCTGGTGACGGTGGCGCTCTTCGCGGTCGTCTACCGCTTCGTGCCGAACGGGCGCGTGACGCTGCGCGACACGCTGCCGAGCGCGGTCATCGCCGGCCTGCTGTGGGAGGCGGCCAAGTACCTCTTCGCGTCGAGCCTGCAATACTTCCACTACGACGAAATCTACGGCTCGGTCGGCGCGGTCGTCGCCGTGCTGACGTGGAGCTACGTCTCCAGCCTCATCCTGATGTTCGGCGCGCAGCTCTCCGTCGTCCTGCACCAGGAGCACGCCTCCGAGGAGATGGCCGCCGAGACGCCCGCCTCGCCCTCCTGAAGCTTTAATGCTTATCTCCGACTTCGACTTCGAGCTGCCCGAGGAGCTGATAGCGCAGCGGCCGCTTGAGCGGCGCGACGCGTCGCGCATGCTCGTCGTCAGCCGCGCCGCGGGCGTCTGGCGCGACGCCTCTTTCGCGGACTTCCCCGCCGAGTTGCGCGAGGGCGACACGCTGGTCGTCAACAACACGCGCGTCTTCCCGGCGCGCCTCGTCGGGCGGCGCGAGCCTTCGGGCGGGCGCGTCGAGCTTTTACTCGTGCGGCGGCGCGGCGACCTGGGCGGCGAGGCGTGGGAGGCGCTGGCGCGGCCGGCGCGGCGGCTGGGGGCGGGCGCGCGCCTGACGTTCGGCGACGGGCGGCTGACGGCCGAGACGCTCTTTGCGACCGAGGACGGCGCGCGCCGCGTCGTGCGCTTTCAGGCGGAAGGCGACTTCGGCGCGCTGCTCGAAGAGTTCGGCCGGATGCCTCTGCCGCCATACATCAGGCGCGACGCGGACGACCTCGCCGCCACGGACGAAGACCGCGAGCGCTACCAGACCGTCTACGCCGCCGCGCCGGGCGCCATCGCCGCCCCGACCGCCGGCCTCCACTTCACGCCGCGCGTCTTCGAGGGCGTGCGGGCGCGGGGCGCGCGTACGGCCGAGGTCACGCTCCACGTCGGCTACGGCACCTTCGCGCCCGTGCGCGCCGAGGACTTGAGCGGGCACCGCGTCGCCGCCGAGCGCTTCGAGATAAGCGACGCGGCGGCCGACGAGATAAACCGCACGCGCGGGCGCGGCGGCCGCGTCTTCGCCACGGGGACGACGACCGTGCGCGCGCTCGAATCGGCCGCCGACGAACGTGGCCGCGTCGCCCCCGGGCGCGGCGAGACGGGGCTGACGATTACGCCCGGCTACCGCTTCCGCGTCGTGGACGCGATGCTGACGAACTTCCACCTGCCGCGCTCGTCGCTGCTCGTGCTGGTGAGCGCCTTCGCCGGCCGCGACCTGGTGCTGGCCGCCTACCGCCACGCCGTCGCCGCGCGCTACCGCTTCTACAGCTACGGCGACTGCATGCTCATCGTCTAGCGAACGCGGGGCGGCGAGACGCCGGCCGTCGGCGCCTATTTACCATTTACTATTTACCATTTACTATTTACGCCTGATGGCTGTGCTGAAAAAGATTCGCTCGCGGCTCTTCTCGTCCGCGGCCGGGCAGGAGGAGGCCGACGGCGCCGACGCCCCGCCGGGCGCGGACGCGGGCCGGCGCTACGACGTGCGCCCGCTCACGGCCGCGCAGCTCGACGAGTGCTGGCGTCTCGACCACCGCTGCTTCGTGGACGGCGAGGCGTACAGCCGCGAAACCTTCGAGTACCTGCTGACCTCGCCCGAGTCGGTCTCCTACCGCGCGGTGACGCCCGACGGCACGATGGTCGGCTTCATCGTCGGCATCGTCGAGCCCGACCAGACCGGCCACATCACGACGCTCGGCGTCGCGCCCGAGCACCGGCGGCGCGGCGTCGCCCGGCGCATGCTGCTCAAGGTCGAAGAGGGCTTCCGCCGCCGCGGCGTCCGCATCACGCGCCTCGAAGTCCGCTCCATCAACACCGGCGCGCAGGACCTCTACGTCAAGCTCGGCTTCTCGGTCACGCAGCGCCTCCCGCGCTACTACTCCAACGGCGGCGACGGCCTCCTGATGATTAAATCCCTCGTCTAAAAAAAGCGGTAAGCAGTAAGCCGCGAACCGTGGCGAGAGGCGGGCCCTTCTCGTCACGGTTCGCGGCTTACTGCTTACGGCTTACTGCTTACGGTTTACGGCTTACGGCCTGCGGCTGACGGGCTTTTAGCTCTTGCGCAGTTCCGTCAGAACCTGCTTGGCGACCGACTTGAGCGTGTCGAAGACGCCGTTGCCCTTGGCGGCGATGGCCTCGTGGACGGGCTCGTCCTTGCGGCGCAGCTCCGAGACCATCTCGTCGGCCGGGATGACGTTCGGCAGGTCGCGCTTGTTCAGTTGCAGGACGTACGGAATCTTCGTCAGGTCGTAGCCGTTGGACTGGAGGTTCTCTTCGAGGTTGTAGAGCGACTCGATGTTAGCGTCCATGCGCTCCTCCTGGCTGTCGGCGACGAAGACGACGCCGTCCACGCCCTTCAGGATGAGCTTGCGCGAGGCGTCGTAGAAGACCTGCCCCGGCACCGTGTAGAGGTGGAAGCGCGTCTTGAAGCCGCGCACCGTCCCCAACTCCAGCGGCATGAAGTCGAAGAAGAGCGTCCGGTCGGTCTCGGTCGCCAAGCTGATGAGCTTGCCCTTCGCGGTCGGCGCGGTCGTGTCGTAGATGTATTGCAGGTTGGTCGTCTTCCCGCACAGCCCCGGGCCGTAGTAGACGATTTTGCAGTTGATCTCTCTCGAAGCGTAGTTGATGAAAGTCATGGCACTCCGCTGACAAGTGATGAGTGATAAGTGATGAGTGGTAAGAAGTCGCAGACGGTTTTTCTTACCCGCAGCCGGCCGTCACTTATGACTAATTGAAGAGGCTGTCTATGTCGTCGTCCGTGATTTCGGCGAAGAGCGCCTCCTCCGAGTCGCGCCGCGCCGCGGCCAGGCGCTCCAACTCGTCGAAGAGCGCGGAGAGGTCGCGCGAAGCCTGCTTGACCCGCAGCTTGACCAGGCCGAGGCTGGAGCGCTCGTCGAAGACGACGACGAGCAGGACGCGGCCGATGATGCAGATGTGGATGCTCTCGCGCTCGCCCTCGTGCGAGAGCGTCGGGAACTCCTTCTCGCCGATGAGGCGCGCCATCCCGCCCGTGGCCGCGACGTTGCCGGCCGCCAAACTCGCCAGGCTCGTCGTGTCCAGGTCGCCGACATCGCCGTGCGTCGCAATCTGCTGGCCGTTCTTGTCCACGAGAAAGACTACGCGGGAAAAAGATTCGAGCCGCAGCTTGCCCAGGATTTGCCTGAGCTCTTGAAACTGCTGCTCGTGCATAATGATAGGAGTGTCTGTCATTCGTACACTGGCTCTTTCTCTCGCAGGATGCGGACTGTTGGGTGAATTCCCGGGGCGTGGGTCGAGGCGGCGCGGCCGAAGAACTTAAATGAAGAATTCAGGAGAGTTGTCTCATAGCTTTGGCGGCCGGCATCTGCGCGCCTGGAGGCCGTCCGCCGGCGTCCCACACGCGCCATATGGACTCTAGCATACGGCCAAAGATGACTTCAATAGTTTTTGTATGAGGGCCAATGTTTAACCCGCTCTGGCGCCCGCGAATCGCCCGCAAATCCTACTTGCCAGTTGATTTAGACCCTTTCGTGTGTTAAGCTGCCGGAGGTCGGCGGCTTCCCTGACGAGGGGGAAGCGTTCTCTGAAAAGCGAGTGCTTCGCATGAGCGATCCAGTCATCAAGGGTGCAAAAAGAAGCTCCTCCCGCCCTGCACCGAGCGCTGCGCCAAAGTCTTCGGCCAGGAGCCGCAAGCTGACCGCCGCGGCCGCGAAGCCCAAGCCCAAACGCGCGGAGGCCGAGAAGGCGCCCGTGCGGAAAGCCGCCCCCGCGAAGTCCTCCGCGGCCCCAAAATCTTCAAAACCGACACGCCCCGCAGCCAAACAGCCCGCGGCTCCGAAAAAGTCGAGCCGCGACGCGACGCCTGCGCCCGCGAAAAAGGCTCCTGCCAAGGCGCACGAGGCCGCGCCGTCGCGCCCCGCCGCCTCCGCCTCCGCCAAAAAGGGCGCTGCGCAGGGCAGGCCGCAGCCTCAGCCTCAGAAGGGCGCGCCGTCTAAGGCTCCGGCCCCCAGGGCCGCGGCGACCAAGACCGCCCCTGCGGCTCACAAAGGCGCGGCGACTCCGCGGCACGCGCCCGCGCCCCCGCGCCAGCCGTCGCGCGACGAGGCCGCGGCGCTCAAAGCCTTCGAGCGCGCCCATAAAGACTTCACACGCGGGAACTTCGCGGCGGCGCGCGAGCACTTCCGCGCGCTCATCGAGCAGCACGCGGGCGTCTCCGAGGTGGCCGCGCGCGCGCGCACCTACCTGATTATCGCCGAGGCGCGCCTCCGCACGGAGGCGGCGCTCCCGCGCGACCCCGACTCGCTCTACGACCGCGGCGTTATCGAACTCAACCGCGGCGACTTCGTCTCGGCGCAGGAGCTTTTCGAGCGCGCCCTCAAGCGCGACCCCGAGGCCGCCGACACGCACTACGCGCTCGCGGCCGCCCGCGCGCGCCTCGGCTCGGTCGAGTCGGCGCTACAGGCTTTGGAGCGCGCCGTCGAGCTGAAACCCGTGCTCAGAGTCCGCGCGCAGGCCGACGCCGACCTGGCCGTCCTGCGCAACGACCCGGAGTTCGAGCGCATCGTTTTCCCCAACTCGCGTTCCTGAAGCGCGGCGGCCGAACGCCCCCGCCGCGGCCGCCCCGTTCCCCTCCCCGATTTAACTCCTTTGAAAGCCTACGTCTTTCAAGTATGATTTCCTACGCCGGCGTGGGCCGGCCCAGTTTCACCCCGAGGAGTCCTGAAGAATTTGCAGTCGAGCCTTGAGCACGGCCTGAAGCTCGTCGCCATCGGAGGCGGCACGGGTCTGTCCACCGTGCTCTCGGGCTTGAAGGAGCTTGTGGGCGACTACGGGCGCGGCGGGTTGTGGCTCGAAGCGCTCTCGGCCATCGTGACCGTCTCGGACGACGGCGGCAGTTCGGGCCGGCTGCGCGACGAGTTGCAGATGCTCCCGCCGGGCGACATACGCAACTGCATGGTCGCGCTCTCGGAAGACTCGACGCTGCTTTCGCGCCTCTTCCAGCACCGCTTCCGCGGCGAGGGCGGCCTGGGCGGCCACAGCTTCGGCAACCTCTTCCTCGCGGCGCTGACCGAGGTGACGGGCGACTTCGTCGAGGCCGTCCGCCTCTCCTCGGAGGTCCTGGCGAGCAAGGGGCGCATCTACCCCGCGACGCTGAACGACGTGCGGCTCGTGGCGGAGTTGGAGGACGGGCGCGAGGTGCGCGGCGAGACGCGCATCACGGCGGCGCGCTCGGCCGTCAGGCGCCTGCGGCTGGAGCCCGAGCAGTGTCTCCCGCTCCCCGAGGCGCTCGCGGCCGTCCGCGTGGCCGACATCATCACGGTCGGGCCCGGCTCGCTCTACACGTCCATCCTGCCCAACCTCCTGGTGGCGCGCGTGGCCGAGACCATCGGCCAGTCGCCGGCGGTCAAAATCTTCATCTGCAACCTGATGACGCAGCCGGGCGAGACCGACGGCTACACGGCGCGCAGGCACATCGAGGTCGTCAAGTCCTACGCGCCCGAGATCGGGTTCGACTTCGTGGTCGTCAACGACCGCCCCGTCAGCCGCGCGCAGTCCGAAGCCTACGCCGCCGAGGGCGCGCGCCAGATAGGGCTCACGGACCACAAGCTGGAGGAGGAGTTCGGCGGCGAGGCCGAGGTCGTGCGCGCCGACCTGCTCGACGACGGCGAGAAGGTCAGGCACAGCCCCGAGAAACTGGCGCGGGTCATCCTGGCCTGCTACGAGAAGGCCTGCGCGCACCAGGCCGTCACGACGTCCGCCGCGCGCTGAAGCGACCCTATGGAGAGACAGCCACAGCAGCCGCAACCCTCGCAGACGCAGAGCGCGCCGCTCGACATCCTGATTCTGGCGGCGGGGCTCGGCACGCGCATGCGCTCCTCGACGGCGAAGGTGCTGCACCGCCTCGGCGGCCGCCCGCTGGTGGCGCACGTCTGCCGCACGGCGTCGGCGCTGGTCAAGGGCGAGCGGCCGGTCTACGTCGTCGTCGGCCACCAGGCCGGCGAGGTCGAGCGCGCGGTGCGCGCCGAGTTGGGCGAGGGCGGCGCGGTCTTCGTCACGCAGACCGAGCAGCGCGGCACGGGCGACGCGGTCTTCGCCGCGCGCGCGGCGCTGGGCGAGGCCGACTCGACGCTGCTCGTCCTCTCGGGCGACGTGCCGCTGGTGAGGGCCGAGACGCTCGGCTCGCTCGTCCACCAGCACCGCACGCACCGCGGGCGCGGCGCGGCCTGCACGCTGATGGCCGTCCGGCTCGAAGACCCGACAGGCTACGGCCGCGTCGTGCGCGACGACGAGGGGCGCTTCCAGAAGATAGTCGAGCAGAAGGACGCCACCCCAGAGGAGCGCCAGCTCACCGAGGTCAACGCCGGCATCTACTGCTTCGAGACGCGGCTCCTCTTCCGCGCGCTGGAGCGCGTCCGCCCGGAGAACGCGCAGGGCGAGTTCTACCTGACCGACGTGCCGGCCATACTGCGCGCCGACGGCGAGGACGTTTCCGTCTACACGCACACCGACGCGCGCGAAGTCTCGGGCATCAACACGCGGGTCGAGCTGTCGGAGTTCGAGCGCATCCTGCGTCTGCGGACGCTGCGGAGCCTGATGCTCAACTCGGGCGTGACCGTCATCGACCCGCAGCACACCTACGTCAGCCCCGACGCGCAGATCGGCCGCGACACGACGCTCCACCCGAACGTCCACGTCGAGGGGCGCACGGTCATCGGCGAGGGCTGCGAGATCGGCCCCGGCTCGCGCATCGCCGACTCGCGCGTCGGCAACGGCGTCACCGTCAAGGACCACTGCCTCATCGTGGACTCGGAGGTCGCCGACCACTGCACGGTCGGCCCGTTCGCGCACCTGCGGATGGGCGCGCGGATGGAGGGCGGCTCGGCCGTCGGCAACTTCGTCGAGATGAAGAAGTCGCGGCTCGGGTCGAAGTCGAAGGCCATGCACCTGACCTACCTCGGCGACGCCGAGGTGGGCGAGCGCGCCAACATCGGCGCGGGCACCGTCACCTGCAACTACGACGGCAAGAACAAGCACCCGACCGTCATCGAGCACGACGTCAAAATCGGCTCGGACACGATGCTCGTGGCGCCCGTCCGCGTCGGCGCGCGCTCGGTTACGGGCGCGGGCTCGGTCGTCACCGAGGACGTCGCGCCCGACACGCTCGTCGCCGGCGTCCCGGCGAAGGTGAAGAAGAGGCTGCCGCGCGAGGGCGAGACGGCCGACAGGCCGCCGGCCGGCGAGGGCGCGGGCGGCGGCGGCGGCGACGCGGCGGGCGAGCCGGTCGCGGCGCCCACGGGCGACGGGCAGTAAACAATGAGGGGCCCGCGCGGCCCCGCCCTTCCAACCTCAATTCAGCAACCACAGACGAAAGAGGTTTATCGAATTATGTGTGGCATTGTCGGCTACGTCGGAAACAAGCAGGTCGTCCCCGTCATCCTCGACGGGCTGAGGAAGCTCGAATACCGCGGTTACGACTCCGCGGGCATCGCGGTCGTGGACGAGGGCGGGCGCCTCGACATCCGCCGCGCCGAGGGCAAGCTGCGCAACCTCGAAGAGGCCATCCGGCTCAAGCCGCTCGACGGCGCCTACGGCATCGGCCACACGCGCTGGGCCACGCACGGCCGCCCCACCGAGGAGAACGCGCACCCGCACCGCGACTGCACGGGCCGCGTCGTCGTCGTCCACAACGGCATCATCGAGAACTACATCCAGCTCAAGGACCGCCTGCGCAAATCCGACCACCGCTTCGTCACCGAGACCGACACCGAGGTCGTCGCGCACCTCGTCGAGGAGCACCTGAAGACCGAGGAGTCGTTCGAGAAGGCGGTCTGCCGCGCGGTGCGCGAGCTGCGCGGCATCTTCGCGCTCTCCATCATCTCGACCGACGAGCCCGACACCATCATCGCCGTCCGCCAGGGGCCGCCCGTCGTCATCGGCCTCGGCGACGGCGAGTACTTCGTCGCCTCCGACGTGCCGCCCATCCTCCAGCACACGCGCGACGTCTTCTTCCTCGGCGACGGCGAGCTGGCCGTGCTCACCAAGGACTCGGTGCGCGTCGCCGACTTCGAGGGCAACGCCGTCGAGCCGCACACGCAGCGCATCACCTGGGACCCGATCATGGCCGAGAAGGGCGGGTTCAAGCACTTCATGCTCAAGGAGATTTACGAGCAGCCGCGCGCGGTCAGGGACACCGTGCAGGGGCGCGTCTCGCTCGACACGGGGCGCGTCTACCTCGACGAGATGGACATCACGCCCGCCGAGTTCAAGTCCTTCGACCGCATCCTCGTCGCCGCCTGCGGCACGTCCTGGCACGCCGGGCTCGCCGGCAAGTACATGATAGAGCAGCTGGCGCGCGTGCCCGTCGAGGTGGACTACGCCTCGGAGTTCCGCTACCGCGACCCGGTGATGACGGAGCGGACGCTGCTCCTCGTCATCTCGCAGTCGGGCGAGACGGCCGACACCATCGCCGCGCTCAGGGAGGCCAAGGAGCGCGGCTCGAAGGTCCTCGCCATCTGCAACGTGCAGGGCTCGATGATCACGCGCGAGTCGGACGGCTCCATCCTCACGCACGCCGGCCCCGAGATAGGCGTCGCCTCGACCAAGGCGTTCACGTCGCAGATGATAGCGCTCTACCTGTTCGCGATGTACCTCGGGCAGCTGCGCGGCGCGCTCTCCGAAGACGAGTCGAAGCGCCACGCGCAGCAACTGGCCGAGCTGCCCGTGAAGATAGAGCACCTGCTCTCGGAGTCGGACGAGCTGGAGGAGCTGGCGCGCGAGTTCCACCGCGCGACCGACTTCCTCTACCTCGGCCGCGGCATCAACTTCACGGTCGCGCTCGAAGGCGCGCTCAAGCTCAAGGAGATTTCCTACATCCACGCGGAGGGGTACCCGGCCGGCGAGATGAAGCACGGGCCGAACGCGCTCATCGACGAGCGCCTGCCCGTCGTCGTCGTCAACCCGCGCGAGGAGGGCGACCGCGCCTCCGAGCTGCGCTACGAGAAGACCCACTCCAACATCGTCGAGGTCAAGGCGCGCGAGGGCGTCGTCATCTCGGTGCTGACCGAGGGCGACGAGATGTCGGCGGACGTCTCCGACCACGTCATCTCCATCCCCGAGTCCTCCGACCTGCTCTCGCCGATACTCGCCATCATCCCGCTCCAGCTCCTCGCCTACCACATCGCCGTCCGGCGCGGCTGCGACGTGGACCAGCCGCGCAACCTCGCCAAGTCGGTGACGGTGGAGTAGGCCGGGGGTTTTCTAGAAGCCGGAGGTTGGAGCGTCGCGCGCGTCGTCGTCAGTCGAGGGCGCGCGCGACGACGCATTTCAGGTAGAGGGTTTCGGGGACGCCGAGCAGGACGGGGTGGTCGCGCGACTGCGTGCGGCGCTCGACCACCTGCACGCGGCGGCGCGCGTCGCGGGCGGCCTCGGCGAGCACTTCGAGGAAGAGCGGCTCTGTCATGTGGTAGGAGCAGGTGCAGGTGACGAGGTGGCCGCCGGGCGCGAGCATCTTGAGCGCGCGGAGGTTTATCTCCTTGTAGCCGCGCGCGGCCGCCGCGACGCTCGCGCGGTTCTTGGCGAAGGCCGGCGGGTCGAGGACGACGGTGTCGAAGCGCTCGCCCGCCGCCTCCATCTCGTGCAGCGCGTCGAAGACGTTCGCCTCGCGGAACTCGACGTTGGCCGCGCCGTTCAGCTCCGCGTTGCGGCGCGAGGCCGCGACCGCCTCGGCCGACACGTCGAGCCCCAGCACGCTCTCGCACGCCCCGGCCATGCTCAGCGCGAAGCCGCCGTTGAAGGTGAAGCAGTCGAGCGCGCGCCCCCGCGCGTAGGCCCGCGCGGCGAGGTGGTTCTCGCGCTGGTCGAGGAAGGCGCCGGTCTTCTGCCCGCCGAGCGGCGCGACGCGGAAGCGCACGCCGTGCTGCGCGACCTCGAACTCGCCCGGCTCCTCGCCGTAGAGCACGCCCGCCAGCAGGGGCAGCCCTTCGAGCGCGCGCACGCGCACGTCGTTGCGCTCGACGATGGAGCGCGGCGCGAACTCCTCGGCCAGCAGCTCGACGAACAGCCCCTTGAGCGCGTCGGCCCCCTGCGAGAGCGTCTGGATGACGAGCGCGTCGGCGTACCTGTCCACGATGAGCGACGGCAGCAGGTCGCCCTCCGAGTAGACGAGGCGGAAGGCGTCGGCCTCGCGCCCGAGTCCTTCCCTGCGCGCGGCGGCGGCGCGCAGCCGCGCGCGCCACCACCCGCGGTCTACCTCCTCGTCGCGCGCCGTCAGCAGCCGCAGCGCTATCTCCGAGCGCGCCGAGTAGAACGCCCGGCCGACGGGGCGCCCGCGCTCGTCGCGCACGCGCACGACCTCGCCGCCCTCGGCCGCGCCCGCGTCGCGCACGTCGCTGCGGTAGACCCAGAGGTGGCCGCCGCGCGCCCGCTCCGCGCCCCGCTTCGTGATGGTGACCTGAGACTGACTCATTCCGCGCCTTCCTTTTCCCCGGGCTCATTGAAGCACGGGAGCGCGCGCGGGTTCAACGCGGGGCCGCGCCGCTTGAAATCGCCCCGGCGGAGTTGTAGCCTTGGGGCATCGGTTCGACCGAAACTTAAATTCAGTCACGGAGGAGAGACTCTGATGCCAGAAGTCGGAGACGTGGCCCCGGACTTCGAGCTGCCGAGCCATCTTGAGAAGGGCAAGAAGGTGAAGCTCTCGGACTTTCGCGGCAAGAACAACGTCGTCATCGCATTCTACCCGCTGGCGTGGACGCCCGTTTGAACTGCGCAGATGCCCGCGTACGAGGCCGACCTCGAACGCTTCAAGGGCTACGATGCTCAGGTTCTGGGCATAAGCGTTGACAGCGTCCCGTGTAACACCGCCTGGGCCAAGTCGCTCGGCGGACTCACCTACGACCTTCTGAGTGACTTCGAGCCCAAGGGCGAGGTCGCACGACTCTACGGCGCGTACCGCACCGAGGGCGGCATCTCGGAGCGCGCGCTCTTCATCGTGGACAAGGACGGCAAGCTCGCCTACAAGGACATCCACGACATCGGCGACCAGCCCGACAACGAAGACCTCTTCGAGGTGCTCCGCAAGCTCTAGGCGGCGGGCGCTGGGCTTTAAACCTACGACCGGCGGGCCGCAACCCACCCGGGCGCACGCGCCCGAAGGGGCTGCGGCCCGTGACGCTTTAGCGACACAATTGGGCTAACCTCGCGGGCAAAAGCAGAACAGTAAGGGGCAGCAAAGTCATGACGCTTTCGAGAAAGTGTGTGCCGTTCACGCCGTTCGACGGCGAGCTGGCGCGGGCGACGGTCGCCATCGTCACGGCGGCGGGCGTCCACCTCAGGGGGCAGGAGCCCTTCAACATCGCGGACGAGCTGGGCGACCTCTCCTTCCGCGTCATCCCCGAGGACGCCGACGCGTCCGACCTGATGGTGACGCACCACCACTACGACCACGCGGACGCCGACTCGGACATCAACGTCGTCTTCCCGCTCGACGCGCTGCGCGACCTGAAGGCCGAGGGCTTCGTCAAGGAGGTCGCCAAGAAGCACGTCGGCTACATGGGCTACACGATGCAGCTCAAGGCGATGTACGAGGGCACGGCGCCCGAGATCGCCAACGAGATAGACAAGGGGTCGCGCGCCGACGTGGTGCTGCTGACGGGCGGTTGACCGAACGTGTGCCACCGCACGGTCGTCGCGGTACAACGTGAAATCGAGATGCGCGGCATCCCCACGGTGCTCGTCACGGTCAGCCCCGAGGTCTCGGCGCAGATGCGCCCGCCGCGCGCGCTCTACCCGAAGGGCTTCAAGGTGGGCAACAGCATGGGGCGCCCCGGCATGCGCGAGCTGCAAAGGCAGGTGCTGCGCGACGCGCTGCTGCTGCTCACGGAGAACACGCGCCCCGGCGAAGTCGTCACGCGCGAATACCCCGAGTACGGCGAACAGTACGAGCCGCCCAGAGTGAAGGCCAAGGGATAGGGATAGGATAAGGACTCAGGACTGGGGACTGGGGACTGAGTGATGAGGGGCGTCTCGCCTTCCACTCAGTCCTCAGTCCTCAGTACTGAGTCCTCAGCACTCGAACTATGAAGACAATCGGAATCGTGACGGGAGGGGGCGACGCGCCGGGGCTGAACGCGGTCATCCGCGCGGCGGTGAAGACGGCGGTGGGCGAGTACGGGATGCGCGTCGTCGGCATCGAGGACAGCTTCGAGGGGCTTCTGGGCGAGACGCGCGCGCGCGAGCTGACGCCGGCGGACGTGCGCGGCCTGCTGCCGCGCGGCGGGACGATTCTGGGGACGCGCAACCGCGGCCGCTTCGTCGTCCGCCACAAGGACGGCTCGACGGCCATGCCCGAGGAGGTCTACCGCGAGGCCATCGACAACCTCGGGCGGCTCGGCGTGGAGGCGCTCGTCGCCGTCGGCGGCGAGGGCACGCTCGCCATCGCGTACGAGTTCCACCGCCGGGGCTTCCCCGTCGTCGGCGTGCCGAAGACCATCGACAACGACCTCGCGGCCACCGAGCTGACCTTCGGCTTCATGACCGCGCTCGACATCGCCACCGAGGCGCTCGACCGCCTGCACACGACCGCCGAGTCGCACGACCGCGTGATGGTGCTCGAAGTGATGGGCCGCCACACCGGCTGGATAGCCCTCCACTCGGGGCTCTCGGGCGGCGCGGACGTCATCCTCATCCCGGAGATTCCGTTCTCGGTCGGGAAGGTCGCGGAGAAGGTGCGCCGGCGCGACGCGTGCGGCTCGCAGTTCACCATCATCGTCGTCTCCGAGGGCGCGAAGGAGGTCGAGGGGCACGAGGTCTACCTCGACCAGGGCGACCGCGAGAGCGCGCCGCGGCTCGGCGGCATCGGCCACCACCTCGCGCACGAGCTGTCGGCGATGACCGACAAGGAGGCGCGCTGCGTCGTCCTCGGGCACCTCCAGCGCGGCGGCAGCCCCAACGCCTTCGACCGCATGCTCGCCACCAACTTCGGCTCGGCGGCGGTGCGGGCGCTGGCGCGCGGCAAGCGCGGCGTGATGGTCGGCCTGCACGCCGCCAACGTCCGCACCGTCCCGCTCGAAGAGGCCACGGCCAGCCTCAAGACCGTCCCGCCCGAGAGCCAGCTCATCCGCACGGCGCGCGACGTCGGCGTCTCGTTCGGCGCGCCCGACGAGGACGAGCACCACCACGCCGAGGGGTGCGAGTGAGGGGCGCGGGGGCCGTCGGCCGCCGGCTTTTGAGTTATAATCTCGGGGCTCTCAAGAACACGAACGGAGGAGTAGCGAAGTGACAGAGGCCGTCAAGCAGAAGCTACAGCAGGAGCTGGACGAGCTGGATCAGGAGCTGAGGGTGGTGCTGCCGCAGCAGATCAAGACGGCGAAGGAGTGGGGCGACCTGCGCGAGAACGCCGAGTACCACGCCGCGCTCGCGCGCCAGCAGTTCGTGCAGGCGCGCATCCAGCAGCTCCGCCAGCGGCTGCGGGAGGTCTCCTCCATTGACCTCTCGAAAGTCCCGCGCGGCAAGGCGGCCTACGGCTCCACGCTCGTCCTCTACGACGCCGAGCGCGAGGAGGAGGTCACCTACCGCCTCGTCACCCCGGAGGAGTCCGACCCCAACGCCGGCCTCATCTCGACCACCTCGCCCGTCGGCCGCAGCCTGATGGGGCGCGAGGAGGGCGACGAGGTCTCGGTGCGCACGCCGAGCGGCGCGCGCAACTTCGAGATCAAAAAGCTCACCACGCTCCACGACCAGCAGCCGCAGGCCGAGGGCTGAGCGCCCCGCGCCGGAACATTTCGCCCCGCGCGGCGTGAACGCTTCGGAAGGGGGGAAACCTTGATGCCGAGAGTCAGGCCGAACGCGCGAGCGCCGCTCTTCGCCGCGCTCGCGTTCGCGCTCTGCGCCGCCGCCGGGGCGCGCGCGCAATCGGGCGGCGAGCCGAGGCTCGACTCGCTCCGCCTCGTCGCCGAGCTGCCCGAGGGGCTCCCGAAGCGGATTTCGAGCATCGCCTACGACGGCGAAAAAATCTGGGTGATGCTCTACCACGGGGACGGGCGGCACGCGCGCCTCGACCCCGAGACGCTCGACTGGGAGCCGAGCCGCGAGCAGGGGCGTCACGACGCCGTCGCCGACGTGGCGGGCGCGTTCAAGAGCCCGGGCGGCGCCTGCTTCGAGGGCGGGCGGCTGTGGGTCGGCGGCTCCTACGGCGAGTCGTTCGGCTACGTGGACACGCGCGACTGGAAGGTCGGGCGCGTCTTCAGGGTGCGGCAGGCCGGGGGCAAGGCGAGCCAGAGTTACGCCGGGCTCGCCTGCGACGGCGCGCACGTCTGGGTGGCGTGGCACTGGTTCAGGTACGACCTCCCCGCCTCGCAGACGCAGGCGCTGCTCAAGCTCGACCCGGAGACGGGGGGGGTCGTCGCGCGCTACCCGCTCCCCGCGGGGACGCCGAACGACGGCGTCCACGGCCTGACGTGGGACGGCTCGCGGCTCTGGCACGCGAAGGACAACCGCCTGTCGGCCATCGACCCCGCGACCGGAAGCGTCACCTCCGACTACTTCCTGCCGGCCGTCAGGCGCGCGACCGGGCTGGCGTGGGACGGCCGGTCGCTCTGGATATCCGAGTTCGACGGCAAAATCTGGCGGCTCTTCTTCTGAGGCGGCGGCCGGCGGCGGCGCTCCGGGCACTTCCTTGACAAGCCTTCCGGCGCGTTCCTATGATGAACCGTCATTCATTCGGGGCGTGCGCGTGTGCGCGTCTTCCCATACGTCAGGGCGCGGTAAGAGGGACTTCAACACTTGTTCGGGGCGAGCATCGGACGCGGCGCGAGCCGAATCATCGGGGCGATGGTGCGCGGGCTGGCGCGCCGGCGCATCAACCCGAACGCGCTGACGGTCATCGGCGTCTCCATCAACGTCCTCTCGGGGGTGCTGTTCGGGCTCGGCCACTTCTTCTGGGCCGGCGTCATCCTCATCGTCGCCAACCTCTTCGACATGCTCGACGGGCAGGTCGCGCGCCGCACGGGGCAGGTCACGCGCTTCGGCGGCTTCCTCGACTCGACGCTCGACCGCGTCTCGGACATGGCCGCCTTCGTCGGCCTGATGACCTTCTACGCGCGCGACACCGAGTACCACTCGACGCTCAACGTCCTGCTGGCCGGGCTCGCGATGGTCGGCTCCGTCCTCGTCTCCTACGCCTCGGCCCGCGCCGAGAGCCTCATCCCGAAGTGCGACGTCGGCTTCCTGCGCCGCCCCGAGCGCGTCGTGCTGCTCATCATCGGCGCGCTCTCCACGTTCCCCGGCTCCGAGAGCCCCTTCGCCAACCGCATGCCGGCCGTGCTCTGGATTCTGGCCGTCGGCTCGTTCTGGACGTTCGCCTACAGGGTCTACCACACCTGGCGGGAGTTGAACCTCCAGCAGGCGCCGGCCGCCGCCGAGACGCGCGCGCCGGCGCCCGCCCCTGAGGCGCGCGACGCGGCCCCGGCCGAGCCACCCGCCGGCCCCGAGGGCGCATCAAACACCGACGCAGGGCGGCAGGGGCGCGCGCGCCACCGCGGCGAGCCCCGCCCGAGCCCCGCGCTGACCAAGGGGGAGTGATTGCCGAGCGCCGAGCGCCGAGGACTGAGGGCTGAGTGATGAGAGGCGTCTCGCCTCCACTCAGTCATCAGCCCTCGGCGCTCGGCGCTTCCTTCTGAGGTGCGCCCTTGAACATCTGTCCATGCTGCGGCGGGAGCCTTGAAGGCGGGTTCGGCGAGGGCTGCGCGGGGTGCGGCGCGCGGCCCGTGGGGCCGCCGCTGGCGCGCCCCGAGCGCGAGTTGCCCGGCTACGGCCACGCGCTGGCGGCGTCGGCCGCGGGGCTGCTGATGCTGGCGGCGCTCGCGGGCTCGACGGCCGGCGCGCTGCTCGGCTTCGAGGAGTTCTCGCTCTCGCCGAGGGCGTTGCTGCGCGCGGCCGAGACAGCCGCGTGGCGCCTGAAGTGGACGGCGCTCCCGGCGGGGTTCGCGCTCTCGGGGCTCTGCCTGTGGCTGCGCGCGCGCATGCGGCGCGAGCCGGCGCGCTTCGTCGGCCACGCGCACGCGCGCGCCGGGCTCGCGCTGACGATGTCGGTCGCGCTCCTGCTCTCGGCCTTAATCGGCGTGACGATTCCCGAGCGCCTGCGCATGCGCGAACTGGCGCGGCGCGCGGGCGAGAACGCCGTGCTCTACGAGACGGATTTGGCGCTGGCGCGCTACCGCAGGCGCTTCGGCACGTACCCGGCGGCGCTCGCGGACCTGCGCCGGCTCGAAGACCCGGACGGCTCGGTCGCGCGGCTGCTGGCGACGGTCGCGCCCGGCGAGTACAAGCCCGAGGCCGACCTCGCGTCGCTCTCGACGGCGCGCGGCAAGTCGCGCGGCCGTCGGCGCGTGAGCGCGCTGGCCGCCGCCGCGCGCGCGCCGGGCGCCGAGGACATGCCCGGCGCCGGCATCGCGCTGACCAACTACGCGCTCGCGCTGCCCGGCCGCGACCGCGTGCTGGGCACGGCCGACGACCTCTACATACGCGACGGCCGCATCCTCGACGCCGCGCCGGCCGCGCACAGGGCGGCGGGCGCGGCCATCGCCGCCTCGCCGACGCCCGCCAGGGCGCGCGCGCACTGAGCGCGCGCGGGGCGTGCGAACAGGGCTTATGGGACTCCGCGACATCTTCAAACGCAGGAAGGGCGACGGCGAGGCCGAGCGCGAGCGGCGCGACGCCCTGCTCCGCGGCGGCCGCATCACCGAGGGCTCCATCTTCGACGTCATCACCGACGAGGCCGGCGCCATCACGCAGGTCTTCTACAACTATGAGATCAACGGCGTCGAGTACGAGTCGTCGCAACTGCTCGACGCCGCGCAGCGGGCGCGCGCCGGCGACTACTTCCCCGGCGCGCGCGTCACCGTCCGCTTCAACCCGCGCCAGCCGGGCAACTCGCTGGTCGTGTGAGGGCGGCCGGGCGGCGGACGGCAGTCAGTAGCCGGCGGGCTCCGCCCGGCCGAGGCCGAGGTTGACAACCCGGCCGCCCGGCTGCGAAGGTTTCCCACCGGCCGCCGTCCGCCGTCCGCCGTCTACTTTTTTATGTTCAAAAAGATTCTCATCGCCAACCGGGGCGAGATAGCCGTGCGCGTCATGCGCGCGTGCAGGGAGTTGGACATCTCGCCGGTCGCGGTCTACTCGGAGGCCGACGCCGCGGCGCTGCACGTGCGGCTCGCCGACGAGGCGCACCTGCTGGGGCCCGCGCCGTCGGCCGAGAGCTACCTGCGCGCGGACCGCGTCATCGAGGCCGCGCTGCGCAGCGGCGCCGAGGCCGTCCACCCGGGCTACGGGTTCCTGTCGGAGAACGCCGCGTTCGCGCGCGCGGTCGTCGAGGCCGGGCTGGTCTTCATCGGCCCCGGCCCCGAGTCCATGGAGCTGATGGGCTCGAAGACGAGCGCGCGGCGCGCGGCCGAGGCGGCGGGCGCGCCCGTCGTGCCGGGCACGAGCACGTCGGTCGAGACGATAGAGGAGGCGCTGGCGACGGCCGCGCGCGTCGGCTACCCCGTGATGCTCAAGGCCGCGGCCGGCGGCGGCGGCAAGGGCATGCGCCTCGTCGCGGGTGCCGACGAGCTGCCCTCGGCCTTCGAGACGGCGCGGTCCGAGGCGGCCTCGGCCTTCGGCGACCCGTCGGTCTACATCGAGAAGGCGGTCGAGCGCCCGCGCCACGTCGAGATACAGGTCTTCGCCGACGCGCACGGCGCCACCGTCCACCTGGGCGAGCGCGAGTGCTCCATCCAGCGCCGCCACCAGAAGGTCATCGAGGAGTGCCCCTCGCCGATAGGCGACCCCGCGCTGCGCGAGGCGATGGGCGCGGCGGCCGTCCGCATCGCGCGCGCCGCGAACTACGTCGGCGCGGGCACGGTCGAGTTCCTCGTCTCGGACGTGACGCGCGACTTCTACTTCCTCGAAATGAACACGCGTTTGCAGGTCGAGCACCCGGTCACGGAGCTGGTGACGGGTTTCGACCTCGTGCGCGAGCAGATAAGGGTCGCGGCCGGGCTCCCGCTCTCGTTCACGCAGGAGGACGTGCGGCTGACCGGGCACGCCGTCGAGTGCCGCGTCTACGCCGAAGACCCCGAGCAGAACTTCATGCCGAGCCCCGGCCTCATCACCGCCCTGCGCGTGCCGGCGGGGCCGGGCGTGCGCGACGACGGCGGCGTCTACGAGGGCGCGGAAGTCTCCATCTATTACGACCCGATGATATCCAAGCTCGCCACCTGGGGGCGCACGCGCATGGAGGCCATCGAGCGGATGCGGCGCGCGCTCGACGAGTACGCCGTCGGCGGCATCAAGACCACGCTGCCCTTCTTCCGCGAGGTGATGCGCGACGAGGAGTTCGTGGCCGGCCGGCTCGACACCGGCTTCATCCCCCGCTTCAACGAGCGCCGCGCGGCCGCGGCCGCGGCCCGCGCCGGGGACGCCCCCGACTCGCCCGAGGCCGCGCGCCGCGACGTGGCCCTCATCGCCGCCGCGCTCGCCTACGCAGAGCCCGCGCGGAACGGCTCTCAACAACAGCAACCGGCCGCGCCCCCGAGCCGCTGGAAACTGGCCGGCCGCGCCGCGCTCCAGCGGTCGCGGGACTGAGCGCGGGCCGCCCCCTTACACAGATGAAACTCAACGCGGAGATTGACGGCGAGAAGGTGGCGCTGGAGGTGCGGCGCGAGGGCGGGCGCGTCTTCGCGGACGTGGGCGGCCGGCGCTACGAGCTGGAGGCGCGCTCGCTGGGCGCGGGCGAGTACCTGCTGACGCACGGCGGGCGCGTCTACGAGTGCCGCGTGGGCGCGGAGCCGGGCGCGGCGCCGGGCGGCGGGCGCGGGAGCCTGCGCGTCTCGGTCGGCGCGCGCGAGTACGGCGTGAGCCTGGCCGACCCGAAGCGTCTGCGCGGCGCGGGCGCGGCCGGCGGCGAGCAGGGCGGGAGCGCGCAGATAAAGGCGCCGATGCCCGGCAAGGTCGTGCGCGTGCTGGTCGAGCCGGGGCAGGCCGTCGAGCCGGGGCAGCCGGTCGTCGTCGTCGAGGCGATGAAGATGCAGAACGAACTCAAGTCGCCGAGGGCCGGCGTGGTCGCCGAACTCCGCGCCGAGGCCGGCGCCACCGTCAACGCCGGCGACGTGCTCGCGGTCATCGGGTAGAGGGCCGCCGCCGGGACGGCCGCGCGGCCGCGGAGGCTTTCACGCACGCCGGCCGCCGACTTACCGTCTACTTCTTCCTTCTATGTCAGAAGACCTGCGCGTCATCCTTTGGGACATTGACGGGACGCTGGTGCGTTCGCGGCGGACGGGGTTCTTTAAGGACTACATGACGCCGGTGCTGATGCGCGTCTTCGGGACGACGGGGCGGCTCGACGAGGTGGGCATGTCGGGGATGACCGACGTGCAGATAGTGGCCGAGGCGCTGCGCGACGAAGGCTTCACGGCCGACGAGGTGCGCGGCCGCGCGGCCGAGTTCGCCCCGCTCTACCTCGAAGAGCTTGAGCGGCTGACGCGCGACGAGCAGGTCTTCTACGCGCTGCCCGGCGCGCGCGAGGCGCTCGAAGCCCTGGACCGCGCGCCGCGCTACCTCAACGCGCTGCTGACGGGGAACGTGCTGCCGGCCGCGCGGCTGAAGCTCAGCCTGGTCGGGCTCGCGGACTTCTTCCGGCTGCCCGGCGCCTTCGGCGAAGACTCGCACGACCGCCGCGACCTGCCGGCGCTCGCGCGCGAGCGCATCAACGCCCACCTCGGCCTCGACCTCCGTCCCGAACAGTTCGTCGTCATCGGCGACACGCCGAACGACATCGCCTGCGCGCGCCACTTCGGGGCGCGCGCCATCGCCGTCGCCACCGGCCGCGGCTACGCCGCCGGCGACCTCCTCCCCCACGAACCTGACGCGGTGCTCCCCGACCTCTCGGACACGCGGCTCCTGCTCAGAACGCTCTCCGGACTCTAGCCACGCGCGCGCACGCGGGAATAGTTTCAGGCGCCGCCGGGGCTCTTAAAAGTGGGGCTTCAGGGGCGGTGGAAGCCGCGTTCAATGTCGCGTTTGGCGAGGCGGAGGATGGCGGGGCGGCCGTGCGGGCAGGTGGTCGGCGAGGAGGTGAGCAGCAGGCGGTCTATGAGCCAGCGCATCTTCTCGTGCGTGAGCGGCATGTTGACCTTGATGGCGGCGTGGCAGGCGAGCGAGGCGGCTATCTCGTCGCGCAGCGTCTCGCGCGCGCGGCCGCGCTTCTCGGCGTCAACCGTGTCGAGGATTTCGGCGAGCAGGTTGCGCGCCTCCGAGGGCGGCAGGTCGGCCGGCACGGCGCGCACCGCCACCGTCCGGCCCGACAGCCGCGTCAGCGAGAAGCCGAGCCACTCCAACTCGTCCGACACGTGGTCGAAGCACGCGGCCTGCGCCGGCGTGAGGTCGAACGTCTCGGGGACGAGCAGGTTCTGCGATTCGGGGCGGCGCGACTCTTCGAGCCTCCGGTACTTGTCGAACAGGACGCGCTCGTGCGCCGCGTGCTGGTCTATGAGGAGCAGCCCCTCGGGGTCGGTCGCGAGGATGAAACTCTCTTCGAGCTGCCCGAGCGGGCGCACGTTCGCCGTCAACTGTTCGGCCGCCACCTCGCGCACGATGCCGGCCGCCGAGTTGAGCGGCGGCAGCGGGACGGACGCCGCGCGCGTCGGCAGACCCGAGTCGGCCGCCGCCTCACGCGCCGGCGACTCGGCCGCAAACCCTTCCCGGCGAAAGTCCGGCTCGCCTTCCCCCGCGCGGCGAAGCTCGACGGCGCCAGCGCCCGGGGCGCGGGGCGGCGCGACTGCCGCTCCGCCGGCTCGGGCAGGTGTCGCGTCGTGAGCGCCGCCGCGCGCGAACGCTTCGGGCGACGGGGCTGAGGGCCGCCGGCCGCCGCCGCCCCCGTCGTCCTTCCGCGGCGGCTCGCCGGCCGCGGGCGTCCAGCCGAACTCCATCGCCTCCTGACGCGGCGCGGCCTCCTCGCGCGGCTGCGCGAAAGGGTCGCCCGCGGCGTCGGCCGTCGAGGCCCAGGCGGCGCGCGCCTCGGCGTACGCCGCGTCTTCGTAAGGGCGCGCGGCGTCGGCGCGCGCCGCCGGGTTCGCGCCGGCGAGGCCGCCCGCGCCGGCCCGCTCATCCGGGTGGGCGTCTTCGGCGCGCAGGTAGCCGCCCGTGTGGAGCGCGGCGCGCACGGCCTCGCGCAGCGCGTCCGAGACCGCCGAGGCGCGGCGGAAGCGCACCTCGGTCTTGGCCGGGTGGACGTTGACGTCCAGCTCCTCGGCCGGCACTTCCAGAAAGAGCAGCGCCGAAGGGTAGACGCCGTGCGGCAGCACCGAGCGGTAGCCTTCGGACAGGGCGCGCGCGACGAGGCGGTCGCGGACGAAGCGGCCGTTGACGAAAAGGTACTGCGCGTCGCGCGTCGTGCGGCGCGCGCGCGGGGCCGAGACGTAGCCCGAGACGCGCGCCACGCCCTCGCGCCCGCCCGCCACGGCCAGAAGGCTCTCGACGAACTCGTCGCCGAAAATCTGGTAGGCGCGCTCGCGCAGGTCGGCGGCCGGCGCGCAGCGCAGCGCCTCGCGCCCGTTGTTCGTGAGCGCGAAGCTGATTTCCGGGTGCGCGAGCGCGTAGTGCGTGACGAGGTTCGTCAGGTGGAACGTCTCGGTCGCCTCGGAGCGCAGGAACTTGCGGCGCGCGGGGACGTTGAAGAAGAGGTCGCGGACGCCGATGGTCGTCCCGCGGGGGCGCGCGGCGGGGGCCACGTCGCGCATCCGGCCGCCCTCGATGAGCACGCGCGTCCCTTCGGGCTCGCCCTCCCGCTGCGTGACCAGCTCGACGCGCGCGACCGAGGCGATGGAGGCCAGCGCCTCGCCGCGGAAGCCGAGCGTGGTGACGCGCTCCAGGTCTTCGGTCGAGCTTATCTTGGAGGTGGCGTGGCGCTCGAAGGCGAGCACGGCATCGTCGCGCGTCATCCCCTCGCCGTCGTCCGAGACGCGCAGCAGGCGCCGGCCGCCGGCCTCGACATCCAGCTCGACGCGGCGCGCGCCGGCGTCAATCGAGTTCTCGACCAGCTCCTTGGCGACCGAGGCCGGCCGCTCGACCACCTCGCCCGCGGCGATCTGGTTGGCGACGTGGTCGGAGAGGACGCGTATCTTGGACATAGGAAGTTTCGGGTTTCGAGTTTCGAGTTCCGGCCGTTCGACGCGGCGCGCGTTGGCAGTTTAGCGAGTCGGCGGCGGGTTAGGCAAAAGCGGCGCGTTTCAGTCGCGCGGCCGGCGCTCTTCGACCTCGACGCCGAGCAGGTCGGTCGTGCGTTCGGCGACGCTGTGGGCGGGCTCGACGCTCTGCGCGCGGAGGAGGCGGGCGGTGGTCGCCGCCTCCTCCGCGGCGTCGGCCGCGGGCGGGGCGGGCGACGCGGGCGGGGCTAACTCGACGCCGGCTTCGGCCGCCGCGCGCATCGTCGAGAGGACGCAGGCCATCGCGGAGGCGACGCCGACGAGCGCCGTCACGACGCCCAGGAGCCTGAACGCCTTGCCCGGCATGACGGCCAGCAGCAGCACGCCGAAGACGATGACGACGGCGCTCGCCAGCAGCCCCGCCCTCATCCTCCGCGCGACGCGGCGCTCGGCCTCGCGCGCCGCGTCGGCCGCGCCCGCGCCGCCGTGCGAGAGGTGCGCGGCCAGCGCCCGCGAGACGGGCTCAAGGTTCATCCCGCACGAGCGGCAGAACTTGTGCTCGTTCGTCGTCCGCGTGCCGCAGTTCGGGCAGAGCATGGTGGGCGTCTCCTCTCCGGCGTGTCGTCGGGTTATACGCGGGGCGCGGGCGGGCGGTTCTTCGGACCGGGGGCGCGTCAGAGGTAGACGATTTGGTGGTCGCTGGTCGAGAGGTCAATGGCGTCGTGAACCCACTCGACGAAGTAGCGGCCGTGGCGCGCGACGAGCGAGGTGACGTTGACGCTGCGCTCCTGCAACCCCTTCTCGGGGTAGAGCGCGGTGGCGGCGCGCTCAAGCTGGCGGAGGACGGCGCGGTCGCGCCCCATCTGCGCGCGGTGGAAGCGCGCGCGCAGGCCGTCGAGCTGGTGCGAGATTTTCCGGCGGCCGCCGTCGAGCGCGTCGGCGAGCGTCGGGTCGAAGCCGCTCAGCCGCTCGCGCAACTCGTCGAGCGCGCGGCCGACGGTCGCGCCCGCCTCGTCGAACGCGCCGGCCAGCTCGGCCCCGACGTGCTCCTCGACGACGCGCGCGATGACGGGGTCGAGCCCGCCGAAGAAGTCTTCGAGCCGCAGGCCGTAGCGTTCGAGCGTGCGCCCCGTCCGCCGCTCGACGACGGTCAGGCTGGCGCGGTGGAGGATGGGCGTCGCGGGGCGGCCCAGCACGCGGTAGCTCTCGGCCGTCTGCGCGAAGTAGGCGACCTCGGCCGCGCCGCCGAAGTAGGCGAGCGTCGGCAGCATGTAGTCCTGCACGACGGCGCGCAGCGTGACGTTCGGGCTCAGGCGCTCGGGCTCCTGTGAGGCGAGCGCCGCCAGCTCCTCGACCGTCCACTCGCGCCCCGAGCCCTTCGCGCGGTAGCGCCCCTCGCCCGTGCGCGTGAGCGCGCGGCGCCCGCCCCCTTCGTCAATCAGGAAGAGCGGGAACGAGTCGGGCGACGTGTGAACCTGCGCGTGGTAGCCGGCGGCCACAAGCTCGCGCGAGCGCGCGTCGGTCGCCGCGGCCACCTCCGCGCCGCGGAGCGCGGCCTCGGCGTAGAGCGGCGCGGCCAGGCGCTTGAGCGCCGGGTCGGTCGGGTCGAGCAGGACGAGGCCGTAGGCGCCCGTCAGCGCCGCGAGCATCCGCGCGAACGCCTCGCCGTAGGTGCGCCCCGGCCGGTAGGCGTCGCGCACCAGCCGCTCAAGCTCGGGCAGGAACTCGCTCGAAGGCGCGAGGTCGAAGAGGCGCCGGGCGGCCTCCTCGACGCTCCCGTCGAGCGTGACGCCGCCGACGGGCTCGCCCTCGCGGTGGAGCGCGTCGGGGACGCTGACGCCCGCGAGCCGGCCGTCGCAGGCGATGACGTGCGCCGCCTGCACCTCCTCCCAGTCGTGGTCCTCGGTCGCCATCCAGAAGACGGGCACGGCCTCCGTCCCGCGCGCCGTCAGGCAGGCCGCGAGCTTCACCGCCGAGAGCGCCTTGTAGAGCGTGTAGAGCGGCCCCGTGAAGAGCCCCGTCTGCTGCCCCGTGACGACCGCGACCGACTCGGCCGAGCGCAGCCGCCCGACGTTCTCAAGCGTCCGCGCCGACGCGCCCCAGCGCTCGTTGGCCGCCGCCAGCGCGTCGCAGAGCGCGCCGCGGTCGGCCCGGTGGTGTTCGAGCACGCGCGCGCGCCGCTCCGAAAGCTCGGGGTGCGAGCGGACGGCCTCCGGGTAGTAGCGGCGCAGCGCCGCCGGGTCTTCGAGGTATTCGAGGAAGAGGCGCGACTGGTGCGGGATGCTGCGGAACGGGAGGCGCTCAAGGTGAAGAGCAGCGCCCTCGGGCGTGCCGTGACATGCGGATTCGGTCGTGGTCACAAGCTTCTCGGCTCCTCGCGCGCCGCCGCGCTCGTCGCGGAATCTACTCTTCGGTCGGGGCATTATACCGACGCGCTCCGAGCGCGCGCAAACACCAGCACCCGCGGCCGCGGGCGCCCTTCGGGCCCGCCCGCGGTCGAGCGCCCGCCGTGCGCCCGCGGAAATGTTTACGCGCCGCGCGTCATCACCTTTAGAGGCCGCGCCGCGGCGCGCGCGCGGCCGGTCGCGCGGGAAGATAGTTGTTGACAACCGTGTCCGGCGGGACTATTTTGGCCGACGTTTTCCGCAAATCTTCGCCGCCGCCGCCCGAGCCCCGCCGCAGCGGCGCCGTCGTCCAGGCTTCGGGCCGCCGCGGCCCGCCCACGCCCCGGCGGCCAGAGGTTCTTCCGAACTCATTTCAAACTCCACGCACGGGCGCGCCGAAGGCGGGACGCCCGCGCCGCGCGCGCCGCGCGCAAGACGACCCACATGCCCAACAACCCCGACGTCACGCTGCACGTCTACCAGATTCTCGAAGAGGAGTACGTCGCCCTGCACGGCTCCATCGGCCCGGAGCCGCTGCGGCTCAAGATGCCGAACGGCGGCGGGTCGCGCGAGGTCGAGGCGACGCTCGACTGGGACTTCCGCCTCGGCCACGTCACCGACCCGGAGGGCTTCGCCGGCTACCTTCTGCACGGCGAGCGCGACGAGGAGGAGCGGCGGCGCCGGGAGGCGCGGGAGTCGGCGAGGGCTGCGCGCGCGGGCGCGCGCCGGCGCGGCGGGCGCGGCGGGCGCGGGGCGGAGGCGTCGGGCGCGCGCCGCGCCGACGAGCGTCTGCGGGTGGAGGCGCTGCGCACCTACCTGCTGGGGAAGTTGGGGGCGGGGCTGGCGGGGCGCGCCCCGGCGCCGGCGGACGACGAGGCGGCCGCGCGCGCGG